>JAURCF010000035.1 GCA_030828565.1 Flavobacteriaceae bacterium
CCTTTGCTGGATATTCTCCACATCTATTTCGGTATAATTTTACAACTCACCTGCTGGACAATGGTGCCGATATCCGCTTTATTCAAGAGTTATTAGGACATAATTCTACCAAAAACAAACAACGGAATACCCATGTTTACCAACCGTTGCGCTTCATTGATTAGAAACCATTGTTATCAAGGTTGAAAATTAACGCTATTTTAACCATTTAAAAACATTAATAATTCAGGTGTTTTATGGGTTTTAAATACATTCGACGAAGAATTAAAACTCATGAAATATTTAGGAGTATTATTTTTGGCGGGATTATTAATGGCTTTTCAATGTGAAAGTGATGATCCCTCACCCATAGACAATCTGGAACCAATCGGATTGTTTGGTCGTTGGGAAATCCAAGACGAAGTAATGAATGAAATTATTTCGGATATGATTCCAAGATGTTGCGAATTTTTAGCTTTCATCCCAGATGATTCTATTAGAGACAACAAGGGTTTATTGACGCATACAGACTCACAAGGCTTGGTTAATAGCGGAACTTTTGAGGTAGATATAGACAATCAAACGATACCTTTTATTGATAATGAAAATGATGAATTTGTTTTTCACTTCTCGATAAATGATTCTCAAGAGATCCTAACAATTGACTTTACCGAAAACGCATCCCTTTTTACACAATCCTGGATTCGAATAGAATAAACACAAGAGCACAAAACGTATATAGCTCATGCGATTGAATTTCTACTTGGAATTCCGTTGCAATTCACTATCTTTCAGTTGCGACGGAAAATCATAGCTGATTCCCCAGAACGTGCCATACACGAAACCCTTACAATCTGTCAAATCCAACGTTCCAATTTAACTTTTTAAAAAAAGAATGTCTAAACTTGTAGGGGTTTTAATTGTATTAAATTGATTGTGACACCATTGAAGGTTTGTTATAACATGGATTGCCATGGGTAAACCTCACTAAAAAAGACACACAAAATGAAAAACATACCATTAATTATGATCACATCAATAGTTTTTATGGGTGTGAGTATTTCGTCCTGTTCAGAAAAAAACAACAAAGAAACTGAAAATGATTTGCCCAATACAGAATCGCCCAATATCCTTTTTATTATTGCAGATGATTTAGGAAAAGATGCCATGAATGGATTTTCAGAAGGAAGTATCAAGCCCAATACACCCAATATTGATGCGATTAGAAACCATGGAATTTCTTTTAGTAATTTTTGGGCAAACCCAACATGCACCCCAACGAGAGCTTCGATAATTACTGGAAAATATGGCTACAGAACGGGTGTTAAAAGCGTCGGTGATCAATTAGCCATTTCAGAAACTACGCTGCAAAAATTTATAGGAACAGAAACCAATAACAAATATGCGTCAGCAATCGTTGGAAAATGGCATCTTTCGGGAAACAATTCAGGAAGTAACCCAGAAACATTTGGAATCGATTATTACGCCGGTCTTATTCGAGGTGCAGTAAATGATTATTACGAATGGGAATTGAGCGAAGATGGCGTAACAAGTCAAAGCACAGAATATATAACAGAAGTTTTTACGGACTTATCAATAGATTGGATTAACCAACAATCCAAGCCGTGGTTTATGTGGTTGGCCTATAATGCACCACACACACCCTTTCACGTTCCACCAAGCAATATGCACAGCCAAGGCAATTTGGCTGCATATACTAATGGAAAAGACCCCATCCCCTACTATATGGGAGCGATCGAAGCCATGGACTTTCAAATTGGACGATTGCTAGACAACATCCCTGAAAGCGAAAAAGACAATACGGTAATCATCTTTATTGGGGATAATGGCACACCCAATCAAGTTGCTCAAAGTCCTTATACCAAGTCCACTGTAAAAAACACTTTATATCAAGGTGGGATTAATGTTCCGCTGTTTGTTTCTGGCAGTTTAGTTTCACGAACCGGAATCGATAACAACCTAATAGTTAGCACTGACTTATTTGCTACCATAGCCGAAATTGCTGGAGTCTCAACAAAAGAAATTCACGATAGTAAAAGTTTTAAATCGTTACTTACGCAATCTATAACCCTAAGAAACTATCAATATGCTGAATTGGTAGATGGTACAAATGAATTATGGACCCTAAGTAATGGTGACTACAAACTTATTGTCAATTCCAATGGAACGGAAGAAATGTACCATTTGGTTAACGACCCTTATGAAACGAATGATTTGATGAAGGGCGCTTTATCAGCTAATGAACAGAGCGTAAAATTGGAATTGGAAACTGAAGTAAGCAATATTAGGCAATGAAAAAACTAGCCTCCCTGGTGCGCGTTTGAAACGCCTGCCTGTTTTTTAAAGAAAAGTATCGGGTTACAGGCGCGTTTCAACAGGCAGATGCGCACCAGAGGGAACAGCTCAGTAATTTTTTATAAATTAGCCATTACTCCCCGCTACAAAGCCTACTCAAAAACGAATAGTAAACACAAATGTGCATTGATTGTAGATGAGCACAAACTCGACAACCCCGCATGGAACTCATTGAGTGAAACCCACCAAAGACACTCCATTGCCTACGAGGCAATACAATTTTACGATCCTAACTATTGCGCCTTTGGCGGAGCTACGGATACAGAAATAGCCGCCAAGGGGATTGAGCACTACTCGAAGTTGGTGAATCGTTTTTTTATCATTGGAAAAAAACCTTCCCTAAAAAAATTTTTAAGTCTAAAAAATAACTTGGTGTGCAACCAAATGATTCTAAAAACACCCATAGAAACCGAGTTGCATGAAAACATCGTTGCTTTGCATGAGAAAAAACAACAGCAGGAGGTACATGAATTGGTGAATTTAGTGCAGCCGGGGTATTTCAGGAATAAAACCGTTGCATTGGGAGATTATTTTGGAATTTATAAAGGCAACACCCTAGTAGCTGTTTGTGGAGAGCGTATGAAAATGAATGCATTTACCGAAATAAGCGCCATTGTTACGCATCCCAACCATACAAGAAAAGGGTACGCCAAACAACTCATAAAACACACTACAGACAAGGTGTTTTTAGAAAATAAAATTCCTTACTTGCATGTACTTGAATCCAACATACATGCCATTTCGCTTTATGAAAAATTGGGATTCATTACGAGAAGAAAAATCAGTTTTTGGGAAATTGAGCTAACGAGCTAAGGGCTTCTTACAGTTTACGTTTTCCAAACAAAATTTCAAAAAACAGGGTAAAATCTCCGCGCAAACTCCAAAACGGATGCCGAAAGGTAGCGGGCTTGTTTTTTTCAAAAAAGAAATGCCCAACCCATGCAAATCCATACCCTACCAGCGGAACGACAATCCATTCCCAAGTAGCTCCCCAATAAAAGCATCCGCCTATGAAAAGGAATACGAGCAAAGTTCCTGCAAAATGCAGTCGAACACTCGTGGGGTGCTGGTGTTCCGCAAGGTAATGCGGATAAAAATCTTTAAAGGAATTGAATTTTTGCATAGCTACAAGATAAAAAAAATCCCGCAAATGCGGGATTTATAATCTGTTATGCTTCGCCAGTTGGCCCAAAATTGAGCGGAATCGGCGGCTGTTCATAATCTTTAATTTCACCGTGAGCGTCTTCAAACCGGGTTACGTTTTCGTTCAATGCTTTGACAAAACGTTTGGCGTGTTGTGGCGTCAAAATAATCCTTGACTTCACTTTGGCCTTGGGCGCACCGGGCATGATGTTGATAAAATCAACTACAAATTCAGAAACAGAATGATTGATGATCGCCAAATTGGAATACGTCCCTTGAGCCGTAGCTTCGTCCAATTCAATATTGATTTGACCTTCTTTCTTTTGTTTTGAATCACTCATAGTGTTTACTTAAAAATTAAGTTCCTTTTTAGCCAAAAGCTCTTCGTACTCATCGACATACCCCACAATGATGTTGTTGTAAGAGCGCTTTCCTGTTCCAGCTGGAATTTTATGTCCAACAATAACATTTTCTTTCAACCCTTCGAGGGCATCTACTTTACCACTAACAGCAGCTTCGTTCAGAACTTTTGTAGTTTCTTGGAACGATGCTGCAGAAATAAACGACTTGGTCTGAAGCGATGCACGCGTAATTCCTTGAAGAATCGGTGTAGCAGTAGCATTGACTGCATCACGAGCTACTACCAAAGCCTTATCGTCTCGACGTAACAAAGAATTTTCATCCCGCAACTCTCGAGCCGTAACAATTTGTCCAGCCTTCAGGTTTTCAGAATCTCCTATTTCAGTCACTACTTTTTTACCAAACAATGCATCGTTTTCTTGGATGAAGTCATTTTTGTGAACCAATTGGTTTTCCAACAATGTAGTATCTCCAGAGTCGTCGATTTTTACTTTACGCATCATTTGACGAACTACAACTTCAAAGTGCTTGTCGTTGATTTTCACCCCTTGCAAACGATATACTTCTTGTACTTCGTTTACCAAATACTGCTGAACTGCTGACGGTCCTTTGATAGCCAAAATGTCGTTTGGAGTAATGGATCCATCAGACAATGGCATTCCCGCTTTTACAAAGTCATTTTCCTGAACCAAAATTTGGCTAGATAGTTTGACTAAGTATTTTGTGATTTCTCCTGTACGAGACTCTACTATTATTTCTCGGTTTCCTCTTTTGATTTTTCCAAAAGAAACAACACCATCAATTTCAGAAACAACGGCAGGATTGGAAGGGTTTCGAGCTTCAAACAATTCGGTAACTCGTGGTAAACCTCCTGTAATATCTCCAGATTTTGCAGATTTTCTAGGGATTTTCACCAATACTTTACCTTCTGTAATTTTATCGCCATCATCTACCATAAGGTGTGCTCCCAAGGGTAAGTTGTAGGATTGTAAGATCGCTCCTTTGTTGTCTTTAATCAATAAGGATGGAATAATTTTCTTGTTTCTGGATTCGGTGATTACTTTTTCTTGGAAACCAGTTTGCTCATCAATTTCAACTTGATAAGTAACTCCTTGTTCAACATTTTCGTATTCAATGACTCCTGCAAATTCAGAAACAATAACACCGTTGTATGGATCCCACTGACAAACGACATCGCCTTTTTTGAGTGCCTGACCGTTTTTGATCATCAATGTAGATCCGTAAGGAATAATGTTGGTGCTTAGGATCAATCCTGTTTTCTTGTCTACCAATTTGATTTCTGAGGTCCTAGAAATAACAATATTCACGGCATTACCGTCTGCATCTTTTCCAGAAACTGTTTTCAATTCTTCGATTTCAGCAATTCCGTCAAACTTAACGGCTAATTTGTTTTCTTCAGAAATGTTTCCTGCAATACCACCTACGTGGAAAGTTCTCAACGTAAGCTGAGTTCCTGGTTCACCAATCGATTGTGCCGCAACAACCCCTACAGCTTCTCCTTGTTGAACCATTTTACCAGTTGCAAGGTTTCTACCGTAACATTTGGCACAAATTCCTTTTGGAGCTTCACAAGTAAGAGCTGAACGAACCTCAACATTTTCGATAGGAGAGTTTTCGATTGCTTTTACATTTTCTTCAGAAATTTCATCTCCTGCTTTTACCAAAACTTCGTCGGTAAGCGGATTGTAAATATCGTGCAATGAAACACGACCAAGAATTCGCTCGCCCAATGTTTCTACAACTTCTTCGTTTTTCTTAAGCGGTGCTACCGAAACGCCTCGAAGAGTTCCACAGTCCACAGAATTTACAATAACATCCTGAGCAACATCCACCAAACGACGTGTAAGGTATCCAGCATCTGCCGTTTTAAGTGCGGTATCTGCCAATCCTTTTCGCGCTCCGTGTGTAGAGATAAAGTATTCCAAAATCGACAATCCTTCCTTAAAGTTAGAAAGAATTGGGTTTTCAATAATTTCGCCTCCACCCGCATTTGATTTTTTAGGTTTGGCCATCAATCCACGCATACCTGTCAACTGGCGAATTTGTTCTTTCGAACCCCTTGCACCCGAATCCAACATCATATATACAGAGTTGAATCCTTGTTGATCTTCACGAATACGCTTCATCGCCAATTCAGTCAAAGCTGCATTGGTTGAAGTCCAAATATCAATTACTTGGTTATAACGCTCATTGTTAGTAATAAGCCCCATGTTGTAGTTGGCGATAATTCCGTCAACCTGCTCATTGGCTTGATCAATCATTACGTGTTTTTCTTGAGGAATTATAATATCTCCCAAGCTAAATGAAAGGCCTCCTTTGAATGCAAACGAGTACCCCATGTTTTTAATCTTGTCAAGAAAAGCAGCTGTTTCAGGAACACTTGTTACTTTCAAAATATTTCCAATAATATCACGCAGCGATTTTTTGGTCAATACCTCGTTTACGAATCCAGCGGCTTCGGGCACAACTTCGTTGAAGAGGACACGCCCCACAGTTGTATCTATAATTTGATTCACCAGTTCTCCACTCTCGTTGAAGTCTTTGGTTCGAATTTTAATCATGGCATTGATTTCTACTTTGCCTTCGTTGTAAGCAATATTTACTTCCTCAGCTGAGTAGAACGTCAATCCTTCACCTTTAACAGGATGTTCTTTTGTTGAATAGCGCGACTTGGTCATGTAGTACAGACCCAATACCATATCCTGAGAGGGAACCGTAACAGGAGATCCGTTTGCAGGATTTAAAATATTGTGAGAAGCCAACATCAACATTTGTGACTCCAGAATAGCTTCGGGTCCTAAAGGAAGGTGAACCGCCATCTGATCCCCATCAAAATCCGCATTAAATGCAGTACACACTAGGGGGTGAAGCTGTATCGCTTTTCCTTCGATAAGCTTTGGTTGAAACGCCTGAATCCCTAATCGGTGCAAAGTAGGAGCACGGTTCAGTAATACAGGGTGGCCTTTCAATACATTTTCTAGGATATCCCACACTACAGGCTCACGCTTGTCTATAATTTTTTTAGCAGATTTTACCGTTTTAACAATTCCTCTTTCAATCAGTTTTCGAATGATAAAAGGCTTGTACAACTCGGCAGCCATGTTTTTAGGCAATCCGCATTCGTATAATTTTAATTCCGGCCCAACAACAATTACCGATCGCGCGGAATAATCTACTCGTTTTCCTAATAAGTTTTGACGAAAACGACCTTGTTTCCCCTTTAAGGAATCTGAAAGGGATTTCAACGGACGATTCGCATCTGTTTTGACAGCAGAAGACTTACGAGTGTTGTCAAACAAAGAATCTACCGACTCTTGCAACATTCGTTTTTCGTTTCGTAAAATAACTTCAGGTGCTTTGATTTCAACCAATCGTTTCAAACGATTGTTTCGAATAATAACACGACGGTATAAGTCGTTCAAATCGGATGTCGCAAAACGACCTCCATCCAAAGGAACTAAGGGTCTTAATTCTGGTGGAATTACAGGGATCACTTTCATGATCATCCACTCAGGTTTGTTTTCACGATTGTTATTGGATTCGCGCAAAGCTTCCACTACTTGAAGTCTTTTTAGCGCTTCCGTTTTTCGTTGCTTGGAAGTTTCGTTATTGGCTTTGTGACGCAATTCGAAAGAAAGTGCATCCAAATCAATTCGAGAAAGCAATTCAATCAAACACTCCGCACCCATTTTGGCGATGAATTTGTTAGGATCACTGTCTTCCAAATATTGATTTTCTTGTGGAATGGATTCCATCACATTCAAATATTCTTCCTCTGTAAGGAAATCCATTTTTTGGATAGGCTCTCCTTCAGCATTGGTAGCAATACCTGGTTGAATAACTACGTATCGTTCGTAGTAAATAATCATATCCAACTTCTTGGAAGGAAGGCCTAGTAAGTATCCGATTTTGTTGGGAAGCGAACGGAAATACCAAATATGAGCAACAGGAACTACCAAATTGATGTGTCCTACACGATCTCTACGTACTTTTTTCTCGGTAACTTCAACCCCACATCGATCACAAACAATTCCTTTGTAGCGAATACGTTTGTACTTTCCACAAGCACATTCAAAATCCTTAACAGGACCAAAAATTCGTTCACAAAACAATCCGTCACGCTCTGGTTTGTGCGTACGATAATTGATGGTTTCTGGTTTCAGAATCTCACCTCTTGACGATGCCAAAATGGTTTCAGGAGAAGATAAACCAATTGAAA
Source organism: Flavobacteriaceae bacterium (assembly GCA_030828565.1). Classification (GTDB taxonomy): domain Bacteria; phylum Bacteroidota; class Bacteroidia; order Flavobacteriales; family Flavobacteriaceae; genus JAQWSC01. The sequence goes on from JAURCF010000035.1 coordinate 8,099, forward strand.
TTTTACTGAATTTTAACGCCTTAGGCGCATCGTTATTTCTAGCCATAATAAATGGTACTGTTTTAAATTTTATCTATTCTTCTAATCGAATGTCAAGTCCTAAACCTTTCAATTCGTGCATCAATACGTTAAAGGATTCCGGTAAGCCTGGTTCAGGCATCGTTTCTCCTTTAACAATCGACTCATATGTTTTGGCACGTCCTACAACGTCATCGGACTTCACTGTAAGAATTTCTTGAAGTGTGCTAGAGGCTCCATAAGCTTCCAGTGCCCATACTTCCATCTCACCAAATCGCTGACCTCCAAACTGCGCTTTTCCTCCAAGAGGTTGTTGCGTAATTAGGGAGTAAGGTCCAATAGATCGAGCGTGCATTTTGTCGTCTACCATGTGTCCTAGTTTCAACATATAAATCACACCTACTGTTGCTGGCTGATCGAAACGTTCTCCAGTTCCTCCGTCATACAAATAAGTATGACCAAATAGTGGAACATTAGCTTCTTCAGTTAGCTCGTTAATTTGATCGAGTGTTGCTCCATCAAAAATTGGGGTGGCAAACTTCTTTCCAAGTTTTTGTCCTGCCCAACCAAGAACGGTTTCGTATATCTGACCAATATTCATACGAGAAGGTACGCCGAGTGGATTCAATACGATATCAACAGGTGTTCCATCTTCCAAAAACGGCATGTCTTCTTGACGGACAATTCGGGCAACAATACCCTTGTTTCCGTGACGTCCTGCCATTTTATCTCCTACTTTAAGTTTTCTCTTTTTGGCGATATACACTTTCGCTAATTTTAGAATTCCAGCAGGAAGTTCATCTCCAACAGAAATGGTAAACTTATCGCGTCGCAATGCTCCTTGTAAATCATTTTCTTTGATTTTAAAATTGTGCATTAAGTCCGCAACATTGGTGTTTACTTTCTTATCAACCGTCCAACTCCCTCCAATAAGGTGAGCGTAATCATCAACAGCGTTTAACATTTTCAAGGTGTACTTTTTTCCTTTTGGAAGCACTTCTTCTCCTAGGTCGTTTTGAACTCCTTGACATGTTTTTCCACTCAATAGCGTAAAGAGTTTTTCAACCAATACGCTTTTAAGTTCGTTGAATTTTGTTTCGTAAGTTGCTTCAAGCTCCGTAATTGCCTCTTTATCTTGAGACCGCTTACGCTTGTCTTTAACAATTCGTGTAAATAATTTTTTATCAATAACCACTCCATTCAATGATGGTGAAGCTTTTAAAGATGCATCTTTTACGTCTCCGGCTTTGTCACCAAAAATGGCACGCAAAAGTTTTTCTTCTGGAGTAGGATCGGACTCTCCTTTGGGAGTAATTTTTCCAATCAGGATATCTCCAGGGTGCACTTCTGCTCCTACCCGAATCATTCCGTTTTCATCCAAATTGCTCGTCGCTTCCTCACTAACGTTAGGAATGTCGTTGGTTAATTCTTCTTTTCCGAGTTTAGTATCTCGAACTTCCAAAGAATATTCGTCGATATGAATCGATGTAAATACATCGTCACGAACTACTTTTTCAGAAATTACAATCGCATCCTCAAAGTTATAACCTTTCCATGGCATAAATGCCACTTTAAGGTTACGTCCTAATGCCAATTCGCCCGCCTCAGTAGCGTATCCTTGACAAAGAACTTGTCCTTTACTTACTTTATCGCCTTTTTTAACAATCGGCTTCAAGTTGATACAGGTCCCTTGATTTGTTTTTCGAAACTTTACAAGATTGTATGTTTTACTTTCATCTTCAAAAGAAACCAGCTTTTCAATGTTTGAGTAGTTGTATTTGATAGTGATTTTTTCAGCATCAACGTACTCAACAACCCCTTTTCCTTCGGCATTAATTAATACCCGTGAATCAGAAGCTACTTGACGTTCAAGGCCAGTACCAACAATGGGGGACTCAGGTCTCAATAATGGAACTGCTTGACGCATCATATTCGATCCCATAAGCGCACGGTTGGCATCATCATGTTCCAAGAAAGGAATTAATGAAGCCGAAATAGAAGCTATTTGGTTAGGAGCTACATCTGTATAATTTACTTGATTGGGCTCTACAACTGGATAATCTGCTTCTTCACGAGCAATAACTTTGTCAATATTGATTGCTCCTTCTTTGGTTTTTGAAATATTCGCTTGAGCGATTAACATCCCTTCTTCTTCCTCAGCAGATAGATACTTAACTTCGTCTAAATTGATTTTTCCATCAGTTACCGATCGGTAAGGCGTTTCAATAAAACCAAGGTTGTTCACTTTTGCAAAAACTGCCAACGATGAAATCAGTCCAATATTGGGTCCTTCAGGGGTTTCAATAGGACAGAGTCTTCCGTAGTGCGTATAGTGTACATCTCGTACCTCAAATCCAGCTCTTTCTCTTGACAAACCTCCAGGTCCTAGTGCAGACAAACGTCGTTTGTGAGTAATCTCTGCTAATGGATTGGTTTGATCCATAAATTGAGAAAGCTGGTTGGTTCCAAAAAAGGAATTGATTACCGAAGAAAGTGTTTTGGCATTGATCAGGTCAATGGGAGTAAATACTTCGTTGTCACGAACGTTCATACGTTCACGAATGGTTCGTGCCATTCGAGACAAGCCAACTCCAAACTGAGAAGATAACTGCTCCCCTACTGTTCGTACACGACGATTGGAGAGGTGGTCAATATCATCAATTTCTGCTTTGGAATTAATAAGTTGAATCAAAAATTTGATAATCGTAATGATATCTTCTTTCGTCAAGACTTGCTTGTCCTTTGCAATGTCCAATCCTAGTTTTTTGTTCATTCTATAACGCCCAACTTCTCCTAGGTTGTAACGTTGGTCAGAAAAGAAGAGTTTGTCAATTATTCCACGAGCTGTTTCCTCATCTGGCGGCTCAGCATTACGAAGTTGACGATAAATATGTTCAACGGCTTCTTTTTCTGAATTTGTTGGATCTTTTTGAAGGGTATTGTGAATAATTGCGTAGTCTGCAGATTGTCCTTCTTCTTTATGAATTAGGATTGTTTTCACATTGGCTTCGATGATTTCGTCTATATGCTCTTTTTCAAGAATTGTATCACGATCTAAAACAATTTCATTTCGTTCTATCGAAACTACTTCTCCGGTGTCTTCGTCCACAAAATCTTCAAACCAAGTATTCAATACTCGAGCGGCGAGTTTGCGACCTAAAACTTTTTTAAGACCTGTTTTTGAGACTTTGATTTCTTCAGCAAGATCAAAAATTTCTAAAATGTCTTTATCACGTTCAAATCCAATTGCACGGAATAAAGTTGTTACAGGTAATTTTTTCTTTCTGTCAATGTATGCATACATGACATTGTTGATGTCTGTTGCGAATTCAATCCAAGAACCTTTGAATGGAATGACTCGAGCAGAGTATAATTTAGTTCCATTGGCGTGAAACGACTGTCCAAAGAACACCCCTGGAGAACGGTGAAGTTGTGAAACTACAATTCGTTCAGCACCGTTGATACAAAAGGTTCCGCTTGGTGTCATATAGGGGATAACTCCCAAATACACATCCTGAACAATAGTTTCAAAGTCTTCGTGTTCTGGGTCAGTACAGTACAGCTTTAAACGTGCCTTGAGAGGAACGCTATAAGTCAATCCTCTTTCGATACACTCCTGAATGGAATATCTTGGCGGATCAACGAAATAGTCTAAAAATTCTAGAACAAATTGATTACGGGTATCCGTAATAGGGAAGTTTTCCATGAAGGTATTGTACAATCCTTCATTTCCTCGTTCTTCTGATTTGGTCTCCAACTGAAAAAAATCTTGAAAAGATTTGATTTGAATATCCAAAAAATCAGGATAATCGGGAGTGTGAGTTGCGGAGGCAAAATTTAGTCTTTCAAGTGTACTTGACATCAATGAACAATTTTTTAATTACAATAAATTGATAATAAACACCTGTAGTGTTTATAAACACGAAAGGGTTTAGACCTTTGAAACACTTCAAAAGTCTAAACCAATCGTTGGTTGAGGGGGAACTTATTTAAGTTCTACCTCAGCTCCAGCTTCTTCTAAAGAAGATTTAAGCCCTTCGGCTTCGTCTTTAGAAACTGCTTCTTTGATATTGCTAGGTGCATTATCAACAAGCTCTTTTGCTTCTTTAAGACCAAGTCCTGTCAATTCTTTGACAAGCTTAACTACTGCTAATTTGGATGCACCAGCAGCTTTTAATACTACGTCAAATTCTGATTTTTCTTCAGCAGCATCATCACCACCAGCAGCTCCACCAGCAGCAACTGCAACTGCAGCAGCAGCAGGCTCGATGCCGTACTCTTCTTTTAAAATAGTAGCTAATTCGTTAACTTCTTTAACTGTTAAGTTTACTAATTGTTCTGCAAAATCTTTTAAATCTGCCATTTTTATTCGTATTTGAAATTGTTATAAATTAATTTTTGTTGCTTAACTTTCTTTTTCAGAAAGCGTTTTAATAATCCCACTCAATGTATTACCGCTTGATTGAAGCGCTGATACAACATTTTTAGCAGGCGATTGGAGTAAGGTGATAATTTCTCCTAATAACTCCTCCTTAGATTTAATATTAACTAAGGCTTCCACTAGATCATCCCCTACGTAAGTAGCTTCTTCAATATAAGCTCCTTTTAGAATAGGTTTATCAGATTTCTTTCGAAATTCTTTAATGACCTTTGCGGGTGCGTTTCCAACCTCTGAGAACATCAGCGAAGTATTTCCTTTAAGGATTTCTGTGAGTTCACCGAAATCTTTATCAGAAGCCTCCATCGCTTTTGCTAGCAAGGTGTTTTTTACAACTGCCATACGGACACCCGATTTGAAACAAGCACGTCTAAGGTTTGAGGTCGCCGCGGCGTTCAATCCAGAAGTGTCTGTTAAATAAATGTTTGAGTTGTCCGCTAACTCGGCAGTTAATTGGGCAATAACTTTTGATTTTTCTTCTCTAGTCATGTTTCTTAAATTTTACTACCGATTAGGATTGTTTGTTATCAATAAGGATACTAGGACTCATTGTGCTCGACATGGCAATGCTCTTAATGTAAACTCCCTTGGCTGTTGAAGGTTTTAACTTCACCAACGTTTGGATGAATTCATTCGCATTTCCCGCAATTTTGTCGGCGTCAAATGAAACTTTAGCAATGGAAGTGTGAACAATTCCAGTTTTATCAACTTTAAAGTCAATTTTACCCGCTTTGATCTCGCTTACTGCTTTAGCAATATCCATAGTTACCGTTCCAGTTTTTGGGTTTGGCATCAAACCTCTAGGTCCTAGAACACGTCCTAGGGGTCCTAACTTACCCATTACACTAGGCATGGTAACAATTACATCAACATCAGTCCAGCCGTTTTTGATTTTATCCAAATACTCGTCCAGTCCTACAAAATCAGCACCAGCTTCTTTAGCTTCTGCTTCTTTGTCGGGTGTAACAAGCGCTAACACCTTGGCGTTTTTACCTGTACCGTGAGGAAGTGTCACAACACCGCGAACCATTTGATTGGCTTTGCGAGGATCTACTCCCAAGCGAACTGCAAGATCAACAGATGCATCAAATTTAACTGAAGTGATTTCTTTGATCAATTCAGAGGCATCTTTAATTGAATACAACTTACTTTTATCTACTTTTTCAAGCGCTAGTTTCCGCTTTTTAGAAATTTTTGCCATTGTTTTTCAATTAAAGATTAAAAAGGAGCATTTCCTTTTACAGTTAAACCCATGGATCGTGCCGTTCCTGCAACCATTTTCATGGCTGATTCTACGGTAAATGCATTTAAATCTTGCATTTTGTCTTCAGCGATAGTTTTTACTTGATCCCAAGTAACACTAGCAACTTTGACACGGTTTGGTTCGCCCGATCCCTTTTTAATCTTCGACGCTTCCATTAGTTGAACGGCCGCAGGTGGTGTTTTTACAACAAAGTCAAATGATTTGTCTTTGAAAACAGAGATCACAACAGGTAAAACCTTTCCAGGTTTGTCTTGAGTTCTAGCGTTAAATTGCTTACAAAACTCCATGATGTTCACTCCGGCAGCACCTAAAGCGGGTCCAACCGGTGGCGACGGATTCGCTGCACCTCCCCTAACTTGTAGTTTGACTACTTTACTAACTTCTTTTGCCATTTAATTAATTTAAATTGATCAACCTTAAAAGTGGAAGCCTATAAGGTTAACGTATATATGTAACATTTATATTTTCTCGACTTGCATGTAAGAAAGCTCTAAAGGAGTCTTACGACCAAATATTTTGACCATGACTTCCAACTTTCTTTTTTCTTCATTAATTTTTTCTACGGTACCGTTAAAACCATTGAACGGTCCATCGATAACTTTTATCGTTTCGCCTAAAACAAAAGGAATAGAAACATTTTCCGATTGAATCGCCAACTCGTCTACTTTTCCAAGCATTCTGTTGACTTCAGATTTTCGCAATGGAACAGGTTCTCCTCCTTTGGTTTCTCCCAAAAATCCTATCACATTGGTAATTGATCGAATGATGTGAGGAATTTCTCCAGACAAATTGGCTTTGACCATAATGTATCCAGGAAAATAAACACGTTCCTTGCTAATTTTTTTTCCGTTACGGATTTGAATTACTTTTTCGGTGGGTACAAGAATATCTTCTACAAAATCAGAATAACCCAAACGGTTGATTTCCGATTCAATGTAATTTTTTATTTTGTTTTCTTGTCCGCTAACTGCGCGAACAACATACCATTTTTTAACGTCTGCCTCAATCATTGTTCAACCAGTTATTATTGTAAGAAATCAAAATATACTTTAATGACACGAGATAATATCGTGTCAGCTCCCCAAATAGCTAGTGAGAAAAGAATAGAAAAAACCAACACAACGACCGTAAGTCGTTGAAGTTCAGCAGTTGGAGTCCAACTTACATGATTTTTAAGTTCTTCTATAGATTCTTTAACGTATGAAATAAAACTAGCCATAATTAATATTTATTAGCACGGGTTGAGAGGCTCGAACTCCCGACACCTGGTTTTGGAGACCAGTGCTCTACCAACTGAGCTAAACCCGTCTCAAAGGTGTAGGTCTCGAAAAAATTCGATTCGAATCAAACAAGATAAAACACCCGTTTTTATTTGTCACAAAAGGCGTCTCGCATAGCGAGACACCTCTTGAACAAAACTTATGTGATTGTTAGTCTATAATTTTAGTTACCTGACCTGCACCAACAGTACGTCCTCCTTCACGAATTGCAAAACGCAAACCAATGCTCAATGCAATGGGTGAAATAAGATCTACTGTGATTGTCAAGTTATCTCCAGGCATCACCATCTCAACGCCACTAGGCAAGTTGATGTTTCCTGTTACATCCGTAGTTCGTACATAGAACTGTGGACGATAATTATCATGAAATGGAGTATGACGTCCACCTTCTTCTTTTTTCAAAATATAAACCTCAGCTTCGAACTTGGAGTGAGGAGTTACAGATCCTGGCTTACAAATAACCATTCCTCTTTTGATGTCGGTTTTTTCAATACCTCTCAAAAGAATTCCTACGTTATCTCCTGCTTCACCTCGATCAAGAATTTTTCTGAACATTTCAACTCCTGTAACTGTAGAGGTTAATTTTTCAGCACCCATACCGATAATGTCAACAGAATCACCTGTGTTGGCAACTCCTGTTTCAATTCGACCAGTAGCTACAGTTCCACGACCTGTAATTGAAAATACATCTTCAACAGGCATCAAGAAATCTTTTTCAACGTCTCGTTTTGGCAATTCAATCCAAGCATCAACTTCATCCATTAATTTCATAACAGAATCAACCCACTTTTGCTCTCCGTTCAATGCTCCTAAAGCAGAACCTAAAATAACAGGTCCATTGTCTCCGTCATAATCGTAAAAGCTCAATAGGTCGCGAACTTCCATTTCAACAAGTTCTAGCAATTCTTCGTCATCGACCATGTCGGCTTTGTTCAAGAATACAACGATTCTTGGAACTCCAACCTGACGACCTAACAAGATGTGCTCGCGTGTTTGTGGCATGGGACCATCTGTTGCCGCAACAACTAGAATAGCTCCATCCATTTGAGCAGCACCCGTAACCATGTTTTTTACATAATCCGCGTGACCTGGACAGTCAACGTGTGCGTAGTGACGATTTGCTGTTTGGTACTCAACGTGTGAAGTGTTGATCGTTATACCTCTTTCTTTTTCCTCAGGTGCGTTGTCAATTTGATCAAAGCTTTTTGCCTCAGAAAGACCTGCATCTGCTAGTACTTTGGTAATCGCAGCAGTTAATGTTGTTTTACCGTGATCGACATGCCCAATTGTACCAATATTTAAATGGGGTTTGGAACGATCGAAATTTTCCTTTGCCATAATGAATTAATTTTTTTGCTTTTAAAATGAGCGCAAATATATTAATTTTTAAACGTAATAGAATACAAAAGTTTGAATTTTTTTTTCAAAGTTTGAAATTAGTTCCAAAACATTGAAAGAGAAGTTGTTAAAAGCTCTCTTGTAAAGGGATAAAACCTAGTAAAACAGAAGGTAACTAAAAGCGAATTTAAGAAATGGGTTTCGATATAAAAAAGAGCCAATGACGAGATTTGAACTCGTGACCTCTTCCTTACCAAGGAAACGCTCTACCCCTGAGCTACATCGGCGGAAAAATGAGCG
>JAURCF010000039.1 GCA_030828565.1 Flavobacteriaceae bacterium
AAGGCTCCGATTGTTGCTATTGCGGGTGGATTGGGGAGTTTTGAACCCCGAAAACCTTTGCTCGACAACCTTTCGTTTTATGAAGACAACGGAGTACAATACATGATCAAAGATCCGGAAGTGTATCGGGGACGTCGGGTAGCGATTGCTGGGGGAGGCGATTCGGCTTTGGATTGGGCTATATTTTTGGCCGATGTAGCTAGTGAAGTCACGCTGATTCATCGTAGAAAAGAATTTCGAGGTGCATTGGATTCGGTCGAAAAAGTACAAGCCCTTTCGAATGCTAACAAAATCAATTTGATTACTCCCGCAGAGGTTGTTGCTCTTGAGGGAGCTGAGAGTTTAGAGGCGATATCCCTCCAAAAAGAAAATGAGTCCATTCGCTTGGAAGTGGATGATTTTATTCCGCTCTTTGGCTTGAGCCCCAAATTGGGACCCATTGCCAACTGGGGCTTGGAAATTGAAAAAAATGCTATTAAAGTGGATAATAGTTTGGATTATCAAACAAACATTCCAGGCGTTTATGCGATTGGAGATGTGAATACTTATCCGGGCAAACTCAAACTCATTTTGTGTGGATTTCACGAGGCAACTTTGATGTGCCAAAGTGCTTACCAACGAATTTTCCCTAACAAAAAAAATATTCTAAAATACACCACTGTTTCGGGAATAAGCGGTTTTGACGGCTCGCGAAAAGAAGCAGAAAAGGCAGTTATTAAAAGCATTCAATAAAAAAAAGAGGCACAAAGCCTCTTTTTAGTTTTGTTTATTTTTTGAATTTAGGATGTCTTGCGATAAATAAGCGAAACAACACCTCCTGTAATTCCCAACCATACAATCCACCAAATACCATCGGCAATGTGGCCAGTAAGGCTCATCATATTACTGGTAGCGTACATAATGAGACCGTCTCCCAAGCCAGTAAATACCCCTAGCCAAGCGCCAAATTCAAATCCTTGACCAAAATTGTGAGCGCCGCGCGCCCATTTGGAATAGAGCGTTGAAAACGCATAGGCTAGAATCAGACATCCTACAGTCAGCAAGATCATATCCATTTGATCATCGGGACGCATCAGGTTTTTTCCGACGGCTGTTTTTTGATTTTCAAAGAAACTGTTAGCGATGAACGTGAAAAACATCCACGGTCCTAAGAAAATGAAGATAAAACCGCCCAGGGTTGATAAAATTCTTGATTTTGAAAGCATAATAAATTGTTTTTTAGGTTAATACGCTTTAAATTTAACTAAAAAAGAATGCAATTTCAAAACAATTCGGTGAAGCCCTTACATTTTTCGACGAACGTCTAATTCAATAACCAGATACTGAAATTCAGATAAGTAGCAAAACTGACCCACGCCAAGTATGGATACAACAAATAAGCAGCTTGTTTAGAAACCACTCGAAACCATTTGATGGTAAGTAGAATGAGAATCCAAAGCGCTATAACAACCAGAAGTCCAAACAATGGGTTTTTAAACCCAAAAAACACAATGGACCACAAGCCGTTGAGAATCAATTGGAATCCAAAATGATACAAGGCGGTTTTTACCCATTTGTGATGAAAACCTTTTGACCACACAAGCCCAGCCGATAAGCCCATCAATAGGTACAATATTGTCCAGACCGGTCCAAAAATCCAATTGGGCGGATTCAAAAAAGGTTTTGTTAACGTACCGTACCAATCCCCTACAGCGCTTTGCGTGGCAAAGCCCGACAAGAATCCTACTAGGAGACAGATGCCGATGGAAAGCGCTATTTTTGGAAACGATTTTTTCATCAGTTTCTATTTATTTTTTCAATGGCTCGCTGAAGCATCCTTCAATGAACGATTGTATTGTACAATTGGATGTTTCATAAAAAACAATGCGTCTGGTAAATGTAATCAATAATTTTTTCAATGCATTGCTTTTCATAAAGATTACTTTCCCACGAAGCCGTATCTTTGTACTTTAGAAATGTATGAACGAGCAACAGTTTATTTCTTCCGATTTTTCAATTCTTTCTCAGCCTTTGAGTGTGGGGTGGCAATCGCCTAGCAATATTGCGTTGATAAAATATTGGGGAAAAACGGGGATTCAAATCCCCAAAAACGCATCTTTGAGTTTTACACTCAGCCAATGTGCAACGGACACTAGTATTGTTTTTTCGCCTTTGTCAAAGCCGACCCGTTCAGTGGATTTTGTATTGATTTTTGACAAAAAAAAGAATACGGATTTTCGCCCCAAAATGATTGATTTTTTTGAAAGGATTTCGGACTACTGTCCGTATTTACGACACTACCACCTTGAGATTTGTTCTTCGAATTCGTTTCCACACAGCAGCGGAATTGCTTCTTCGGCGTCTGCTATGAGTGCTTTGGCACTGTGTATTATGGAATTGGAACAACACCAACAGCCTGCAATGTCGGAATTGTATTTCAAACAAAAAGCTTCTTTTTTAGCACGATTGGGATCGGGAAGTGCCTGCCGAAGTATCGAAGGACCGCTTGTTGGCTGGGGAACACATCCTCGAATTACAAACAGCTCGGATTTGTATGGAGTGGTTCATTCCGATTCAGTGCATCCAATTTTTGCAAGCTATCGCGATACCGTTTTGTTGGTGGATCGTGGACAAAAAGAAGTGAGCAGTACCCTAGGACACAACCTCATGAACGGCCATCCTTTTTCGGAACAACGCTTTTTACAAGCTCAAGATAATTTAGCCGAATTGGTGACAGCCCTTGCAGAAGGAGATGTCAATACATTTGTTCGCATTGTGGAGCTCGAAGCGCTTACATTGCATGCAATGATGATGACTTCCGACCCCTCTTTTGTGTTGATGAAACCCAACACCTTGCATATCATTCAAGCGGTTAGAGTGTATCGCAAAGAAACCGGAATCCCTCTATGTTTTACACTCGATGCGGGAGCCAATGTGCACTTGTTGTACCCCAACGAAAATGCTGAAAAAGTCATGGATTGGATTGAAAACGAATGGGCCTCGTATTGTCAAAATCACCAATATATCCACGACCGTGTTGGTAATGGTGCAAAAAAAATGTAATTTTAAACCATGAAAGGACCGCTTTTTTACTCTAAAATATTGTTGTTTGGTGAGTATGGAATCATCAAAGATTCCAAAGGCCTTTCCATTCCTTATAACTTTTACAACGGAGCGTTGAAGTTGACCGATGTCGATTCGGAAGATGCCAAACGCTCGCATCAAAAACTGCGAGATTTCACCGATTATCTTCGCCAGTTGGATGCCGATTTGGTTTCTTTTGATTTTGAACACATTCAAAAAGATTTGGATGCTGGTATGTATTTTGACAGCAGCATTCCGCAAGGATATGGGGTTGGAAGTAGCGGTGCCTTGGTAGCAGCGATGTACGATCGTTATGCCGTTGGTAAAATCACGGTTTTGGAAAACCTTACCCGAGAAAAACTCCTTCAACTCAAAGCCATTTTTTCGGCGATGGAGTCTTTTTTTCATGGAAAATCTTCGGGATTGGATCCGTTGAATAGCTATTTGAGTCTTCCTATTTTGATTCATTCTCACAACCATGTAGAGCCCACAGGCATTCCTTCACAACCCAAAGAGGGCAAAGGTGCTGTGTTTTTATTAGACAGCGGTGCTAGTGGCGAAACTGCACCCATGATTTCGGTATTTATGAAGCAAATGGAACAGGTGGCTTTTCAGAAAGTAATGAAAGAAAAGTTTGTCAAATATACCGATGCTTGCGTGGATCATTTCTTACAGGGCAATGTTAATGCGTTGTTTTTGGATCTTAAAAAACTTTCTGGGGTGGTGTTAACGCACTTTAAACCCATGATTCCTTCCAAGTTTCACCAGCTTTGGCAACAAGGAATTGACAGCAACGACTATTACCTTAAACTTTGTGGTTCGGGTGGCGGTGGTTATATTTTGGGCTTTACTGAAGATTTTCAAAAAGCGCAAAAAGCCCTCAAAGGGTTTTCTTTGGAAGTCGTGTATACGTTTTAGCGTATGCTCATGAAAACAGCTCCCCATCAACCTTCGTTTTTGTACAAACTATTCAGTCTGTTTTCTGTACTAAGAGGTTATAACCTAATCGTAATTGTTTTGGCGCAGTTGCTTTCGGCCGTGTTTATTTTTGCACCTGAGTTTGCTCCACTTCAAACGCTTGCAGAAGCCCATTTGTGGTTATTGGTTTTTGCCTCTGCAGCCTGTGTGGCCGGCGGGTATATTATCAATAATTTTTTTGATACCGAAAAAGACCTTATCAACCGCCCCCAAAAAACCCTTTTGGAACAACATATTTCTGCACCAACCAAACTCACAGTCTATTTTGTTCTAAACACCTTGATGGTGGTATTGGCTTTGTGGGTGTCTGTTCGTGCTGCTTTGTTTTTTGTGTTTTATGCGCTGCTCATCGCGTTGTATTCGTATAAAATTGAACGAATGTTGTTTTTGAGAAATATGCTTTCGGCTTTTTTGGCCATTGCTCCTTTTTTGGCCATTGCCTTGTATTTTAAGAATTTTTCAGCTTTGGTATTGGTGTTTGCGAGTTACTTGTTTTTGATGATTTGCATCCGTGAATTGGTCAAAGATTTGGAGAATTTACAAGGCGATTTGATATTGAACTACAAAACCCTTCCGGTGGTGTATGGCAGTGTTGCTACCCAACTGTTTATCTCCTTTTTAACACTTGTTTTGTTGGGCAATCTATGGGTGTTGTTGCAACGTTTTGAGTTGGGTGCTATGCAGTACTATTTTTGGGTTTCTTTGCCCGTATGGCTCTTGTTTTTGGGTTTGCTGTGGAAATCAACTCACAAAAAACACTACCTCAGCCTTCACAGCCTTTTAAAGGTGCTTATTCTGTGTGGAATCGTAAGCATTGTTTTGTTGAAAGTGTAGGGATTTAAGAAGCTTTCCAAAAACAACGGATTGTAGCGTCTTTTTATCTGTAAACAAATAGTACCTTTGCAAAAAGAAGTAGCATGAAACCTTCTCAGGACAAAAAACCGGATTCCAAAAAACCTTCTCGAACGCCAGTGCGTTCGTCCAAAAAGCCTTCACTATCCAAAACGCAAGAAGCGGGTATTCGATTGAACAAATACATTGCCAATTCGGGATTGTGTTCACGTCGGGAAGCCGACATGCATATTTCTTTGGGAACGGTTCGTATCAACGGAAAAATTGTTACCGAAATGGGGGTTAAGGTGATGCCTGGCGATCGGGTGCAGTTTGACGATCAGCCCGTAAATCCCGAAAAAAACATTTATGTGTTGCTCAACAAACCCAAAGGGTTTGCCACCCTCAAAGAAGGGGAACGCGGACAAAAAACAGTAGCCGATTTGGTTGCCAACGCAACTAACTTTAAGATTGCTCCTGTAGGTCGTCTCGATCGACAGTTTATGGGTTTGTTGCTTTTTACCAACGATGCTACAATGGCCAAAAAGCTAACCTCAGCCAAAACCCGTGCCCAAAAAATATTTCATGTAGTGGTCGATAAGAATGTGAGTCGAAAGCAATTGGACGATCTTCAAAAGGGCGTAGAAATTGACAAGGTACTTATTCAGCCCAGTGAAGTGCGCTATGTTCAGGGTGCGAGCAAGCGCGAATTGGGAATTCAAATCGCCATAAATGACAACAGAGCCGTAAAACATTTGTTGGAACATTTCAACTTTGAACTGGTTTCTTTGGACTTGGTTTCTTTTGCGGGATTGACCAAAAAAGACTTGCCGCGCGGGCATTGGCGGATTCTCCACGAAAAAGACTTGGTGGCATTGAATATGTTATAACCTATAGGGAGTTTGCTATATGTGTCTTCGAACCGAAGAAAAAAAGATAAATCCAAACCCCAAACACAAAATAAGGTGAAACGGAAACAATCCGAAGTCTCCTTCGTTGCCTACCACAAAAGCACTGTACATTCCAAATAAAAAATACAAACACAACAAAGCCTCAAAAATCATGTTTTTGTTGGGCTTTTTCCCTTTCAGGTATTTGTTAGATTTTAGGGTATTGACCATGTCGCGAAGGTTGAATTTGGGCGTACGAACAAAATCGCTTTGTTTTCTTCGATGACCCTCTATCACTGCCAATGAGTTGTGAAGTGAAAAGCCCATAGCAATGGTATAAAAAGTGCAAAACATCTTTATAAATTCTATAAACTTAAAAAATCCTCCTCCGTGAATGCGCTTGTAGGTAAACCAATAGCATATAAAAAAAATAACGGTGCTAATGATAAACAAGCTAGTGACATTGAAATACCAAATTAGATGTTCCCATTCGTTTTTGATGTAGAGCATAGGGATACTTAGCAAGGCTACAATTAGGACATTTAAAAACATGGTGCTGTTGAGCAAATGCATAGCAGCATGAAGTCGGGTTTTAAGAGGGATGTGTTTGGAACTAAAAACGCGTTTGATCATTTTTTGGAAATTCTCAGCGCCGCCTTTGTTCCATCGAAATTGTTGGGATCGAATGGCGCTAATAACCACTGGAAGTTCGGCGGGAGTTTCTACTTCTTCCAAGTATTTGAATTTCCAGTTTTTTAGTTGGGCGCGATAGCTCAAATCCAAATCTTCGGTCAACGTATCTCCTTCCCAGTTTCCAGCGTCCAAAATACATTCTTTGCGCCAAATTCCTGCTGTTCCGTTGAAATTGATAAAATGTTCTTTGCTGTTTCTTCCAACTTGTTCCAATGTAAAATGCGCATCCAGAGCAAAGGCTTGTACACGAGTCAATACCGAATAATCTCGATTGATATGCCCCCAACGGGTTTGAACAACGCCTATTTTAGAGTTTTTGAAATAGGGAACTGTTTTTTGAAGCCAATCTTTTGCAGGTAAAAAGTCCGCATCAAAAATGGCGATGTATTCTCCTTTTGCCAATGTCAACCCGTATTTGAGTGCTCCCGCCTTAAAACCTTCTCTAGAGTCTCTAAACACATGAACAATATCGAGTCCTTGTGCTGAAAGTTCTTTGATTTTTTTGGCAGTAATTTCTACCGACTCGTCGTTGGAATCGTCCAAGACTTGAATTTCCAATCGGTCTTTGGGATAATCGATTTTACTCACGCTTTCCAACAAACGCTCCATTACATACAATTCGTTAAAAACAGGAAGTTGTATAGTTACGTAGGGCACTTGTTTGGGGTCGCTTAAATCAAAAATGGGTTCGTTTTTTGTTTTTTTAGAATGAAAAGAAAGGTAATTGAAAAGCAAATTCAATTGCGAAAGACTGTAGAGTAGAATTAACACCAAGGCTGTCGAATAAATGACCATCAAAAAAATTGATAATGGTAGCATGATGATGTCCCAGTCAAATTCCATTTGTGTATCCCCCTTTTTATAAAAATCCAATAAAGAATTTTAATTGTCGCAAATATACTATCTTTTATTGTACTTCAATGTTATGAAGGACTGTACATTGAAGCTACAAGGTTGTAAAAAAAAAGTCGCATGAAATGCGACTTTTGATGTGGTACCTCCAGGAATCGAACCAGGGACACAAGGATTTTCAGTCCTTTGCTCTACCAACTGAGCTAAGGTACCTCCAAAATTGGAATGGCAAATATAACTTCCTTTTCCAAAATGCACAATGATTCATATAAAAAATGTTCAGTACTTTAGCGGTGCAATTAAAATCGAATGAATTTAGTTATAGATATCGGGAATACGCAAAGCAAACTTGCGGTGTTTGAAAACCACAGCTTAGTGTTTCAAGAAGCAGTTGATTCTAAGGTTTTGAATGCCGCACAAAAGTTGATGAAAACGCATCCAATTCAACGTGCGATTGTTTGCAATGTTTCGCAATCCCAACCCGAATTGATTTTATTTTTAGACACTCAAATCCCAGTAATTCAATTGACTTGGGAAGCAAAAGTTCCTTTTCAAAATCACTATCAAACCCCCCAAACTTTGGGCGTAGATCGCATAGCATTGGTAAGCGGAGCTGTTGCTCACCATCCCAATCAAGATGTACTAATTATAGACGCTGGAAGTTGTATTACTTATGACTACAAAACAGCTAATGAGGTGTATGTTGGAGGCGCAATTTCCCCAGGAATTCAAATGCGGTATGCTGCTTTGGCAAATCAAACCCAAAACCTTCCACATTTGAAAAAAGAAATGCCGATCGCTGCCTATGGAGCATCAACTTCGGACTCCATTCACTCAGGAATTGTTCACGGTATTTGCCACGAAATCAAAGGATTTATAAATCACTACCGCAGCCAATCGGAAAATTTAACAGTTATTTTAACAGGTGGAGACGCAGATTTTTTGTCAAAAACCATAAAAAATGGCATATTTGCGGATTCCAATCTATTACTAAAGGGATTAAATACAATTTTAGCACTTAATTTAACCGAATGATAAATAAAATCACCACTATTTCTTTCCTGTTTTTTGCTGTGTTTGCAATGGCTCAAAAAGGAAGTCTCTCGCCTTATTCTTTTTACGGTATCGGAGAAAATACGTTTAAAGGAACTGCTGAAAACAGAATGATGGGTGGGTTGAGTTCTTATTCGGATAGCATTCATTTGAATCTTCAAAACCCTGCAGGTTATGCCTCTTTACAGATGGTAAACTATTCAATAGGAGTCAATCATATCGATACGAATTTAAAAAGTTCAGAAGCCAATACCAAGAATACGACTGCTGGAATTGATTATTTGGCGGTAGGAATCCCTACCAAGCATTTTAATTTTGGATTTGGAATCATTCCCAAAAGTTCGGTGGGATATCGACTGTTGATTGAAGATTTGACAACTGAACCCAACCAATCGACACAATTTGAAGGGTCGGGAGGTGTCAATCAGGTTTTCTTCAGTGCGGGAAAAAAAGTTTTCAAGGATTTTGGAGTAGGACTCACAGCCAATTATAATTTTGGATCGCTGAATCATATCAGCACCCTTGTTATTCAAGATGTTGAACTTGCCACTGTATTGAATAACGAATCCTCTTTGAGTGGATTTACGCTTACCTTGGGATTGGATTATCACAAACAACTTTTGTCAAAATGGGATATTCAAGCCAATTATCAATTTTCTCCGGAAGGGAAATTGAATTCTAGCAATTCAAAATCGATCATCACGCGCCCTCGTTTAAGCAATACGGGAGGAGACGAATTAATCGTTGATCTTGCAGCTACAGGCTTGGATGAAACCACTATTACAATTCCCGGAACTCACTCTCTGGGCTTTAGTTTTGGAGAGAACAAAAAATGGTCAGCAGGAGCACAATACACTTTTTCGACCAGCGGCGGATATGAAAACAAACTTTTTACGATGAGTAATGTAGCCTATAAAAGGGCTTCACAACTTTCAGTGGGTGGTTTTTATATTCCGAAGTTTAACTCATTTACGAATTATTTTAGCCGGATTGTTTATCGGGCAGGTGTTCGTATAGAAAAGACGGGATTGCATATAAACAATCAGTCTATTGACGAACTTGGCATATCTTTTGGATTGGGATTACCGTTGAACGGATTGTCGAGCGCCAATATTGGTGTTGAGTTTGGAAAACGCGGCACCTTAAGCGAAGGATTGGTAGAAGAAAATTTTGTTGCCATCCGAATTGGCCTTTCGCTAAACGATCGTTGGTTTATCAAAAGAAAATACAATTAAGATTAATTAAATTATAAACTATGTACATAAAGACTCAAAAATCGATAACCGTATGGATGGTTCTTTTAGGAGCGTTTACCATGCTACGTGGACAAATGGATAACAATTGTCTAACCAACTTATCCATTTTTGCAGAATATGCAAAAGTCAAAAATTATGATGCGGCCTATGAGCCTTGGACAAAAGTAAATACAGAATGTCCTTCGCTTAATGTGGCCACGTTCAAATATGGAGAAAAAATATTGGCACACAAAATCAAAAACGCTTCGGAAGACGAAAAACAAGGCTTTGTTTCAAATCTAATGAAGCTATACGACGACTGGTTGATTCACTTTCCTAAAAATAAAGCAGGCCAAAGTGAAGTAGGAAAAATCATTGCGGACAAAGCACAATCCATGCTCGATTATAATGTAGGTTCGAAAAAAGAGATTTTCGAAATGTTTGACAAAGCATTTACAGAAGACGCAGAAAGCTTTACCTATCCCAAAGGATTGTACAATTATTTCAAAACCCTTTATCAACTCTACAAGTCGGGAGACAACACGGTAACTATCGAAGCTTTGTTTAACAAGTACGAAGATGTTTCGGAAAAGTTTGAGCTTGAAAACACCAAATTGGCTAAAAAGTTAGACGTTATTCTTAAAAAAGAGGATAATGGGACTGCATTGACCTCTCGTGAAACTCGAAACAAACGGGTTTATGAAATCAATTCGGTTGCCAATACAACTTACGCCAACAATCTAGATGCTATCATAGTAAAAGAATCGACCTGTGAAAACCTAATCCCTTTGTACCGAAAGAATTTTGATCAAAACAAAACCAATGAGGTTTGGTTGAATCGTGCTGCAGGAAGAATGGACGGAAAAGAGTGTACAGACGATCCGTTGTTTGTGGAATTGGTAGAAGCACTCCACAAACTCAACCCTTCAGCAAATTCAGCCTACTATTTGGGCTTGTTGAATGACAAAAAGAACAACAGCTCGGAGGCACTTCGTTATTACGAAGAATCGTTGACATTGGAGTCAGATCCCTACAAAAAAGCCAAAACGCTCTTTAAAATAGCTGTTAAGTTTAAAAAACGAGGACAAAATAGTTCTGCCCGATCTTATGCCAATAAAGCGCTATCGTTTCAACCTTCATTAGGTCGTGCTTACTTGTTGATTGCTAGTTTGTATGCAAGCAGTGCCAATGCTTGCGGAAACACACAATTCGAAAAAAGAGCAGTGTACTGGTTGGCAGTAGAAACCGCCAAAAAAGCAGGACGTGTTGATGCTTCTCTTAAAGAAACAGCGGCCAAAACTGCAGCAAGTTACGAAGGAAGAGCGCCTAGTAAAACGGATATTTTTACCGAAGGAATGGCTGGGAAAACCGTAACATTTGATTGTTGGATTAAAGCCAGCGTTAAAGTGCCTACTTTGTAGGAATGATGATACACCTAAAATATATATTCAAAACCATCATGGGAGTTGCACTTCTCACGATGGTTTTTTCATGTCAAGATAACTACAGGGAAATTCAAAAGATCAATCAATTCAACTACATTCCCGCTGGAATTGCCGAAACTATGCGGTTGGTTTATACGGATTCTTCCAAAACAAAAGCCGTTTTGACCGCTCCGATAAATAAAGATTTTACCAACCAAAAATTTCCTTTTTCAGAATTCCCAGACGGTTTAAAGGTTGTTTTTTATGACAAAGAAATGAATGCAACCGAAGTAACTTCTGATTATGGAATTTTATATAACAGAACCCAAATTATTGATTTACAAGGAAATGTAGTGATTCAAACTCACGATGGGGCTGTCTTAAAAACATCTCAACTTTATTGGGATCCCGATCAGGAGTGGCTTTTTACTGAAAAAAACTTTACATTTACCAGTGATGATTACGACATCAATGCAGAACGACTGGATGCCAGTCGTAATTTTACAGTTTTTAGAACGGGCGCATTGAAAGGAACCATCTCAGTTGAAGAAAACAACACACTCTAAATAATTATGAAATACTTTAAAATATCAGAATTTCTATACCTATTCCTAGCCTTTTTTTTCTTGTATATTGGAATTTCTGAATGGAACACAAACCCCAGTCGGGCTTATTTATCATTATTTTTTATGATACTGGCTGCAGGAATGTATTTTTTTAGGAGACACTTCAGAAGGAAAATAGATCAACGAAATTCCCAAAAATGATCGACACCGAAAGTATAGTCATCATCGGAAGTTTATTGCTGTCAGCTTTTTTTTCGGGGATGGAAATTGCTTTTGTTTCTACGAATAAAATTTATCTAGAGCTTGAAAAGAAAAAGCAAGGAATTGTCCCCAAAATACTGACTCATATAACAGAATCACCTTCTAAATTTATTGCTACCATGCTTGTTGGAAACAACATTTCTATGGTAGTATATGGAATTTTTATGGGAGAAATGATTTTGAAATTGTTATTTCCTAATTATCTCAACCTTGAAAACATTCCCTTGTTGTTGGTTTTTTACCAATCACTGATTTCTACAGCAATTATTTTATTGATAGCCGAATTTTTACCCAAAGTATTGTTTCAAATATACTCCAATACAGTATTTAAGGCCTTTGTTTTACCGGCATTCGTTTTTTACATTATTTTCTTACCCATTACCAAGGTTGTATTATGGGTTTCAAACACTGTTTTAAGCCGATACCTTCAAACCCAAGGTGATGAAGTACCTTCGTTATTTAGCAAAATGGAATTGGGAAATTATATTTCAGAACAATTAGAATCTGCCGAACACCAAGAAACGTTAGATAGTGAAATTCAAATTTTTCAAAACGCTCTGGATTTCTCTAACGTAAAAGCACGTGAAGTCATGGTTCCTCGAGCTGAAATTACCTCTTTAGAACGCTACGAAAGCCTTCAAACCCTCCAAGAATTGTTTGTGAAAACAGGATACTCCAAAATTTTAATTTATCAAGGAAATATTGACAATATCATTGGATATGTCCATTCGTTTGACTTGTTTAAAAACCCCAAATCCTTACGATCCATAATTCTTCCTGTTGAATACATTCCAGAAACAATACTAGCTAAAGATGTATTGAATATACTTACAAAAAAACACAAAAGCATTGCCGTTGTTTTGGATGAATATGGAGGCACAGCAGGAATGATTACTATTGAAGATATTGTTGAGGAGTTGTTTGGTGAAATTGAAGACGAACACGATACGCAGCTAATGGTTGAGGAAAAAGTCGATCAAAACACGTTTTTGTTTTCAGCTCGATTGGAGATCGATTATCTCAATGACACCTACCGCTTGGACCTTCCGGAGAGCGAACAATACGAAACATTAGGAGGACTAATAGTGCACAATACACAAGAAATTCCCAATCAAGGAGACCTCATTCAAATCGATTCGTTTGATATATTTATAAAAGAAGTTTCGAATACGAAAATCAATTTGATTGAACTCCAAAAAACAAACCCATGATTCGTTTTATATTAAACGCTAAGGGTCTTTTATAATTGGTAAGGAAATTGTATTTTCGCCTACTGTTTTCAACCAAATAAAGTTTAAATATGGCAATTTTAGGAAAAATTAGAGAGCGTTCTATATTTTTAATTCTGGTAATCGGGATGGCATTGTTTGCCTTTGTAATATCCGGTGTTTTTGATGGAGGAAGTGGATCTGGATTCGAAACAAGAGCTCCTATAGGCGAAGTCGAAGGTGAAGAACTTTCCATTTCTGAATTTCGCAACCAAGTCGATTTTTCGGAAAGAAATTTTAATATGACTTCCAGTCAAGCGGTTGAAAATGTATGGAACCAAATGCTCCGATCAACTATTTTACAACAAGAGTTCGAAGCTCTTGGTCTGGGAGTAGGAAAATCGGCTCTAGAATTGGTGTTAAGTGAAAATCCAAACTTCAATTCCGATACTCGATTTCAAAACGAAATAGGACAGTTTGATATTCAAAAATTCATCGAATTTTTAGCAGAAATAAAAGCAACAAACCCAATTGCCTTCAAACAATGGAGCAATCAAGAGGAATCGCTTAAAAACGCATACCGTCAAACGGTTTATCAAAATTTATTGAAAGTTGGCTTGAATGCAACTCAAAAAGACGGCGAATACGCGTTTTTTGCAGAGGGAAATACTGTGAATATCCAATACGTCCAAATCCCTTACTCCAGTGTTCCTGATAGCTTGGCTCCTGTAACCAAAAAGGATATTAAAAACTACATAGAAGCTCATCCTTCGGATTTTGAGGTTGAAGCATCTCGAGATATTCAAT
This sequence comes from Flavobacteriaceae bacterium, assembly GCA_030828565.1. Classification (GTDB taxonomy): domain Bacteria; phylum Bacteroidota; class Bacteroidia; order Flavobacteriales; family Flavobacteriaceae; genus JAQWSC01. Next base: position 13,862 of record JAURCF010000039.1, read on the forward strand.
ATGTTTTGTTTGATGAATCTCCTTCGTTGGAAGATGAAAATACTATAAAAAGAAGCCTAGAGGCATTGCTGGAAGAAAAAGAAGCTTATAACGATGTTTCTAAATTGACAGAAACGCTTCCAAGCATCGCCTCAGCAAAAAACATTTCTGAGTTTGTTAATGAATATTCAGACATCAAATTTGATTCTATATATGTTGCAAAAGGAGCTTTGCCTTCTTCAGCAGCCAATACTTTATTTGAACTTCCTGAGGGCGAAGTTTTTGGGCCCTATTTAGACAACGGCTACTACAAGTTGTCACGAATGTTGGATCGTAAAAAAGGAGGTTCAGTTCGAGCCAGCCATATTTTGATTTCCTATCAAGGATCTTCAAGCGCGGCTCCTACCATTACAAGAAGCAAAGCAGCAGCCAAAGCAGAGGCACAAAGATTATTGCAAAAAGCCAAAAACAATCCAGCATCCTTTTCGGACCTGGCCAAAGAATTTTCGGACGGTCCTTCCAAAAGTAAAGGAGGCGATTTGGGCTTCTTTCAAGAAGGAGCGATGGTTCCTGCCTTTAATGATTTTGTGTTTTCAAATCGAAATGGTAAAATTGGAATGGTTGAAACTGACTTTGGGTTTCACGTAATTCAAATTACAGGAAAGGAAGATGTTGTACTTTTAGCCACTGTAGCTCGAAAACTAGTACCCTCTGATGAAACTAGTAACTTGGTATTTAATAAAGCCACTAAATTTGAAATAGCAGCTCAAAAAGGGAAGGATTTTGTTGAGGTTGCTGAACAAGACAAGTATTCGGTTCGACCTGTTAAAAACCTTAAGGTTTTAGACAACAACCTCCCAGGTCTTCAAAATCAACGGCCTTTGGTTCAGTGGGCTTTTTCTGAGGACACTCAAGTAGGAGATGTCAAGCGCTTTAATGTGAATACAGGAGGGTATGTGGTAGCACAGCTAACTCAAGCCGTTGAAAAAGGACTTTCTCCAGTTGAAGCTGCTACAGCAAAAGTGACTTCGATTTTGCGAAATAAGAAAAAAGCTACTTATATTTTAGAAAATTATTCAGATAGCGACACGCTAGAGGCCTTTGCTTCTTCAAACAACGTTACTGTAAATTCAGCAGCAGCGCTTAACACTCAAGCCGGAACGCTTTCGGGAGCAGGAAGAGAACCCCTAATTGTTGGGACTGCATTTTCAATGGCTGAGAATGAAGTTTCTGAGCTGTTGAAAGGTCAAAACGGAGTGTATAAAATCAAAGTCACTCAGTCTTCTAAAGCAGCTCCGATTGAAAATTACATGTTTTTCACCAATCAACAGCAAGAAAAATACCGCGCAAACATTTTGTCCAAAGTGTTTACAGCATTGAAAGACTCAAAAGAAGTGATTGACAACAGAGCAGAGTATTACTAAATAAAAATATACAATATATAATTCAACCCTTACCTTCTTGGTAAGGGTTTTTTTGCGGACAAATACTACGTATATGTAGGAATAAAACTACAGTTTGTAAATTCCAAAAATATACATTTTCAAATCATATCGTTCTTTTAATTTCATAAAAGTATCAATTTTATCTGGGGTACTCAATAAGGGGTTGTTTTTATGAAAATTTGAGATATTAAATAAAATTTATTGAAATAAGAAATAAAAATTTCAATAAAAGCCTTTTTTGTCACTATAAAATACTGTGAGAAATTTAGCAGTATGATTTTGAATCTTAACCTAAACCTACAAATGAAAAACTCTCTTGATTTTAAATAAAAAAATTAAGGGAGTTTTTTTATAGGGATTGCAAAAAAAAGTCCCACCTAAGCAGGACAAAAGATTTTCATCTTCGGCATATAGCCTTATTGTGATAAGAATGATTTAACTACTACGGCTAGTGGAGAAGCCTTCCATCTCAGAAAACCTTTGGAAGCGATTACGACCCTCAAACATATTAATCAGATAGTTGATCCAGTAATTAAAAAATTAGTTTTTAATCGCATACAATACTTAGGAGGTTTTATCAAAGGAAAAATTCCTAAAAATGCATTTTTCATTACAACTAAGACTGGAAAAAAAATTCCTAAAATATTGTTGCCTAATCGAAATGGAGATCCAGTCCCAGTGTTGAAAGTTCGATCTCGAGTTATACTAGGCAATGCGGTTCAGATAAAATCAGAGGGAAATAAATATGTGAATCCACGAAACAACCATCATGTTCTTATCTACGAGGATTTAG
>JAURCF010000084.1 GCA_030828565.1 Flavobacteriaceae bacterium
AATTCGATTGCTGGAGTAATCAATGGTGCTCGCCAAATAGAATGTACTATCAATGGAATTGGTGAGCGTGCAGGAAACACATCCTTGGAGGAAGTTGTTATGATTATGAGACAACACCCCTATTTGAATCTCGATACAGGGGTCAACTCAAAATTGCTTTACAGCACCAGTCAAATGGTTTCTGAAAGCATGGGGATGCCGGTTCAACCCAATAAGGCCATTGTTGGTGCCAATGCTTTTGCACACAGTTCAGGAATTCATCAAGACGGAGTGATTAAAAATCGTGAGACCTATGAAATCATTGATCCGCACGAAGTGGGTGTGACCGAATCAGCCATTGTTTTGACAGCTCGAAGCGGTCGTGCTGCTTTGGCCTATCGTGCCAAAAACATTGGTTTTGAATTGACCAAAGACCAACTTGATGTGGTTTATGAAGAATTTCTTCGATTTGCGGATATCCGTAAAGAAGTGTTGGATGAAGACATTCCTAAAATCATTGAATCCAGTAACATATAATAGTAATCTAGCTGTTGTTCATTCAAAACATGATTTGTATTTCTTTTAATAACAAACCATTAAAAAAAATTATTCCATGAAAAAAACCCTCTTTGATAAAGTATGGGATTCGCATGTCGTAGAGCGTTCCGATAACGGGCCTGACATTCTTTATATCGACAAGCATCTGATACATGAAGTAACAAGTCCTCAGGCATTTAATGAATTAGAAGAACGTGGAATACCTGTTTTTAGACCCGATCAAATTGTAGCCACAGCAGACCATAATGTTCCTACTCAAAATCAGCATTTACCCATTAAAGATGCACTTTCCAGAAAGCAAGTCAATCAATTGACAATTAACTGTGAAAAAAATGGAATTACTTTATACGGACTAGGTCATGAATATCAGGGTATTGTTCATGTTATCGGACCCGAATTAGGTATTACGCAACCCGGTATGACAATGGTTTGTGGAGACAGCCATACTTCAACCCACGGAGCTTTTGGCTCTATAGCTTTTGGGATTGGAACCAGTCAAGTAGCACAAGTGTTTGCTAGTCAATGTCTATTGTTGAGCAAACCCAAAAGCATGCGAATTACCATAAACGGAACGCTTAAAAAAGACATACAACCGAAAGATGTGATTTTGTACATTATTTCAAAACTAGGAACTGATTCTGGCACAGGATATTTTGTTGAGTATGCAGGTGATGTATTTGAAGCTATGTCCATGGAAGGACGGATGACTGTTTGCAATATGAGTATTGAAATGGGAGCTCGAGGTGGAATGATTGCTCCCGACCAAAAAACATTTGAATATGTTCAAGGAAGAGAATTTGCTCCCAAAGGGGCTGATTTCGATAAAAAGGTCGCCTATTGGAAAACATTACCTACCGATGAGGGCGCATCCTTCGATGCTGAATTTAAATTCGATGCTGCTGATATTGGACATATGATCACTTACGGAACCAACCCTGGAATGGGAATGAAGGTGACCGAAAAAATTCCTTCCTTGAAAAACGATTCGTTTGAGAAATCATTGAAATACATGGGATTCAACAAAGGAGAATCTTTAATTAACAAACCCATTAACTACGTGTTTATTGGAAGTTGTACCAATTCTAGAATTGAAGACTTTAGAATTGCTGCAGCTTACATCAACGGAAAACATAAGGCAGAAAATGTGCATGCATTGATTGTTCCAGGTTCTCAACAAGTGGATGCACAAATTCGAAGAGAAGGATTGGATAAAGTTTTTGAAGAAGCGGGATTTGAGCTTCGTCAGGCTGGATGCTCTGCATGTTTGGCGATGAACGACGATAAAATCCCACAGGGAGAATATTGTGTTTCAACTTCCAATCGAAACTTTGAAGGAAGACAAGGTCCTGGAGCGCGAACTCTCCTGGCTAGTCCATTAATGGCTGCGGCTACGGCTGTTGCTGGTAAAATTATAGATTTGAACGCATAACTATGGAAGCATTTAAAAAACTTAACTCAACCGCAGTACCTATACAAATTGAAAATATTGATACGGATCAAATTATCCCTGCTCGGTTTCTAAAAGCCACCGACAGAAAAGGATTTGGTGACAATGTTTTTAGAGATTGGCGCTACCACAAAGACGGAACTGAAAACCAAGAATTTCCTCTAAACAACACTACTTATAGCGGACAAATTCTAATTGCTGGCAATAATTTCGGATGTGGTTCCAGTCGAGAACATGCAGCATGGGCTCTTACTGGATATGGATTTAAAGTAATTATTTCAAGTTTTTTTGCAGATATTTTTAAAGGAAACGCACTTAACAACGGCTTGCTGCCTATTCAAGTTTCAGAAGCGTTTTTGAAAGTTTTGTTTGAGACAATTCAAAAGAATCCAGAAACCCATTTGCTGGTTGATTTGGAAAACCAAACATTGAGTATCGAAGGTTCTGATCGTTATGAAACTTTTGAAATCAGTGCTTATAAAAAACAATGCATGATTAACGGATACGATGACATTGATTATTTGGTCAACAACAGAGATAAAATTATTGCTTTCGAAAAAAAGAACTCATGAACAAAAAAATAGCCGTATTATCCGGTGATGGTATTGGTCCGGAAGTTACCGATCAAGCTATCAAAGCGTTGAACGCAATTGCTAAAAAATACAATCATCAATTTGAATACAATACTTCATTGGTAGGAGCTGTTGCTATTGATGAAACAGGAGATCCGCTGCCTGAAGACACCCTAACCAACTGCAAAGAATCCGATGCTGTTTTGTTTGGTGCCATTGGTCACCCAAAATACGACAACGATCCATCTGCCAAAGTTCGTCCGGAACAAGGCTTACTGAAACTGCGGAAATCTTTAGGGCTGTACAGTAACATTCGCCCTGTAAAAGCCTATTCGACGCTTATAGACAAATCACCTTTAAAAATTGATCGCATTCAAGGAACCGATTTTGTGATTTACCGCGAGCTAACTGGAGGTATTTATTTTGGAGAAAAATATTTGTCTGAAGATGGAAATACAGCTTCCGATTTGTGTTTGTATACACGAGTAGAAATAGAACGAATTGCTAAAATGGCTTTTAAAGCTGCACAAAACAGGCGAAAAAAATTGACTTTAATTGACAAAGCCAATGTATTGGAATCTTCTCGCTTGTGGCGAAAAGTAGTTAGCGAAATGAGTGCTAACTTTCCCGATGTAACCCTTGACTTTTTGTTTGTTGACAATGCGGCAATGCAAATGATTCTTAATCCTTCTCAATTTGATGTGATTTTGACAGAAAACCTTTTTGGAGATGTAATTTCTGATGAGGGAAGTGTTATTGGCGGATCAATAGGATTGTTAGCGTCCGCTTCTGTAGGAGATCAATTCGCTATGTTTGAGCCCATTCATGGATCATTCCCTCAAGGAGCTGGAAAAGATATTGCCAATCCAATAGCCGCTATTTTATCTGCCTCTATGTTGTTGGAACATTTTGGAATGTTTGAAGAAGCCGAATGTATTCAAAAAGCTGTTGACATAGCGTTAGAGTCTAACGTAACTACTTCTGATTTGAATCCATCAAGTACCTATGGAACAAATGCCGTAGGTGACTATATTGCTGAAAGCATTGCTGAAAACTAGATTTTAAAAGTATATAAAAAAGAAAAGAGAGGTCAATTGACCTCTCTTTTTTTAGTGCTAAAAAACAAACGACTTATTCGCTATCCATTTTCTTTTTAAGATCTGCTAATACATCCAAATCACCAAGGGTTGATTTTTCATTATTAGAAGCCTTTATCTTCTTGGCAGCTGCTTTCACAATTTTCTCTTCCTGTTCTTTGAACATGGCTGTATGTGACATAACTACACGTTTAAAGTCTTTGTTAAATTCAATTACTTTAAAGTCAGCGGCTTCTCCTTTTTGCAGTTTATTACCGTCTTCCTTTTCTAAATGTCTGGAAGGTACAAAGGCTACTATGTCTTCGTTAAAAGTAATGGTAGCTCCTTTGTCAACAATCTCGGAAAGTTCTGCACTGTGAATAGTTCCTTCAGCAAATGTAGTTTCGTATACATCCCAAGGATTTTCCTGTGTTTGCTTATGACCAAGGCTTAATTTACGACCATCAACATCCAATTCAAGAACAACAACTTCGAGTTGATCCCCTACGGTAACAACCTCAGAAGGATGTTTCACTTTTTTGGTCCATGATAGATCAGAAATGTAGATCAACCCGTCAATACCTTCTTCCAATTCAACAAAAACACCAAAATTGGTAAAGTTGCGAATGATTCCAGTATGCTTGGATCCTTTTGGATACTTCGAAGTAATATCTGTCCATGGATCAGGAGTTAATTGCTTAATCCCTAACGACATTTTTCGTTCATCACGATCCAAGCTTAAAACAACTACATCAATTTCGTCTCCTACGCTAACAAAATCTTGCGCAGAACGCAAATGAGTTGACCAAGACATTTCAGAAACGTGAAC
>JAURCF010000068.1 GCA_030828565.1 Flavobacteriaceae bacterium
CAGGAGAAAAACCGGATAAATCGCTCTCAGTAGGTCTTAAAAACATATTGTAAACAAACAAATTGCTCCAAGGGTATTCGTTTACAACCCGTATGCCAAGTTTGTAGTTTTCGTCTGCACACACAAAGGCATCTCTGACAAAAATTTCCTTGCCTGAGAGATAGTTGACTACTTTGTCGTAAAGTGCATCAAATTTTTGTGCATCAAAAGGTAAGTTAATGTCACTCCACCACACTTCGTCTTTGGTTATATCGTCTTTTACAATAAAACGATCTTCGGGAGATCGCCCCCTAAATTCTCCTGTAACAACTGCAAGTGCTCCTGTAGATGATTCTTTCCCTTGATTTTTTTCGAGGGTTTTTTGATGCAATTCATCGGAGGATAATTGATAGTGAATGGTTACATTTTTGAGACCTAAATAATGTAACGAAGCAGGTTTAAGTTTTGGACGTTTCATGAGCTATATTTTAGAAGTCGATATGATTTGGGTTTGAATATTTTATAAAATTAGCATAAATATTTAAAAATTCATAACGCAATACTTTAAATGTTAAAAGCTGTTTTTTTTAAATAGCGAATGAATTCAAATAAATTTTCATACCAGTTCACACCAGTATGTTTTTTTTATATATTTGAAACATGTCTTACGAATCTATTACAACCAATTCTTCATTGCCAAAGTATAAGCAAATTGTTGCTTCCATTGAGCACTGGATTCTTAGTGGTCGTTTAAAAAAAGACGACAAACTCCCTTCGTTAAACAACTTACGAAAAGCAAATAGTTTTTCTAGAGATACAGTAATTGCAGCATTTAATGAATTGAAGGCCAGGGGAATTATCTATTCAGTTGTTGGTAAAGGATATTACGTGCAAACTACAAACGTAGATATTCAAGTTAAAGTTTTTCTTTTGTTTGATGAGTTAAATGCTTTTAAAGAGGATCTTTATAATTCCTTTTTAAAAAACTTAGATTCTAATTTTCAAGTGGATCTTTTTTTTCACCATTTTAATTATAAAATTTTCAATAAACTCATTACGGATAATTTGGATAACTATGGATATTATGTAATTATGCCAGCTAATTTTGACAATGTAACGCAAACATTAGGAAGACTGCCCGCGCATAATACCTATATATTGGATCAGACCAAGGAAGAACTGATTCACTTTCCTGCTATTTTTCAAAATTTTAAAAAAAATATCTTTGAAGGACTGAATGAAATTGTTTTACAAATTAAAGCCTACAAAAAAATTGTTTTGATTTTTGAAGAAAGCAAGCAGCCCATCGGAATTAAAGAAGGATTTGAGTGGTTTTGTAAAAAAAATTATATGGACTACGATACTATTGAATCTTTTGAGTATAAATTTTTAAAAAAGGGAACGGTTTATTTTACTTTAGACGATAAAGACCTTATTAAACTTATTAAATCAATCAAACAAAATTCGTATCAATTGGGAAGAGAAATTGGTGTTATTTCATACAATGACACCTTGCTGAAAGAAATTTTAGAAGGGGGGATTACTACAATTTCTGCAGACTTCAAATTTATGGGAAGTCATCTTGCAAAAATGTTAAAGGAAAACTCACAAGACCGTGTTGAAAGTCCAAAAAAAACAATCTTACGCAATTCACTTTGATACCAAATCACGAAAAATGAATCAAAAATTAATACATAGTGTGAAACAAAGTTTTCAAAACCACTTTGAAAAAAAACCACTTATGGTATTTTCTCCAGGAAGAATTAATCTCATTGGAGAACATACTGATTACAATGAAGGCTTTGTGTTTCCTGCAGCGATTGATTTGGGAATTGCTCTTGCTATTCAGAAATCTGCTTCAAATAGGAGTTGCGTGTATGCCCTTAATAAAGAAGAAATGTACGAAATCGATTTATCCAATCTTGCTCCCTTAAAAGACGGAGGTTGGAGAAACTATGTACTGGGTGTAGTTGGTGAGTTGGCTAAAATTGGAATAACTGTTGGGAATTTTGATAGTGTTTTTGCGGGTAATATTCCTGGAGGTGCTGGAATGTCTTCTTCTGCTGCCCTTGAGAATAGTTTTGTTTTTGCACTGAACGAGCTTTTTGACCTTCAAATGGAGAAAAAAGACATGATTTTGATATCTCAAAAAGCGGAGCACAACTATGTGGGTGTTAAATGCGGAATTATGGATCAATATGCCAGTATGCTTGGTGAAAAAGAAAGTGCCCTGCTTTTGGATTGCAGATCTATAAAATCCCAACCCTTCAAAATACAACTTCAAAATTTACAACTGGTGTTAGTAAACACCAACGTAAAGCATGATTTGTCAGAGAGTGCTTATAACGACCGTAGGAATGTTTGTGAAAAAGTTGCCCGTCTATTGAACATTCAATCACTACGAGATGCTTCCGAATCTAGTTTGGACAGAATAAAGAATCAATTATCAGACAGCGAATATAAGAAAGCACTTTATGTGTTAAGAGAAAACAAAAGGGTTCAACTTTTTTCAGAGGCAATCCTCAATAAGGATTATACATCCATGGGAAAGCTTTTGTACGAAACTCATGAGGGTTTGTCTAAAAATTACAAAGTAAGCTGTGATGAGTTGGACTTTTTAGTTGAAAAAACCAAATCAATGGACACTGTTTATGGCGCTCGAATGATGGGCGGTGGATTTGGAGGATGCACAATCAATCTCGTATTGGAAAGCGCTATTGGTACGTTTAAAACAGAGATTTCAAATCAATTTTTTGAAGAATTTGGTATTCCCTGCTCAATATATGACGTAACAATTTCTCAAGGAACCCATTTAATATCAGATAATTAATGAAAAACTCCCTAAATAACACCTCACACCGCCGACTTAATATCCTCACAGGGGAATGGGTGCTGGTATCGCCACACCGCACCAAACGACCATGGCAAGGGAAAAAAGACAAGCCTCAACAAATACCGCAAGTGAACTATGATGCAAACTGTTATTTGTGCCCTGGAAACGAACGTGCAGGAGGTGCTAAAAATCCCAATTACACAGGTACCTTCAGTTTTAAAAATGACTATGCTGCGCTTTTGGAAAATCCCCATGATACTGTAAACGAAGGGCTTCTTCAAGCGGAAAGCGAATCAGGAATTTGCAAAGTAATTTGCTACTCTCCCAATCACAATTTGACACTGCCGCTGATGGAAGTAAATGCTATCGTTGATGTAATTACGCTTTGGCAGAAAGAGTACAGCGAATTGGGAAGTAAAACAGATATCAACCACGTTCAAATTTTCGAAAACAAGGGTGCTATTATGGGGTGTTCTAATCCACATCCGCACGGTCAAGTTTGGGCACAGCGTTCCATTCCGCAAGAGGTTCAGAAAAAAAACACACAACAAAAAAGTTATTGGGATAAAAACAAAAGAACTTTATTGGGTGACTACCTCCAACAAGAACTTAATGCCAAAGAGCGTATTGTTTTGGAAAACGAGACTTTTGTTGTCCTAGTTCCTTACTGGGCAGTATGGCCCTTTGAAACCATGATCTTACCCAAAAGACATATTACCTCTATTTTGGAACTGACCCCTCAAGAAGTAGCAGATTATGCCAGCATACTAAAAGCACTTACCATTCGCTACGACAATTTATTTGAAACTTCGTTTCCCTATTCATCGGGTATACATCAAGGACTTACAAACGGCAAAGACAACAGTCACTGGCTGATGCATATGTCGTTTTATCCGCCGCTACTTCGTTCTGCAGAAGTGAAAAAATTTATGGTGGGCTACGAAATGTTTGCCAACCCGCAACGCGATATCACAGCGGAGCAAGCAGCAAAACGACTTAAAGATTGTGCTTCTGTGCACTATCAAAAACAAAAAACTAACTTTAATTAAATATAAAACATGGATTTTTCAACAATTGACTTTACAATATTTGCTCTTTATGCAATTATAATTTTATCAATAGGCCTTTTTGTATCTCGACAAAAAAAGGGGGAGACTAAAAGCGCCGAAGATTATTTTTTAGCAGGTAAATCTTTGCCTTGGTGGGCAATTGGTGCTTCGCTGATTGCAGCTAACATCTCCGCCGAACAGTTTATTGGTATGTCAGGCTCGGGCTTTGCTTTGGGACTTGCTATTGCCTCCTACGAGTGGATGGCAGCCATTACGTTACTTGTTGTTGGAAAATACTTCCTGCCCATTTTTATTGAAAAAGGACTCTATACTATTCCCGAGTTTATTGAGAAACGTTACAGCACCAACCTAAAAACCATATTAGCGGTGTTTTGGATTGCACTCTTTGTTTTTGTAAACCTTACAACCGTATTGTTTTTAGGAGGTAAAGCTTTGGATACCATTATTGGCGCTGGAGATGGAGGGATTCTTTTAAACAGCATCATTGGTCTTGGATTGTTTGCCGCAGCGTATTCTTTATGGGGCGGTTTGGCAGCAGTGGCTTGGACCGATGTAGTACAAGTTGTAATCCTAATTATTGGTGGTTTATTAATGACTTATTTTGCCTTGGCAGGCGTTACCGATTCGGGGAGTTTTATGGACGGGATTCGTTATGTGTATGAAAAAGCTCCGGAACGCTTCTCCATGATTCTATCCAAAGGAGAAATCATTACTCCCAACGGTCGTGATGCATGGTGGGATCTTCCAGGACTGGCTGTCATTATAGGAGGAATGTGGGTAGCCAACCTTTATTACTGGGGATTTAATCAATACATTATACAACGTACATTAGCGGCTAAAACCCTTAGAGAAGGCCAAAAAGGGATTGTGTTTGCAGCCTTTTTAAAACTTATTATTCCTGTTATTGTGGTACTTCCTGGGATCATTGCTTATGTTATGAACCTAGATCCTGAAACGGGGAGCCTAAATATGGAACTGCTTAGCACCGAAGGATTTTTGGGGACTGCGGGGAATGTAGCCAATGACAATGCAGCACCGTGGTTGATAAAAAACTTTATCCCAGTAGGACTTAAGGGACTTATTCTCGCAGCTCTTGCCGCAGCGATTGTGTCCTCACTTGCTTCTATGCTGAATTCAACTTCTACCATTTTCACGATGGATATTTATAAATCGATTTTCAACAAAAACGCAGATGACAAACAAATGGTTAAAGTGGGTCGTTTGACTGGGTTAGTTGCTTTAATTATTGCCATGGTAATTGCTCCTCAACTTGGAAGCCTAGGACAAGTATTCCAATTCATTCAAGAATATACAGGGGTTGTGAGTCCAGGGATTTTGGCAGTATTTTTAATGGGATTGTTCTATAAAAAAGCGACCAATAATGCTGCTATTTGGGGTGTTATTTTGTCGATTCCAATGGCGATGTACTTTAAAGTTGCGCCCAATGGTTGGAGTGATGCGGAATTGTTTGTGAATCTTCCTTTCATGCACCAGATGATGCTGACTTGTATTGGAACGCTACTCGTGATTACAGGTATTAGCAAATTGGAAGGTGATCAAGACAATCCAAAAGGAATTGTACTGACTAAAAGCCTCTTTGCTACTGATAAAACATTCAATGTAGCGGCCTTTTTGGTGTTGCTTATTACAGCGTTTTTATATGCTTTCTTTTGGTAGATGAATTCCAAAAGATATATTTATTCTATTTTAAAATAGGTTTTTTTAGAGCTTAAAAGAAATTTATCCGCTTAGGGGTAAAACCATGAAATATATAATCGCATTTTTGGTCGTAGTTGTAATTGTGTTTTGCCATCTCAAATTTCTCTAGGATTGAAAACAGTATCAACAAAAAACGCTCAAGCAAGCTTGGCGTTTTTTCTAATTGTACTATTTATTCGTGACCCAAACATACAGTAGTTCGGACTTTTTGAGTGGAATTAGTGATATATACTTAAAAAAAATATTCCCAGAAATAAAAAATTATTTTTGGGAATAATCCGTGACCCAAAGTTATAAAAATTCGAACTTTTTAAGTAGTTTAAAAAAGCTATTTAAGTCTGAAAATTGTAAAAAATAAAATCCAATTAATTGCGATTACTCTAGTACGTCACAAGAATAATTAAGCAAGGTTTTTATCCCTATCTTTTAATCACTCTTTTTAGTATATTTTTATTCATTTTTAGCATATAAACGCCTGCTTTCAAGTTGTTGGCGTCAATGTTTACTTTCGTGTCATTGACTGTTTGATCTAATACTTTTTGACCTAATAAATTAAAAAGTGTGAGAGTATTAATTACCCTTGAAGACTCAATAGTCCACTTAGAAGCTGTTGGGTTTGGATATATACTCACACTATTAATTTCTGTAGAACCTAACCCTAAAACTTCTGTGACAGTTACCGTACGTGTTACTTCAGTGGCTTCATTGCCAGAGACATCGCTAACATTATAAGTTACGGAGTAAGTACCTACAATAGCTGTATCTACTGTATCTCCTCCAACAACAACCGTGAGTGTAGTGTCGTAGTTGTCTGTCGCTGTGGCGCCTTGCTCAGTATACGTTGCTCCAACTTCAATCGTCTCAATGTCGTTTCCTACCAAAGTGATTTCTGGAGCAGTTGTATCTATAACCAGCGATTTGTTTTCGCCAAGTGAATTTGTGGTTCCAGGACTCACTAAAGTTAAAGTAGCATTATTTGTAGCTGCATCTAAAATAGTGCCTGAGTTTAATGCAAGTGAGCTCGTATCTACATATTCTAAATCAATAGAGCTGTGGCCAGCTGCTACTGTATAATTGAAAGTTAATATATTACTGCCTGATCCAGAACTATAGTTTAAAACCGCATCACTGCTTCCGGTCTCTAAAGTTAATGTTGGAGTTTGTGTTACGTTGACTATTTCACTAAAAGTAACCGTAATTGGTATGACCTCATCTATTGTGTAAGAACCGTCTGTCTTGGTAGAAGTTACATTATTTACCGTTGGAGCTACGCTATCAAACGTCCAGTTAAATTGACTAGCAGCAATATTATTGTTGTTATTAGAACTGTCTGTAAAAGTACCTGCGGCAACATCTATAGAACAAACTCCCTGCTCAGTTGGAGTAAAGATAACTGTGTAAGTTGTTCCACTTCCAACAAAGGAACTTAAAGTGCCATTACTCACAGTAATATCGTTTTCCTCAAAATTAGAAGTTGATAATCCAGTAGTAAAGGTCAAAGTTATCGCAGCAGCATTTGTGGTAAACCCATCCGTTACTCCACTAATATTACTTGCTATTCCAATAGTGGGCACTTGACCAAGATCCGTAATATTCCAGTTTTTTGTTCCTGTGAGATAAGTTCTTGAGGGAGCATCAATGTATCTACTAGAAACAGTAATCGTAATATTTGAATTAATAGCACTGTTATTGGCTTGACTGTAAAGGAAAACATCATAATTTTCTGTAGATAATCCCGCATTAGAAAACATATCTATCATATTAGTCACATTCGTTAGGTTCCAAGAATTCCCATTGTGGGCAAGCGGTTGATTAAAAGCAGAAGCATTATAAAACATCGCATACATGGAATTAACTGCAGCGGTATTCCAAGAGGATATATCTTGATTAAAAGCAGAAGCTTCATTAAACATATAAATCATATTGGTCACATTACTTGTGTCCCAAGTTGATATATTTCCATTAAAA
>JAURCF010000088.1 GCA_030828565.1 Flavobacteriaceae bacterium
TCGGCGTTTTTATCAACATTAATCTTAATGACTTTTCCACTATCTCCTAGGGCTGCAGCAACGTCTCTTAGGACAGGATGCATGTTGGTAGAAGGCTCACTCCAATCAGTGTAAAAGTCTAGCAGAATAGGAATATCTGCACCTATAAGTTCTCCAAATTTTGACATAAGGCACTTGTTTTAAATGATTTGGCTATGACAAATGTACTAAATTTTACAGATTAGGCACTACTGTCCGATTTTTTTAAGGTAATTACGGTAATTTCTGGCCAAATTCCAACCCTTCCAGGATACGCCAAATAACCAAATCCACGATTGACATTGATATATTGACCCGCTTTTTTATAAATTCCAGCCCAATATTTATATCGCCATTTGACAGGACTCCACTTGATCCATCCTGGAATTTCAATTCCAAACTGCATACCATGAGTGTGTCCACTCAAAGTAAGCTGATATTTAGTAGTATCTGGAAGCACCTTTTCCTCCCAATGAGATGGGTCGTGACTCAGTAGGATTTTAAAATCATTAACGTGGATATTTTGGGTTGCTTTTCGTAAATCCCCTTTTTTCTTAAAACCTCCTTTGCCCCAATTTTCAACACCCACAAGTGCAATTCGGGAATTTTCTTTTTCAATATATCGCGATTCGTTCAACAGCAAATCAAACCCCATTTCTTTTTGAAGCTGCATAAGCAATTCCATATTTTGCTCTTTTTCTTGAGGAGTTTTCCACTGAACATAGTCCCCATAGTCATGGTTTCCTAACACAGAATATTTTCCATCTTTTGCAGAAATTTTTGAAAACACCTCTTTCCAAGGCACCATTTCGGATGCGGTATTATTTACAAAATCGCCTGTGAACAATAACAAATCAGAACCTTGACTATTGATTAGGTCAACTGCATATTCGATTTTAGATGGATTGTCAAAACTACCACAATGAATGTCTGAGATTTGAGTTAATTGATACCCATCAAACGCATCCGGAAGGTCATCAAACGACAAGGAGTAGCGAAGTACTTTGTAATTGTATTTTCCCTTCATCATTCCCATCAAAAGGGCACCAAAAGGAATCGCCGATAAAGCCAATGCCCATTGACTGATAAAGGTTCTTCGTCCTTTTATAAAAACACCTTCGGACGAATCAATGAAAAAGTCAACAATCGCTCCAAAGACTCGAACAATATCTTCAATCAATAATACCCCAAAAAAAAGCAGTTTGGGCGCAAAAATGGTTAAAAAAATACCCATTGCATACATGGTATTCGGAGAAAAAGTTTCACGCCTATCTCCCGTAAACTGATACCATAAAAATCCAAACGACAGAATTGTTAAAAGCAATGAAACCCCATAAAAAAAGCCGCCTTTTGTTCCTGTTTTAAATACTTGATAAGTATATACCTCAAAAACGAGAACAATGATTATAAAAACGATCCATCGAGTCATGCTTATTGTTTTAAGACCACAAAAGTAAATTCTAGATTGGAATAGTTTGCCTTTTTTAGAAAAAATTAAGGAATATCCTGTTTTGTCATTTTTTTTAAGAAGAATCATTTTGTACTTTTGAAACACGTCAAAAATGACCAAAATCCTTTCGATACCAAATTCATGTCCAATCAAAAACGCCTTTTTCTCCTCGATGCTTATGCGCTAATTTTCAGAGGATATTACGCTTTTATCAAAAACCCACGTATCAATTCAAAAGGAGTTGACACCAGCGCAGTAATGGGTTTTATGAATTCCTTACTTGATGTTATTAAGCGAGAAAGACCCGATCATTTGGCGGTTTGTTTTGACAAAGGAGGATCCACGAGTCGTACAGAGCTTTTTGAGGATTATAAGGCCAATAGAGACGAAACCCCGGAAGCTATAAAAATTGCTGTTCCCGTTATCCATGAAATTTTAAGAGCCATGCACATCCCGATCATTGAAAAGGCGGGTTTTGAGGCAGATGATATCATTGGAACACTTGCCAAACAGGCCGAAAAAGAAAACTTTTCAATTTATATGGTTACCCCCGACAAAGATTTTGCGCAATTGGTTTCCGAAAACATTTTCATGTACCGTCCCGCTCGAATGGGAAACGGTATTGAAATATGGGGTGTTCCAGAAGTACAAGCCAAATTTGATGTCGAACGCCCTGAACAAGTCATCGACTATTTAGGAATGATGGGAGACTCGGTTGATAATATTCCTGGGTTGCCAGGGGTGGGCGATAAAACTGCTCGAAAATTCATCGCTGAGTTTGGTTCAATGGAAAATTTGCTCCAAAACACCCATCAACTAAAAGGAAAACTGAAAGAAAAAATAGAAGCCAATAAAGAATTGGGTATGTTATCCAAAGAATTGGCAAAAATAATGTTGGATGTTCCTGTTGCATTCAACGAAAAAGAATACGAACTCAATACCCCCGATATCGAAAAGGTAAAAACTCTTTTTCAAGAGCTTGAGTTTCGAAGAATGACGGAGAATTTATTGAAAATTTTTACGACAGAAAGTACTCCTTCTGCAGAAACACCTATTCAAGAGGAAGCTCCCAAAAAAAACGTTTCCGAATCTCTTCAATTTGATTTGTTTTCCATGCCAGGAGCAGGCGAAGCAACTGTTGAAGGTTCTTCATTCAAAACCTTGAAAAACACCCCTCATTTTTATCAAATCGCTGACAATCCATTGGCTATTGAATTGCTTTTAAAAAAAATGGGGGTTCAACCCAGTGTTTGTTTCGATACCGAAACCACAGGACTGAATCCCATCAATGCCGAACTCGTAGGAATTGCATTTAGCTGGGAAAAGCACAAAGGATATTATGTTCCCCTTCCCGAAGATTCCTCAAAAGCACAAGAAGTCGTAGAAAAACTCCGTCCTTTTTTTGAAAATGAAACCATTGAAAAAGTTGGGCAAAATCTTAAATTCGACCTGAAAATATTGAAAAAATACAACATTCAAGTAAAAGGGCCGCTGTTTGACACGATGATTGCGCACTATTTAATCAATCCCGATATGCGCCATAACATGGATGTTTTGGCAGAAACATATTTGGGATACCAACCACAATCCATTACAGAGTTGATTGGGAAAAAAGGGAAAAATCAATTGAGCATGCGAAGTGTTGATTTGGCCAAACAAACCGAATATGCTGTCGAAGATGCAGACATTACCTTTCAGCTTCGCAATCATTTTGCTAATGAACTCGAAAAGGGACATTTAACAGATTTGTATCAAAAAGTAGAATTGCCGCTCGTTCGTGTTTTGGCCGACATGGAATTGGCAGGAATTCGAGTGGATACCGAATTTTTAGGAACGCTTTCCAAAACACTATCCGAAGACATTGCTGCTTTGGAAAAACGCATTTTTGAAATATCAGGAGAACATTTCAATCTCGCTTCTCCAAAACAACTAGGAACTGTTTTGTTTGAAAAATTAAAACTTGTTGACAAGCCTAAAAAAACAAAAACAGGGCAATACTCAACCGCAGAAGATGTCTTGTCTTACTTGGCAAAAGATCATGAAATCATAAAAGACATTTTGAATTGGCGCTCCTTACAAAAACTACTCAACACCTATGTAGATGCGCTTCCAAAAGAAGTAAATCCACATACGGGTAGGGTTCATACAATATACAATCAGGCGGTTGCCGCTACCGGTCGATTGAGTAGCAATCATCCCAATCTTCAAAACATTCCCATTCGAACTCTACGCGGACAAGAAGTTCGAAAAGCATTTGTCCCAAAAAACAAAGATTTTGTGCTTATGGCCGCCGATTATTCGCAAATTGAACTGCGAATTATCGCCTCGCTTAGCCAAGACCCAAGCATGATGGATGCTTTCAAAAACAAGGAAGACATTCATGCTTCAACAGCAGCAAAAGTATTTAATGTACCTTTATCTGAGGTTACTCGAGAACAGCGAAGCAATGCCAAAACAGTCAATTTTGGAATCATTTATGGAGTTTCAGCATTTGGATTGAGCAATCAAACCGATTTGACCCGAACAGAATCCAAAGAATTGATAGAAACGTATTACAAAACATATCCTCAACTTCGAAAATACATCGCCGATCAAGTAAATTTTGCGAGAGAAAACGGCTATGTAGAAACCGTTTTGGGAAGAAGACGCTATTTGAAAGACATCAATTCCCGCAATCAAGTAGTTCGAGGAGCCGCAGAACGCAATGCCGTTAACGCGCCCATTCAGGGAAGTGCGGCTGATATTATCAAAATTGCCATGCTGAA
>JAURCF010000099.1 GCA_030828565.1 Flavobacteriaceae bacterium
CGCTATTTGAAAGACATCAATTCCCGCAATCAAGTAGTTCGAGGAGCCGCAGAACGCAATGCCGTTAACGCGCCCATTCAGGGAAGTGCGGCTGATATTATCAAAATTGCCATGCTGAATATCCACAAACGCATGCTTGAAGAAAATCTTCGCTCTACCATGCTACTGCAAGTTCATGACGAACTGGTTTTTGATGCCTACAAAAGTGAACTCGAGATATTAAAAAAACTAGTAAAACAAGAAATGGAAAACGCTTATCAACTCAATGTTCCGCTCGTGGTTGACATAGGAATTGGAGACAATTGGTTGCAAGCGCATTAACCTCAAAAAAATCCCCATAAAAATTGTTTTTGGGTGTTTGCATTTATCATTTATAATTGTACATTTGCAGCCCGATTCTAATTGGTAATAAACCAATTGGATGGTAATGATTAAAAATTTTAATGTGGATTCATTAAGTTACAAAACAATTTCAGCTAATAAAGCTACCGTTGACAAACAATGGTTGGTGGTTGATGCTGAAGGTCAAACTTTAGGAAGAATGGCGTCCAAAGTCGCTATGCTTCTTCGTGGAAAATACAAACCCAACTTTACAGCTCACGTGGATTGTGGAGACAATGTCATTATTATTAATGCTGAAAAGATTGTTTTAACAGGAAACAAATGGGAAGCTAAGGAATACATTCGCCACACAGGATATCCTGGAGGACAACGCAGTCTTACTGCTAATGAGCTTTTTTCGAAAGATCCTGCTCGCTTGGTTGAAAAATCCCTCAAAGGAATGTTGCCAAAAAATAAATTGGGTGCGGACTTGTTCCGTAACCTAAAAGTATATGTTGGACCCAATCACAATCACGAAGGTCAAAATCCAACACTGATCAACCTTAACGATCTAAGATAAATATGGAAGTCGTACACAAAATAGGACGAAGAAAAACAGCCGTTGCAAGAGTTTACCTTTCCAAAGGAAAAGGTACAATCACGGTAAACAACAAAGCTTTGGAAGATTATTTTCCAACGGCTACTCTACAGTACAAGGTCAAACAACCTTTTACATTGAGTGAAACCACCGACACTTACAACGTTTCTGCAAATGTTGTTGGAGGAGGATTTAATGGTCAAGCCGAGGCAGTTCGATTGGCTATTTCCAGAGCATTGGTTTCCATTGATGAGGAAATCAAACCCCTTTTAAAGCCAGAAGGGTTAATGACTCGCGATCCAAGAATGGTAGAACGTAAAAAGTTCGGTCAGAAAAAAGCACGGAAGAAATTCCAGTTCTCGAAACGTTAAACATGCCGTTTGCCTATGGCAAACATCAAGTTCATATATTTATTGTTAATCCTGAAGTCGTAGTTCGTTTAAAGCGAACATTAGTTTAGCATCTAAATGGATAAGGTCGAAAATCGCCACTTATACATTGCTAATCATACGGAACGTAAACTAAAACAAAATGACAAACATTGAAGTAAAATCGCTTTTAGAAGCGGGTGTTCACTTTGGACATCTCACCCGAAAATGGAATCCCAACATGGCTCCCTATATTTATATGGAGCGAAATGGAATCCACATTATCAATCTTTACAAAACTGCTGCAAAAATTGAAGAAGCTGCCAAAGCACTTCATAAAATTGCTGCTTCGGGGCGCAAAATTCTTTTTGTAGCCACCAAAAAACAAGCCAAAGGGATTGTTTCTGAAAAAGCGGCTGCTGCCAATATGCCTTACATTACAGAGCGTTGGCCTGGTGGAATGCTTACCAACTTTGTAACAATTCGAAAAGCTGTTAAAAAAATGGCTGCTGTAGATCGTATGAAAAAAGACGGTACGTTTTTAACACTTTCCAAAAAAGAACGTTTGCAAGTAGATCGTATGCGTGCAAAACTCGAAAAAAACCTAGGTTCTATTTCGGATATGACTCGATTGCCAGGTGCTTTGTTTGTGGTTGATATCAAACGCGAACACATCGCCATCAAAGAGGCGCAAAAACTAAACATTCCAATTTTTGCGATGGTAGATACAAACTCTGACCCCCGCGAGGTTGATTATGTAATCCCTGCAAATGATGATGCTTCAAAGTCTATTGATAAAATCTTAAGTGTAGTTTCAGAAGCAGTAATCGAAGGATTGTCTGAACGCAAAAAAGGGAAAGAACAAGAAGAAAAAGCAGCTCAAAAAGCTGATGAAGCAACTGCTGAAAAAACCGAAGCTAAAGAAGCAACTCCTGTTGAAGAAGTAGCTCCAGCTAAAGAAGCAGCTCCAGTTGAAGAAGTAGCTCCAG
>JAURCF010000062.1 GCA_030828565.1 Flavobacteriaceae bacterium
ATTAACCAAACAATTGTTTCTTTCCAACCCACAAATTGATTGGACTACGCTCTATCGATACAATCTAAATAATCAAGATCAACAAAGTGTTTATACGCTTTCGGAAGATAGAAACGATGATACTCAACTAAGTTTTAGCTCAACCTTGATGCACAAGCTGAATGATCGCATTAAAATTATAGCAGGCATCAACGCCACTCAGTTGGATTCGGAAAATTTTGCCGAATTGAGTGATTTGCTTGGCGGTTCATTTTACAAAGACTACGATCCTTTTAGCAATACTTCCAACAATGTTGGAGCCAATAATATCAAAAAAGTAGGAGACCGAATTTCTTACAACTACACTATCGATGCATCTGTTATTGACGGTTTTTTACAAGCAGAGTACTCTACTCAAAACGCTAAAATCTTTGCCAGTGGTTTTTATTCCAATACCTCATACCAAAGAAATGGTTTGTTTGACAACGAACTTTTTAGCAATTCTCTTGGAAAAGGAGAAAAACTTTCATTTGACAACATCGGTTTTAAGGCAGGATTCAATTATAGCTTGAGTGGAGGACACAACCTCAGTTTCCATACAGGATATCTTACCAAGGCACCCAACATTCGAAATGCCTTTTCGAACGCAAGAACAAGCAATGACATCACTCCAGAAATCACTTCCGAAAAAATCATGTCAATTGATGCTAGTTACATAGTGCAAACGCCTGCTGTAAAAGCGCGATTGACAGGTTTTTATACGCAATTTGTTGATGCAACCGAAGTTTCTTTCTTTTATGCGCAGGGAATTAGTGGAGCAGAGGTAACTCAAGATTTCTTTTCCGAAGCATTAACAGGTGTTAACAAAACTCACATGGGATTGGAATTGGGTACAGAAGTACAACTCAACACTACTTTCAAGGCTACGGCTGTAGCTGCATTGGGTCAATATACTTATTCCAACAATCCAGAGGTATATTTGTCATCCGATCAAATTAGTACGCGAAGCTTTGGCCCTTCAGCTCTGAAAGATTATCGAGTGGCCAACGGTCCGCAACAGGCCTATTCGATTGGGTTGGAATACCGAAGCCCAAAATATTGGTGGACCAACCTTACTGCCAACCACTTGTCCCATAATTATGCAGATGTTTCTCCAATTTCACGAACACAAAATTTTTATATCAATCCCGAAAGCCCTAACGGTTCTCTTTTCCCTGATATTTCTGAAGATAAGGTGCGGGATTTACTCCGTCAACATCGCCTTGACGATGTATTTCTACTCAATTTGACAGGTGGAAAATCTTGGCGAATAGAGGGAAATTACCTCAGTTTGTTTGTTAGCATCAACAATCTTTTGGATGCATCATATCGAACAGGAGGCTACGAACAATCCCGAGCAGGAAATTACGAACAACTTAGCCTCGATAATGCCAACGGAACTCCTTCGTTTGGTCCAAAATATTTTTATGGTTACGGAAGAACCTATTTCATCAATCTAGCCTATAGTTTTTAAAAAAAATCCAATGAAAAACAACAAACTCACTCGAAAAATTATTTTATTATTCGCTTTTATCACACTATTCTCTTGTGTTGAAAGTAGTGACTACGAAATTCCAGATCAGGCGACCGCTTGCGTGGAAACTAGCTTAACTGCCAACGCATCCATCGCTGAAGTAAAAGCCCTGTACAAAGGTTCCATAATTCAAATTGAAGATGACTTGGTCATTGAAGGATATGTGGTATCCAATGATCAATCCGGAAATTTTTTCAAAACGCTACAATTTCAAGATGCGATTGAAAATCCAACCGAAGGATTTCAAATTGATTTGGATGTAAGTGATTTGTATTTATTGTATCCTGTGGGAAGTCGTGTGCTCATAAGTGTGAAAGACTTGTATTTGGATGACTACAACGGCGTGCTTAAGCTTGGTGGAATATATGAACAAAGCAGTGGTTCAATTGCTGTTGGAAGATTGGATGCCGCACGTTGGAAAAACCATGTTTCGGGAACCTGTGATGAAATCAAAACCATTACTCCTACTTCTACTTCCGTTGCAGATATTACCGATGCAATGATCAATACCCTCATTACCGTACAAAATACGCAAGTTGACGTAGCCAATTTGTGTCAAACCTATGCTGTTGAAGGAGTCAACACCAACATCAACCTAATTGACTGTGATGAAAATGAGCTGTTATTGCGAAACAGTGGATACGCAGATTTTTATAACCAATTACTTCCAAGCGGAAGCGGAACGATTACAGGGGTTTTGGGTAAATTTGGAAGCGATTACCAATTATACATTCGTGACACTGACGATGTTTCGATGAACGATGCTCGTTGTGATGGCGTAGATTTTACCTGTTCGGCTCCCGAAGCCAATGCTACGATACAAGACATCAAAGACCTGTATGTTGATGATTTGGTTCAAATTTCAGAAAATCTAATTTTTGATGCTACCATTACTGCTAACGACTCCAGTGGAAACCTTTACAAATTGATTTATATCCAGGATGAAACCGGAGGAATTCGATTGCGAATCAATCAAACTCAATTGTATTTAAGAAATTATAAAGTAGGTCAAAAAATTACTGTTGCTGCCAAAGATCTTTACATTGACAACTCCAACGGTGAGTTGCACTTGGGCGGATTGTATAATGGCAACGTGGGTAATATTGAGGCAAGTGATGTTTACAAGCATGTTTTTCTTGGAGATACAAACGAAGCAATTGCTCCTTCTGAAATCGATTTAAGCGCCTTGTCAGATGACCATTTGGGAATGCTTGTGAAAGTAAACGATGTTCAATTTATTGATAGCGGAAACTTCGTCGAGGGCAACTTCAGCACCAACCGTTCCCTTTCGGATTGTGATGCAAATAAAATTATTGTAAGAACCAGCAACTATGCTACTTTTGCTGAGCAAGCCCTTCCCTCTGGAAACGGTCCTATTGTTGGTATTTTAAGCAAATACAATAGTGATTATCAGCTGCTGATTCGCACTGAAACCGATTACGCTGATATGACTAATACAACTTGTGATATTTACGCCAATGCTACTCCAAAAACAATTGCCGAGGTTAGAGCAATGCATTCGGGAAGCAATGTTACGGTTGATGGTAATTATGTAGTTACTGTAACGGTTACCTCCGATAAAAGTACTGGTAATATCTTTTCTAGAAACTTATATGCTCAAGACAGTTCAGCGGGTATTTTACTTCGGTTTACCGAAGATCACAATGTTGAAATCGATCAAGAAATCAAGGTTGCTATTTTGGGAACTACACTTGAAACCTACAACGGTCTCTTGCAAATCAACAACATTCCCTTAGGAAATATCGTTACACAAACAGCGGGTACTGCACCCGCTCCTGTATCTGTTACTTTGGCTGAAGCGCTAACGGGAGACTACGAAAGTCAATTGGTAACAATTAGCGGAGTTCAATTTAAGTCAGGAACCACCTATTCAGGCTCTAATACTCTAACTGACTGTACCGACGAACTCACTGTTTTTGTGAATTCGGCAGCTACTTTCTCTAGTCAAGCTTTACCTACCCAAAACGGAGCAATTACTGGAGTAATGTCTGTATTCAACAGTGTACAATTGTACATAAGAGACGCCAACGATGTTAATTTTACAGCTGATGCTCTTAATTGTGGAGGCGGCTCTGGAACGGGCCCTGTAGAAGGTCTGTACTTCTCGGAATATGCCGAGGGTAGTTCTAACAACAAATACTTGGAAATTTACAACGGATCTACCGAAACCATTGACCTCACTCAATATGCCTATCCGAGTGTTTCCAATGCTCCAACTACAGCGGGACAACATGAGAATTGGAATGAATTTGAACCCGGAGCTACTATTGCACCTGGAGGATTTTACATCATTGCACACGGTTCTGCTGACCCAGTCATTTTAGCCAAAGCAAATGAAAATCACGCCTATTTGTCAAACGGAGATGACGGTTATGCCTTGGTTTATGGTACGGAAAGCAGCTATGAAATTGTAGATACCTTAGGGGATTTTAATGGAGATCCCGGTTCCGGTTGGGATGTAGCGGGTGTAACTGCTGCCACCAAAGATCATACGCTTGTTAGAAAAACTTCGGTAACCAAAGGAAACCCCAACTGGACAGCTTCTGCAGGAACCTCAGCAAGCGATTCCGAATGGATTGTGAAAGACAATGAGGATTGGTCGAATTTAGGCATTCGTTAGTAGTTTTTGAAAATACTTGATTTCTTTTGTAACATTTATATGTCTTTTTGCGTATAACAAGCAGAAGCTATAAAAAAGAAACTTTTTTAAATGAGACAACTGAAAATCACGAAGCAGGTTACTAACAGAGAAACCGCTTCCCTAGATAAGTATTTACAAGAAATTGGTAAGGTAGATTTGATTACTGCCGAACAAGAGGTAGAATTGGCACAACGCATCAAAGCAGGAGATCAAATTGCCTTGGAAAAATTGACCAAAGCCAATTTGCGATTTGTGGTTTCTGTTGCCAAACAATACCAAAATCAAGGGCTTACACTTCCTGACTTAATTAATGAAGGCAATTTGGGGCTTATCAAAGCAGCCAAACGTTTTGATGAAACCCGTGGATTTAAGTTCATTTCTTATGCCGTTTGGTGGATTCGTCAATCGATTCTTCAAGCTTTGGCGGAACAGTCTCGAATTGTTCGTTTGCCACTCAACAAAATTGGTTCGATCAATAAAATCAATAAGATGTACGCCTTTTTGGAACAAGCACACGAGCGAGTTCCTTCGGCTGAGGAAATTGCCAAAGAATTGGACATGACCGTATCGGATGTGAAAGAGTCGATGAAAAACTCGGGACGTCACGTATCTATGGACGCTCCTCTAGTAGAAGGAGAAGACTCTAACTTGTACGACGTATTGCGAAGTGGAGAATCTCCCAACCCTGACCGTGTTTTGCTCCACGAATCGTTGCGAACCGAAATTGAACGCGCCCTAGAAACCCTTACTCCAAGAGAAGCCGACGTAGTCCGTTTGTATTTTGGTCTGGGAAATCAGCACCCTATGACTTTGGAAGAAATTGGGGAAACCTTTGATTTGACAAGAGAACGCGTTCGACAAATTAAAGAAAAAGCCATTCGTAGGTTAAAGCATACCTCACGAAGTAAAATATTAAAAACTTATTTGGGATAAAGCACAAAACTCCGATTTACTCGGAGTTTTTTTTATTCCTTATTTTTGTACAAACAAAAAACGCATTCATGTCAAAAAAACTAATAGCACCTTCCGTTCTAGCCGCCGATTTTGCTAACCTTCAAAGGGATATCGAAATGGTAAACCATAGCCAAGCCGATTGGTTTCACATTGATGTTATGGACGGTGTTTTTGTTCCCAACATCTCTTTTGGAATGCCTGTCATCAAGTCGATGGTAAAACACACCCAAAAACCGTTGGACGTGCATTTGATGATTGTAAACCCAGACCCGTACATTCAAACTTTTGCCGATTTGGGTGCTGACATCCTTACGGTTCACTACGAAGCATGTACGCACTTGCACCGAAGCTTGCAAGCAATAAAAAATGCAGGTATGAAAGCCGGAGTTGCCCTCAATCCTCATACTCCCGTGGCTGTATTGGAATCTGTTATCAAAGAGGTAGATTTGGTGTGTATCATGAGTGTCAATCCAGGGTTTGGAGGGCAATCGTTTATTGAAAATACCTATGAAAAAGTGCGTCAACTTTCCCAGTTGATTCAAGAGAAAAAAGCAACTACCCTCATTGAAATTGATGGCGGTGTAACGGATACTAACATCGAAAAACTTGTCGAAGCCGGAGCCGATGTGTTGGTAGCTGGGAGTTTTGTTTTTTCTGCTGAAAATCCAACAAAAACTATTGCAACTTTAACAACCTTAGCGAATTCCTAACCCACTTCTATTTTTTGAGTATCTTGTATTGCTATGAAAAGTAGGGAAGAAAATCACTTTGTTATTGGTGTGATGAGCGGTACTTCATTGGATGGAGTCGATTTGTGTTATGTTCGTTTTTCAAAAACCAACATTTCCGATTTTTCTATCCTACACGCCACCACAATTCCCTATTCCAAAGAACGTAAAAAAACACTGCAAGACGCTTATTTTGCAGATACTGACACGTTGAATGCCCTAGACACAAGCTACGGAAAATGGTTGGGAAAAATTATTGAATCTTTTGTTCAAAAAAACGGTATTCAAAAAGTGGATTTTATCGCCTCTCACGGACATACAGTTCACCATCGGCCCGAAGAGAGATATACGCGACAAATAGGCTGTGGAAAATCCATTAGTAAAACTACGGGAATTGCAACCGTTTGTGATTTTAGAACGCAAGATGTTCAACTAGGCGGTCAAGGCGCTCCGTTGGTTCCTATTGGAGATCAGCTTTTGTTTTCAGAATACGACGCTTGTTTGAATTTGGGCGGATTTGCCAACATTTCTATACATGATAAAGGCAAACGCATTGCCTACGACATTTGTCCAGTCAATGTAATGCTCAACTACTGGGCGCAACAATTGGGAGCTCCGTATGACAAAAACGGTCAAATGGCCCAAAAAGGAGTCATTAGCAAAAGCCTTCTCAAAATCTTGGAGTCCCTTCCTTTTTATTCTGAAAAACCTCCAAAATCGTTGGGCATTGAGTTTGTTGAAACGACTGTGATGCCTATCGTTAAAAATAAAACCCTTTCTCCTCAAGACTGCCTTAGCACTTGGGTGGCGCATTGCGCTATTAGAATCAGTGCGGAGTTGCCTTCTGACAAAAACCAGCGAACGCTCGTTACGGGTGGTGGGGCTTTTAATGCATTTTTAATTGAGCAATTGAAAGAAAAAACAACTAGCCAACTTGTAATTCCAAACCCATTGTTGGTCAATTACAAAGAAGCCTTGATTTTTGCCTTATTGGGACTGCTAAAAATAACAGGAAAAGACAATTGCTTGGCTTCGGTTACAGGGGCGTCTCGAAATCACAGTTCCGGGAAAATTTTTATTACCTAATTTTTTTTAACTTCACTTCAACTTTTAAATCTCCTATCATGAATTATTTTAAAATTGTAGGGTTTACCGTCTCCCTCCTACTACTTTCCTGTCAAAGCAAGCCCAAAGACAACGCTAACAACACACAAGAAGCTTTTCACAATATCCTGGAAACCTATTATCAGGAATCGTTAAAGCGATACCCATTGAGTGCTACCTATCAAGGAGACTATCGCTACAACAACCTATTGCCTAACAATTTGACTCCCGAATTTAAAGATCGAGAAAACTCTTTTTATGCTTTTTATAAAAAAGAAATGAATCGTTTCAACGATGAGGACTTGTCCGAGGAAGATGTATTGAGCAAAAAAGTATTGTTGTGGGAATGTGAAACCAACCTCAAACGATTGACTTTTGAGGAAAATCTTACGCCTATCAATCAAATGTGGACCTTGCAACTCACTATCGGCCAGCTTGCTGGCGGAACCTCAGCGCAGCCTTTTAAAACGGTGAAAGATTATGAAAACTGGCTCGAAAGAGTAGATGCCTATTTGGAATGGATGCAATCTGCAGAAGACCGTATGCGCGAAGGAATCCAAAAAGGAATTGTATTGCCAACATCCTTAATTGAAAAAGTAGTTCCGCAATTGCAAAGCCTTACCAACGACGATTTAGAAAACCATTTGTTTTTCAGTCCAGCAAAAAATTTCCCTAACAGTTTTAGCGAAAAAGACAAAAAACAACTGACCGAAAAATACACCCAAATGGTATCGGAGAAAGTGATTCCCGCCTATCGTCAATTGGCAACCTTTATGAACACCGAGTACATGAAAAATGGAAGAAGTACTAGCGGTATTGGAGCCTACGGTTTTGGGAAGGAATATTACGATTACTCTATCAAGTTATATACCACGACTTCGATGACAGCCGATGAAATACACCAGTTGGGACTGAGCGAAGTCGCTCGCATTTTGAAAGAAATGGAAACAGTCAAAAAACAAGTAGGATATGAAGGAGATTTAAAATCGTTTTTCAATCATGTTCGCGG
>JAURCF010000040.1 GCA_030828565.1 Flavobacteriaceae bacterium
ACGGTTGCTTTTCAAACACAATTACTACAGCTATCCGAAAACGATCGTGTGCTAGAAATTGGAACAGGTTCGGGCTATCAAACAGCGGTGCTTCTTGAAATGAAAACAGAAGTGTATTCCATTGAGCGTCAACACGAGTTGTTTCGTGAGGCCAAACGAATGCTTCCAAAACTTGGCTATCACTCGGTTTCCCTGTTTTTTGGTGATGGATACAAAGGATTGCCAGACAAAGCACCTTTTGACAAAATAATAGTTACTGCAGGTGCTCCCGAAGTTCCAAAAGCATTGCTCTCTCAATTAAAAATAGGAGGAAGATTGGTCGTTCCTGTTGGGGTCAATACCCAAGTAATGACTTTGTATGTGCGAACAGGCGCAGCCAGTTTTGATAAACAAACTTTTGGTGACTTTAAGTTTGTTCCTATGTTGGGAAATCGCAATTAGTGTTTAGATTGCTGTAATTGGCTCAAATTAAAACGAAAATCCAAAAACAACTCCGTCTTCTTTAAATCCATTTTGATAGGCACGAACATAATCAATTCTAAAGAATCGATATTTCCCAAAACCTAAATTTTTCAGTCCTAATGAGGTTTCGTAGTAGGGTGCTAGCTGGTCTGTAACATTGAGATGAAAGCTTGTCTCTAATGAGGATTGTAGCCACCGAATCAAGGGAATTTTACCTAAAATCCACTTTTTAAAGTCATGAGCTATGTGAAATTCTGCATAGTTTTTGTTTGTACTTCGACTGTAAAAGGGGAGCATTTGAAATTTTTCCAGCCCGTTACTTCTAACAAATGTTTCGTTGGATTTTGGGTGATAATAATCCATGAATGCGTTGTTAGAATCAAACACTCCTCCTTTGAGAACATAATCCATAACTCCCTTATTTCTTAAGCGAATGGATTGATTGATTTTTGCAAACCAATGCGTGTGATTGTAATCGCTTTCAGACGAACCAAACAATCCGGTCACTCCTATGAATAGTCTCGGATATTTTTCATCTGAATAACCCAACTTTAAGTTTGGTAAGCTCATGTATTTTTGACCAAAAACAATTTCAGTTTCCAACGAGAAAGTAAATCCTCGATGATTGATAAAAGTCAAATCTCCCGATAGATTTGGCGCTATTGGATTGTTGGTGGTGAACTCCTTGTCGTCGTAATTAACAAACACTAGATCGGAGTGATTTGTCAAAGTCATTCTCTTTTCATAACCCAATGAAAATGACCCATAAAAACCATTCCACCATTCTTTTTTAAAGGCAACATCAAGAAATTCTATTTCATAAAATTTTGCAAAATTTCTTTTAAAAAATAACGAACTCAGATTGTTCAATAATGGACTGATTGCTTCGTTTTTGTCAAATTGAAGCACCTTTCTCCCTGTTGCAATCCGAAGTGTGGGTTTTGAAATTTTATTGAAGCGTATAAATGTCTCTGCAGCAATACGCCCTTTTTTTTCAGCAATTCCGTATTGCCATTCAGTTCCAATACGCCAATACTTTCCAGTTTCCTCATTGTTCTTTCTGTATCCGATTTTTACTTTTCCATTGTATCCTTGTACAGTATTGTAGCTGATGGCACTTATTGGAATATTATATTTTATTCTCCAGTCGTTATAACGGTTTGAATACGTATAGCCAGAAAAAAGACTGTGCCATTTGAATCGATTTTTTTTTTGATCAATGGAATCCAAATACGGTTTTGACTTCTTAAGAATTTCAAGGCTGTCTTTTTTCAAGTAATTTTGATGTTCTTCGATTGTTAAGGGTACGGGACGGATTTTGTTCCAATAAATAGAGTCTCTTTTGTTGGCATCTGTAGAATATTTCAATACTTCAGGACCAAAATCTTTTTTTTTGGGGAGTTCCTCAAAATCATAATCACTGTAGATGGCCGTAAATCGACCATTGCCCTTAAAACCAAATATACCATATTCAAAATCAGCATATTGGGTTGTCTTTATCCAAGAATTTGATTTTTTTGAATAGGCGTATTGTTGATGGATTGTCATGGTGTCCATCCCCGCAAAGTTCAATTGATTGCCCGTGGCACTCATTTGCGTTTCGTACAATGCCCAATCGTCCTCAACAATGTACATAAAGCCACTAAAGGCTGGATAAGCATTTCTTTTGGGAGTAATTTTGATTTTATTAATTAGGTGATTGTGTTCGTCATAAAATGTTCCGTCCAACGTGTAGCGGTAGTAATTAAATGCATTTTCGGCGATTGGAGAAATCATATCCGCACCAAACTCGATAGTTTTTTCATAAAAATCAATAGCCATACTTGAAGCGGTATTAAAACTAAATCCGTTACTATCGCTACTAATCTTTGAGGAAATTACTTCTTCTTTAAATTCTTGGTCTTTTTGATAAATTTTTGATTTTGTTTCAGATAAATAAATAATTCCACTTCGGGTAGAATCCAAAGATCCCTCAAAATCTCCGACTTTAAATCCTAAAAATTTTTCAGGTGCATTATTGATTTTTACCGTACCTCTTGAATAGAAATTTGCTTTGTAATGACTGTGTTTTTTCAAATGTTCTTTCCGTTTTTTTATCGCTTCTCTAACGATACGATGCGCAGGATTATCTTGCGCACTTACTGACACTTCTTCAAGAAATACAGGTTGATTTGTTAGTGTGAAGTCAATTTTTATGGGAGCCCCCTCGTAGAGGATGTTTTTTGAAACGGTTTTATACCCTATACTGCGAACAATAAGAGTTAATGCTCCTTTTTTTTGGGGATACAATTGAAATTGACCGTTTTTATTTGTTATGGTTCCCGAGTAGGTGTTTTTTATGAATACACTTACGTTTTGCAATGCAATATTGTCTGAATTTTTAATAGTGCCCGAAACTTGCGCTGCCAGAAATGAAGAAGAAAAAAGAAAAAATACCAACGACTTCATGCCTTTCTGATTCTGGGGTTCAATCAAAAATACGGAATAAAATTTATAATTCTAATTTCTCCTTTAAAAAAGGAGCAATACAAGAGTGAGGGTGTTTGGCAATTTCTTCCGGTGTTCCTGTTGCAACCAATTCTCCCCCTTTGTCGCCACCATGAGGTCCTAAATCAATAATATGGTCAGCAGACTTGATCAGTTCAATGTTGTGTTCAATCACTATAAGCGAATGCCCGTTATCGATAAGCGCATTGAATGATTTCAATAGTTTTTGAATATCGTGAAAATGAAGTCCCGTAGTAGGTTCGTCAAAAATAAACAGAGTTTTCCCTCCTTTGTTTCCTTTTAGAAGGAACGTAGCCAATTTGATTCGTTGAGCTTCACCGCCCGAGAGGGTAGAGGAAGATTGTCCCAATGCAACATACCCCATTCCAACATCTTGAAGCGGTTGGAGTTTCGACACTATTTTTTGTTGTTGGTATTTTGAAAAGAAAGCAATGGCCTCTTCAATTGACATACTTAATAAATCGTGGATATTTTTATTTTCAAAACACACCTCCAAGACTTCTTTCTTGAATCGTTTGCCATTACAAGTTTCGCAGGTAAGCTTAACGTCTGCCATGAATTGCATCTCAATCGTTGTTGTTCCTTCTCCTTTGCAGGTTTCACATCGACCACCATCCACGTTGAAAGAAAAATGCTTGGTTTTAAACCCTCTAACTTTCGATCCTTTGAGACCCGCATACAGCGATCGAATATCATCATAGGCTTTTATGTAGGTTACCGGATTGGATCTTGAAGACAATCCAATGGGGTTTTGGTCAATGTATTGAATATGATCAATGGCGTCAATATCTCCTTGAATTGCCGTAAATTGTCCGGGTTTGTGATTGAAAATTTCTTTTTCTCGTTCCAAAGCAGGATACAATATTTTTTGAACCAAGGTGCTTTTTCCACTCCCCGAAACTCCCGTTATTACTACCAATTGCTCTAATGGAAAAGAAACATCAATGTTTTTTAAATTGTGATGTCGTGCTCCCTCAATGCGAATTTCATAGTTGGATTTTCTTCGATTTACGGGAACCTCAATTTTTAATTCTCCGTTAAGATATTTAGCCGTAAGGCTTTGTGATTTTAGAAGCTCTTTAAAGCTTCCTTGTGCGACAACTTCACCTCCAAATACACCTGCTTCGGGACCTATGTCAATAATTTCATCGGAGGCTTTCATGATTTCCTCATCGTGCTCGACAATTAAAACGGTATTGCCCAAATCCCTTAATTTGGATAATACTTTTACCAGTCGTTGCGTGTCTTTTGGATGCAATCCAATACTAGGCTCGTCCAAAATATATAAAGAGCCTACCAAGCTACTTCCTAGTGAAGTTGCCAAATTAATGCGTTGAGATTCTCCTCCTGAAAGTGAATTGGATTTTCTGTTGAGGGTTAAGTATTCCAATCCAACTTCGCATAAAAAGTTTATTCTATTTCGAATTTCTTTAAGCAATCTTTTGGCTATTGAGTAGTCATAGTCATTGAGAATAAGCGAATCAAAATATTGCTGAAGCTCATAGAAAGGAAGGTTTACAAGCTCAGTGAGTGTTTGGCTTCCTACTTTGACATAATTGGCCTCGGGACGCAATCGCTTTCCGTTACAACCGTTGCATTGGGTTTTGCCTCGATATCGTGAAAGCATGACACGGTTTTGAATTTTGTAGTTCTTCCGTTCAATTTTTTTAAAAAAGTCATGAATTCCTTTGAGTTTTCCTTTTCCTTCCCAAACCAATTCCTTTTGTGAGTCTGACAACTCATAATAAGGTTTGTGAACGGGAAAATCATACAGATATGCGTTTTGAATAAAATCTTCTTTGTGCTTTTTCATTCGT
The DNA here is from genome assembly GCA_030828565.1 of Flavobacteriaceae bacterium. Lineage (GTDB taxonomy): Bacteria > Bacteroidota > Bacteroidia > Flavobacteriales > Flavobacteriaceae > JAQWSC01. The sequence goes on from JAURCF010000040.1 coordinate 4,788, forward strand.
TCGCCTCTCCAAGGTGCGACGGTGCTTTCAAAGACAGAAAGTGAAGTATTTGGGATCACCAAATCAGGATCGATCCCAATAATATCTCCATATCCTTCGCACTTTGGACAGGCACCCATTGGATTGTTAAAGCTAAACAAGTGTTGGGAAGGTTCAACAAATTTTATTCCGTCTTTTTCAAAAAGATTGCTAAAAGAATGAACGTGTTCATTACGCATCAAAAGTACGTTTAAATGTCCTTTGCCTTCAAAAAAAGCAGTTTCAATCGAATCTGCCAATCGATTGTAAAAATCTTCATCGTCTTGATGTACCAAACGATCTACAACCAATTCAAACTCCTTTGGAAGTTGGGTTTTCAATGAATTCATACGCACGATTTCTCCATCAATCCGAAGTCGAGCGTATCCTTGTTGCTGTAATACTGACAATAGCTTTTCGGGAGAAGAATGGGCCTCCAAATTTATGGGAGCGAGAATCAACAACTTTTCTCCAATCGGTTGCTGTTTTATGACTTCCAAAACCGATTGAACAGTATCTTTTTCAACAATTTCATTGGAAATGGGCGAGTAAGTTTTACCAATTCGAGCAAAAAGAAGTTTTAAATAATCATAAATTTCTGTAGAAGTTCCAACCGTTGAGCGAGGGTTGGTGCTGTTTACTTTTTGTTCAATAGCGATGGCAGGAGCAATTCCTGAAATTCTATCTACTTTGGGTTTGTTTAATCTTCCTAAAAACTGCCTAGCGTAGGATGAAAGACTTTCAACATAACGTCTTTGTCCCTCGGCATAGAGGGTGTCAAACGCCAAACTTGACTTTCCAGAACCTGACAATCCTGTAATAACGACCATTTTTCGATGCGGAATTTGAAGACTGATGTTCTTGAGATTGTGCATTTTGGCACCTAAAATATCAATGTTTTTGGAAGATTGTTGTTTGCTCACAAGTGGTTTTTTTCTGTAAAAATCAAGCTATAAATATACGCTTTAAAACAAAAAAATCTTTTCTAATTACAGCCAAGTTTTTTACCTATCTAATTTTTTACCTATATTTGAATTGTCATAACATAAAAAACTGCCTATACACACATTTACTTTAAAATCAAATCATTGAGTTTAACAGGTTGATTACTGTCAACTTAAAAGTAAATGTTATGGCACACTCCACAAAAGACGCAGACTTAATTGTTTCTTATATTCAAGGGAACGAACACTGTTTTGAAGTTTTATTAGCAAAACACAAACAGCGTGTTTACAGCTTTATATTTTCCAAAGTAATGAATCGCGATATCACAGAAGATATTTTTCAAGATACCTTTATCAAAGTAATTCAGACCATCAAAAAAGGAAAATACAACGAAGAAGGAAAGTTTTTACCTTGGGTTCTTCGAATTGCTCACAATTTGGTGATTGATCATTTTCGAAAAAACAAACGGTTTCCAAAGTTTGAAAACAGAGACGACTACGATATTTTTGCACACATATCTGAACCCGAAAAAGACATTGAAACGCTTATTATAGATAAACAAATTGAATCTGTTTTGATGGATTTGATCTACGAATTACCGCAAGATCAAGCAGATGTTTTGATGATGAGATTGTATAAGGGTATGAACTTTAAGGACATCGCTGAATTAACGAACGTTAGTATTAATACGGCTTTGGGGAGAATGCGTTATGCACTTATCAACATTCGAAAAATGGTTGTTGATAAAAATATAAGCCTAACGCAATAAGCTTTTTTTTTGCTCGTTTTTGTATTAAACAACATATATGCAAAAATTTTACAATTCAACTACCCATCAAAATAATGAAATTACGCCCTCGCCAAAGACCATTGAGTTTCTTTTGAGTTTCTCAAAATCCTATCAAGTGGTGCACAAAAAATCAAACGGTTTTATAGAATTTTATAAAAACTAGATTTTCACTTTATTTTGTTGAGTAAAGACTTCCTACCAATTTTTTGGGTAATGATATCTTTTTCGATGTTCCAACCTCGGGCGGGTGAGTATTCTCGACCATACCAAATGATTTGAAGATGCAAGCGATTCCATGATTTTTTTGGGAAAAGCCGTTTTGCGTCACGTTCGGTTTGTACAAGATTTTTCCCATTAGAAAAACCCCATCGATACATCAAACGATGTATATGGGTATCTACAGGAAAAGCGGGAATACCAAAGGCTTGAGACATGACAACACTGGCGGTTTTATGTCCAACTGCAGGCAGTTCTTCCAAAGCTTCAAAATCTGCTGGCACCTTGCCTTGGTGTTTTTCAATTAAAATTTTAGAGAGCCCATAAATTCCTTTAGATTTCATAGGAGATAAGCCCACGGGTTTTATAATCTCTCGTATTTCCTCAACAGACAATTTTATCATGTCGTATGGATTGTCGGCTCTTTCAAACAATAATGGCGTTATTTTGTTCACTCGAACATCGGTGCTTTGTGCTGATAACAAAACAGCAATTAACAGCGTATAAGGGTCTTTGTGGTCAAGGGGAATGGGAATTTCAGGGTACAAAGCATCTAAAGTTTTCATTGCAAAGGCTACACGTTCTGCTTTGTTCATTTTTTATGTATTTTTAACAAAAATAAGAAACATTTAATCATACGTAATTTAAAAACTGAGTTTAGATATGAATACACTTAAAATCGGCGATACAGTACCAGCTTTTTCTTCCCTTGATGATCAAGGTAACAATGTTCAACTTTCAGATTATCAAGGAAAAAAGTTGATTGTTTTCTTCTATCCAAAAGCAAACACTCCTGGCTGTACTGCTGAGGCTTGTGATTTAAGAGACTCCTACAAAGTATTTTCGGACAAAGGGTTTTCAATTCTTGGTGTTAGTGCCGATGGTGTGGCCAAACAAGCTAATTTTAAAAACAAATACTCATTTCCTTATCCTTTATTGGCTGATGAATCTCATGAAGTCATCAATGCCTTTGGAGTTTGGGGCCCAAAAAAGTTTATGGGAAGAGAATACGACGGTATTCATAGAAAGACATTTGTATTGGACGAAAACGGAGTCGTAATTCATGTAGTGGATAAAGTCAATACAAAAGAACACGCAACTCAACTGCTTGAGCTGATTGCTTAATCAGCAATATATCCAAACAGTTCTTTTTCTTTAATGACTTGGGAGATTCCTTCGGGAAGCATTTCTTCCCAGCCTTTTTCCTTTTTGCCAATCATATCAAGAACAGTCCGTGAAAAGATATCCAAGCTTTTCTCATCAAATTCAAATATGTCGATAACCTTACCGTTGTACTTGAAGAATTTGTACAATTCCTTAACACGTGGATGAACTTTGAGGTTGTTGCTTGTTATAATTTCTCCTGTTTCGGGGTCTTTCATTGGGTAAAGGTAGATTTTCAGATTCTTGAAAAATAATCTTCCAAAAGCTTCCAAAATACCTCCACTCAAATTGCGATAGTATTTTTCGTTAAATATTTCCACGAAGTTATTTACCCCCATGGTTAAAGCCATTTTTCCTTTGGTATAATTGGAAAAGTATTCCACCAAACGGTAGTATTCTTGAAAATTGGAAATCATCACCGTATGACCCAACGAACAAAGCAACTTAGCCCGATCCATAAAATCTTGTTCGTCAATTTCCCCTGTTGACATTAGGTTGGACAATGTAATTTCAAAAATAACAATGGTGTTTTTTTCTTCTACACCTTCTGTTTTGGTAAGAATGTCATAAGATTTTTGAAACATATCAATATTCACCTTGGTAACAGGTCGAAAACTACCCCGCAAAGCAAGAATGTTTTTTTTGTACAAAACTCTTGCTGGTAAAACATTGTTTCCATCAGGTCCAAACATGACCGCTTCTGTCATTCCATTTTTTACCAAATCCAAACTTATCAATCGGTTGTCAACTTCTTTAAAAAGTGGTCCCGAGAAATTTACAGTATCAACTTCAATAGCATCTTTGTCTAAGTGGTCGTAAAGATATTTTAGAAGTTTACGCGGCTTGTCGTGACAATAAAATGCACCATAAATAAGATTTAAGCCCAAAATTCCCACCGATTCTTGTTGTGAAAGTGCATCAATTTGATTAAACCGAACATGAACAAGAATTTCGCTAAAATCTTGGTTAGGATCTGCTTGAAATTTGATTCCCATCCATCCATGTCCTTTGTATTTTTTGGCGAAATCTATCGTAGCGACCGTATTTGCAAATGAAAAAAACATTTTGTTAGGAAATTCTTCACGCGGCATTCTATCTTCAATCAATTGAAGCTCGTAGTTCAACATTTTTTTCAAACGCGACTCAGATACATACTGATGATTTTTGTCTTCTCCGTATATAGCATCACTAAAATCCTTGTCGTATGCACTAATCGTCTTGGCTATAGTTCCTGAGGCACCACCGCATCTAAAAAAGTGTCGAGCAACTTCCTGACCTGCACCGATTTCTGCAAAGGTTCCGTAAATGTGTTCGTTAAGATTAATTCTTAATGCTTTGCTCTCGAGAGAGGGCTTATTTTCGAATGGTTTGTCGCCAAATAATGCTAAAGACATACTGGGAATATTTCCCACAAAGTTAGGAAGATTATTGTTCAATGCCTTAAAAATAATAGCTAAATTTGAAAAAAAATAATTTGAAAATCACATTTTTAGGAACAGGCACTTCTCAAGGGATTCCAATCATAGGAAGCCAACATCCCGTTTGTTTGAGTGATGATTTTAGGGACAAGCGATTACGCGTTTCCGTGCTTGTTGAATGGGAGCAATTTTCATACGTAATTGATTGTGGACCTGATTTTAGACAACAAATGCTTCGTTCTAATTGTCAGTCCATTAATGGGATTTTATTTACCCACGAACATGCCGACCATACAGCTGGTTTGGATGACATTCGTCCCTTTTTTTTTCGTCAAGGGGATATTCCAATTTATGCACATCGGCGCGTTTTAGACAATCTATCCAAGCGTTTTGATTATATTTTATTGAATGATGTTAAATATCCAGGCGCTCCATCTGTAAGTCAAAATGAAATTGTAGAAAATCAAAACTTTGAATTGGGTGGCTTGTCTGTTGTTCCAATTAGCGGTTACCACAACCGACTGCAGGTTTTTGGGTATCGCTTTGAAAAATTTGCCTATTTAACCGATATGAAAACATTGAACGCTAATGCTTTGAATAAGTTGAAAAACCTAGATGTTTTGGTAATCAATGCACTTCGGTACGAGCCGCATCATTCCCATTTTAACATAGATGAAGCGTTGGAAATTGTAAATATTTTGTCACCCAAAAAAACCTATTTTACTCATATAAGTCACCATTTAGGTTTTCACAAAGAGGTTGAAGCGTCTTTGCCCGACGGTGTTTTTTTAGCCTACGACACCCTAACAATTGAATTGTAATTAGTTGCCAAAAATCCCAACAGATGAAAACGAAAATTCTTTCTTATTCTTTAATATTCACAGCCTTGTTAGCCCTTTTTTTATACGTCAATAATTCTAATATTTACAAATATCAATCCAACCAAATCAATACTAAAAGTGTTAAAATTTTAAAACTTCAAGATTCTATTTTACGTCTTTTGGAAGAAAACACCAAGGCTGCATATTTTTCATTGTCCAAAAACCAGCGTGCAGCCAAACAACACTCTTATTCTGTAACTGAAATTGAAACCAGTATTGAAATGGCGCTCAATGAGTTGAGCCAAACAAGTCAATGGAACAATTCATTTTCCTTTCCATCTCATCCCAGCAATTGGGTAGTTAATACGTTTTCAATTATAAACCATCAATGGTTGATTGTGGAAGTTAGTGATGGCGAACAATGGGGAGAGTTGCTTCTTGACTATAAAATGATTTCTGATAAAAAGGTAAAATTCAAAGGGATATCCTCGTTGTTTTACGAAACAAATTAGAGTCTTTTTGATAACCAATCCGATAAGGAATAAAAGTTTTTTGGAGATACTCCATGTCCAATGGGGAAAGTTTCAAAGACATGCTTAACTCCTTTTGATTTTAGATACTCAGGAGTTTGTTTTGCCCATTCAAACAACACGACTTGATCCATGGTTCCATGAGAACAATAAAAGTCGAGATGTTCGTATTCTGATTTTTTTTCTTCAATAATGTTCTCATTCACATAACCACTCATAGCAATTACATTTTTAACTTTTTCAGGATAAGTTAGTGCGATTCCGTAACTCAAAATAGCACCTTGACTGAACCCCATTAAGGTGACGTTATTGGCGTTTGTTTGGTATTTCTCAACGATTTCATCAATCAAAGAAGCAATACGGTCTCGTGCCTCAATAGCTTGATGGTCGTCCGACCATTTTCCACGAACTTCATCAAAATAGATACTATACCAAGCAAATCTAGTGGGCTGAATTGAGTAGGGGGCTCTTATTGAAACAACTAGAGCCTTTTCGGGTAGTGAGTCCGCAAATGAAAACAAATCGTCTTCATTGCTACCATAACCATGCAATAATAAAATAAGCGGAGGTTGTTTTGTAGGTTTTTTGGGATGTCGAACTCGATGCTCTAGGGAGAGTGCTATCATGTTATTTTTTCAAAGAAACCAATCCTTTTGAGACAATTCCTATAGCGCTTCCACTCATAGGATATCCTAAGAAAGCACTATTTTTGGAAGTAGATACAATATCTTTTCGTTCAAAGGGAACGGGCTTGTGTGTAGTAAACAAACTTATTTCTGCAAGGGCACCAACTTCAATCGGATGGTCTTCGATACCAAAGCGATTTTTCCCTTTGGTCAATAGGGTAATTGTTTCGTCCAACGAAAAATGATTCATCAATGCCCCAAAAGCTGATTCTAGACCGATGGTTCCGTGTTCAGCATGGTCAATTTCCATTTTTTTATGATCCACATCAATTGGACAGTGATCCGAAGTGACAAAATCAATAGTTTCGCTTTTTACGCCTTTCAAAAGAGCTATTCTGTCTTTTTCTGTTCTCAGTGGAGGCAACACTTTGTATCGTGTATCAAAAGCGCTTAATTGGTTCTCAGTAAAGCACAAATTATGAACAGCTACGCTACAAGTTACGTTGAGTCCCTTTTTTTTGGCTTCTTTTATTAGGGCAATTGATTTATGTGTCGAAATGGTGGGAATGTGCAATTTGCCACCTGTATATTCCAACAGTGATAGATCTCTTGCCACTTGAAGCTCTTCAGCTAGTGAAGGGATTCCTTGAACTCCCAATTGTGTGCTTAATACACCCTCGTTAATGATCCCTCCACGAGCAATATCGCTGTTTTGAGGAAATGCAACAACCAATCCGTCTATGTGCTGACAGTATTGAAGCGCAATTTTGAACAAGTTTGGGTCTTTAATATCATTCTTAAAGTTTCCAAAGCCGATAGCTCCTGCATTTTTGAGGTCATAGAGTTCAGCAAGTTGATTGCTGTCTTCAGCTTGGGTCAAATTTCCAATGGGATGAAGATAAGTAGCTTTCTTTTTAGATTCTGAAATTACATGGGCAACAATAGCGTGATTATCGAGCTTGGGATGTGTGTTGGAATTCAGAGCAATTCGAGTAAATCCACTTTTTGCAGCGGTTTCCAAGCCGTTAGAAAGTGTTTCACGCTCTTCCAATCCAGGCTCTCCAAAACTAACACTGCTATCAAACCAACCTCTAGAAACACACAGATTATTGTGGTTGATTACTGTAGCATTTTTAGCAGTTAGCTGGTTGCCAATGTTGGTAATTTTTCCGTTGGTAATTAAAATATCTTTTTTTGTGCCATTGAAAGTACTTTTGGCATCTATGACTTGAGCAGCTTTTATGAGTATGGTCATCGAAACTCGAATATCTAAGTCAACATTTTTAGTCAAATGTTGCGCAAAGATACATATTTGATTTTGAATATGGGTTTTAAACTCTTTAAAATGACTCAAACACTCCCAATCCAAACAAAGCAAAGTCGTATTTTACAGGATCCGTAGGATCCATTTTCCTCAAAGCATTGTCAAGTTCAACCACTGCTTTGTGGTCGTTTTGTTTTCGTTTTAACAAACCTAAAGACCGAGCTACATTGCCTGTGTGGACGTCGAGTGGGCAGGACAGTTGTGCCGGTTGAAGACGTTTCCACAATCCAAAATCAACGCCATTTTGGTCGTTTCTTACCATCCAACGCAAAAACATATGAATTCGTTTGGCGGCCGATCCTTTGTAAGGGTCTGCGAGGTGTTTCTGTGTTCTTTTGGGGTGGGGAATTTCAAAAAAAACTTGTTTTAGACGGTGAATACCTCCATGTAATGAAGATTCGTTATGAAATTCATTAAAAATACCTTCCAGTCCGTTGTAGTTTTTATACAGGTGTTTCAGTCCTTTTACAAAAAAACGAAAATCAATGGGGCTGAAAGTTCTATGAACAATTCCTTCGAGTGCCTCAATTTCTTGATCGCTAGCATTATTGATAAAATCAAAAGGAGCATCTTCCAATTCTTTCATCATATTGTTGGCACTTTTTATGATGCTTTTTCTGTTGCCCCAAGCAATCGTAGCTGCTAAAAAACCAGCAATCTCAATATCTTCTTTCCGTGAAAATCGATGGGGTATCTGAATAGGGTCGGAGGCAATGAATTGAGGGTGGTTGTATTGTAGCGCTTTTTGATCTAAAAAGTCTTTGAGTTCATTACGATTCATTGCTCCAATGTCCATCAATCATCGTGATTTTTCGATCTGCTCTATCTGCTAATTTTGGATTGTGAGTCACAATAATTACAGTAAGACCCAGCCGATCTCTAAGATCGAAAAACAAATTGTGCAGTGTCTCAGCAGATTCTGAGTCCAAGTTACCACTAGGTTCATCGGCAAATAATAAAGAAGGTTTATTAATTAGTGCTCTTGCAACAGCTACACGTTGTTGTTCGCCTCCGGAAAGCTCTCCAGGTTTATGATGAATTCTGTTTTTGAGACCTAGCAAGGAAAGCAACCCCAATGCTTCCTTTTCAATATTTCGATTTGCATTTCCCTGAATATATCCAGGAATACAAACATTTTCTAGAGCTGTAAATTCAGGGAGTAATTGATGGAACTGAAAAATAAATCCAATTTCCTCGTTGCGAAACCGAGCCATTTGTTTGTCAGAAAGCTGGGTAATATCGGTGCCATTCAAAACAATACTAGTATTTGAGGATGTATCTGGGGTGTCTAGTGTGCTTAAAATATGCAGCAAGGTAGTTTTTCCAGCTCCCGAAGGTCCCACAATAGCAACGATTTCTCCTTTTTTAACAGATAGTGAAAGATCTTTGATAACATTCAAAGAACCGTAGCTTTTTACAATATGACCAGCATCAATCATGAGGATAAAAATAACCCTTTTTTTACTGAAATCCACAAACTTTACCTCCGTTTTTAAAGAGATAAAATAGAAGTAGTTTCTGAATACATTTCCATCTATTTTGCTTTTATTTGTATAAAATTAAGTTCAATTTTTATGGAGAAAATTACATTTGCAGGGGGCTGTTTTTGGTGTACAGAGGCAATTTTTGGTCGTGTGAACGGTGTTCGTAAAGTGGTTTCTGGCTATATCGGTGGAACCATTAAAAACCCTTGTTACAGAGAGGTTTGTACAGGAAAAACGGGGCATGCCGAGTGTGTTCAAATTGATTTTGATCCTTCCAAAGTAACCTTTGAAATGTTGCTTGAAATCTTTTTTGCAACTCACGATCCTACAACTTTAAACCGCCAGGGGGGCGATGTAGGTTCTCAGTATCGTTCGGGAGTGTTTTACCACACCGAAAGCCAGCGGAAACTTACAGAAGCCTTTGTAGAGCGATTGAATGCATCATCTGCATTTGACGCTCCAGTAGTAACCGAGGTGACACAAGCAACTCCTTTTTACGAAGCAGAAGTAGAGCATCATGAGTATTATGATTTGAATAAAAACCAACCCTATTGTAGTGCTGTTATTTTTCCAAAAATTAAGAAGTTCCTTCAAAATTTTTCTGAACAACTTAAAAAGTAAGGATTGATTAGTTATTACTTAATAAACATTTTTTAAAATGTAAGGAGGTTTTCGAATTAATCCAAAAACCTTTTAAAACCAAGTCTTGAGAGCATCTTTTTTTCGAAATTCCAAAAAAAAGTGAATTGACCAAAAATAAATCCGAATACAATTAAAAGCACTTGATACAGAGGAAAAATAATTAAAACTCGTAAAGGCCAATACAACCAGAGACTAACAGATTCTTTAGTGATTCCCATATACTCAACTACCGGAGCAGCAAGTTTAGCTGCTGTACTACCCGTAATTCCAAAGACAATAAAAATGATAATTGCTTGAAAATTGGAGGTTATTCCCCAACGTTCTTTTAATTTTTTCATTTTATTTAGGATAATATAGTAGCAATTTGTTCCGCTAATTCTGTCCCAATACGATCTTGTGCTTCACCCGTAGCAGCACCGATGTGCGGGGTCAATGAAATGTTTGGATGCATGAGCAATTTCAATTCTGGTTTGGGTTCGTTTTCAAAGGTGTCCAAAGCCGCAAAAGAAAGTTTACCACTATCAAGAGCTTCTACCAAAGCTACTTCGTCAATCACACCCCCTCGGGCAGCATTAATGAGTCCTGCACCTTGTTTCATGCTATCGAATTCTTTTTGTCCAATCACGTAATTTTTTTGAGCTGGTACGTGTAAACTGATAAAATCAGAAGACTGAAGAACCTCTTCAAAAGATGTTATTTTAATAGAAAAATCAATTGTTCTCCCGTCATAAAAAGGAAGGGTTACGGTTGCTTCTTCCATGAACTTGTCATAAACAATTACTTTCATTCCCACTCCCAAAGCGATTTTTGCCGTTTCTTGACCAATACGACCAAAACCAATGATTCCCATGGTTTTTCCTCGTAGCTCAACGCCACCGCCGTATGCTTTTTTCAACTTTTTAAAATTGCTATCTCCTTCCAAAGGCATGTTTCTGTTGGAATCGTGTAAAAAACGAACCGATCCGTACAGGTGAGCAAATACCAATTCTGCCACAGAAGATGAAGAAGCAGCTGGAGTGTTTATTACATGAAGTCCTTTTTCACGAGCATAA
>JAURCF010000034.1 GCA_030828565.1 Flavobacteriaceae bacterium
AGGGAGTACCATGTGGGTGATTGATAACTGAGACCCAATCGGATATTGTTATTGATTTTTCCGATGGCACCAAGCTGCAGCGAAAATCCTTTTCCAAGAGTGTACAGTTCGTTGTAAAACCGAACTTCCCTTACAGCAGAATCGTTGGCGTACCCATATTCATAAAAATCACTTTTTTCGCGATAATCAATCGAATGAAAATTCAAGTTCATTCCTATGTAAAAAGAATCTTTGAATTGCGCAGCTATATTGAAATTAAGCTGGTCACTCATTCCATCCGTGTCAAGAAATAGTTCTTGATTAACACTTCCATTATGACTTAAGTACGAATAGTAACTTGGATTGTCAACACCATCTTCAGAAAGATCTCCAAAATCAATCAAATACGACTGAAATCCTAAAAATGCTTGTTGTGCGTTGTATCCCAATCCCGGAGTGTTACCAATATCAATATACGCGCTAGTTATGTTATCTGCTCCAAGATCTAAAAAATCAATTCCTTGCGCGTAGTCTAAAAAATAATCTTCAATGCTATTTTGATTGTTTACAAATCCTGCATGAACATTGTTTTTAAAATTGCGCTGGGTTTGGTAATTAATTCCAAAACTAATTTTCTTCCAATTTCCATCACCAAAATTTTTCATTACAAAAACAGTTCCTGCCTGATCAAACGCAAATTGATTTTGATCGGTTAATTTTGAGTTATCAAAAAAAGAAGTAGTGTTTTCAAGCGATGAAGTGCTTAGTGTTATTCCCACTTCGCTATGGTTGAAAATGGCACTACCCGCAGGATTGATAGTAATAGCAGATAAATCTCCACCCAAAGCACCAAAAGCACCACTCATACTTTTAAAGCGAGCTGTTCCATTTAAATCAGAAGTGGAATAATTAATCATTTCATTGATTCCTTGAGCTCCAATTGAATACGTGATCAGACCCACCAAAAGGGAAAAAAATTGTTTTTTCATTTTTTTTAAATATAAAAATTAACGCCTGCTGCTTCTGCTGGATGAACTTCTAGAACTGGATGAAGATCGGGGAGCAGAGTAGCTTCTACTCGAACGGCTACTCGAACTGTTGTAGGAATTCGAGGAACGGCTTGATGATTGGTAGGAATTGTTAGAACTCTTATTGCTAGATTTAGAAGTAGAGGTATTGTTTGAGTTTGATCTTCGATAGTTTTGAACTCGAAAATTGTTGTTTGAATTGGAGTTCGTAGTGTTGTTTGTTTGACTTCTATTTTGATAAACTCTTTGTGCTTGACCGGTATTTGAGTTGTTTTTAGAAACGTTATTGCTTCTGTTTTCTACATTTCTATAAGAAGCACGTCTATCGGAGGAAACAGCTCTCGAACTTACTGATTGGGTAGCGGTCGATGACTGGGGATTGTAACTTCGACTAGAGATACTACTGCCTCTGATTTGACCTACAACTGAGACAGCGCTAGTGCCTCTTCGTGAAGGAACCGAGCTTCTGTAGCCTCTTGTGTAGCTAACGTTGGAACGGTAAGGATGATAGGAACGGTTGTAGTAATTGGAATATCCGTGTCCATAATATCCCCAATGATTTCTGTGGTAAAAGCGATTGAAAGGGTTGTAGTGATATCTCCATCTCCATCCAAAATGTCCGTAATACCCATCATAGAAGAAGGGATCATAAAACGGGTCGTAATAAAAATTATTAAAATACCAAGGATTGGAATATCCCCAGTAAGAAAAATAGGGACGAGGATTGTTATAAAAATTGATATTCACTTTGGTTGGATTGCTCCCCCAAGCTCCATGGCTATTGTTATAATAAACTTCGTCTTGATTTGACCCATTGATATTAGGATCGATGGAACTGTAGTTATCAACATCTGTAAATACATCTGTATTTTCATCGTTGATGTAGTCGTACTCTTGTGCTTTTTTTGAAAAATAATCTTTGTAGTACTTTCCGTTTTGATCTGTTGTTTTTTCTGAAGATTCCGAAGGGGGTGTAGTTTGTTGGGTTGGATTTTGACTTTTCTCTTGTGAGCTTGTAGAACCGTAAATTCCATCCTCTCCATAATAGGAACTTGACTGATAGGAACCACAACTTAAAACAAAAAAACCGATTGAGGCCAGCATTGCAATCTTAAGCGAATATTTTAAAGAAAAGATCATAACTGACAAATTTATTGTTGAACACTTGAAAAATAGTTAGTTTTGCCTAACGATTACTTAAAAGGCAAATTCTATGCCAAAACAAATATATGGCTAAAAAGTTAACAAAACGAAGTGAAGATTATTCCAAATGGTATAATGAATTAGTGGTCAAAGCCGATTTGGCTGAAAACTCCGCAGTTCGAGGTTGTATGGTGATAAAACCCTATGGATTTTCTATTTGGGAAAAGATGCAAGCAGAATTGGATCGTATGTTTAAAGAAACAGGACACTCCAACGCCTATTTTCCTTTGTTTGTTCCAAAAAGTCTTTTTGAAGCCGAAGAAAAAAATGCAGAAGGTTTTGCCAAGGAATGCGCAATTGTCACTCACTACAGGCTTAAAAACGACCCCGATAGAGAAGGAAAACTCATGGTGGATCCCAATGCAAAACTTGAGGAAGAACTTGTTGTTCGTCCTACCAGCGAAGCCATAATTTGGAATACTTATAAAAACTGGATTCAGTCCTATCGCGATTTACCCATTTTGTTAAATCAATGGGCCAATGTAGTGCGTTGGGAAATGCGAACTCGTTTGTTTTTGAGAACTGCTGAATTTTTGTGGCAGGAGGGGCATACCGCACACGCAACACAATCGGAAGCTATGGAAGAAGCACTTCGAATGAATGGAGTGTATGCTGATTTTGCAGAGAACTTCATGGCCATTCCAGTAATTCAAGGTGTAAAATCTGCAAACGAACGTTTTGCAGGTGCCGAAGAAACTTTTTGTATTGAAGCGCTAATGCAAGACGGAAAAGCACTTCAGGCAGGTACTTCTCATTTTTTAGGGCAAAATTTTGCCAAAGCTTTTGACGTGAAATTTGCCACCAAAGAAGGAGGACTAGAATACGTGTGGGCAACTTCATGGGGTGTTTCCACGCGCCTTATGGGAGCGTTGATCATGACGCATAGTGATGATAATGGATTGGTATTGCCTCCCAATTTAGCTCCGGTTCAGGTTGTGTTTATTCCAATTTATAGAGGAGAAGAAGAACTGAAATCCATTACCAAAGTAGTTGGCCCGATGGTCGAGGCTTTGAAAAATAGCGGAGTTCGAGTACAGTTTGACGATCGAGACACATACAAACCAGGATACAAGTTCAATGAGCATGAGTTAAAAGGAGTTCCTATTCGAATCGCTGTAGGACCCAAAGACATTGAAAAGGGTACGGTTGAATTGGCGCGTCGCGATCTTTTAACCAAAGAATATATCCCACAGTCTGAGTTAGTATCCACCGTAAAAGCGTTGTTAGAAGAAATTCAAACCAACTTGATGAAGCGCGCTCAAGAATTTAGAGATGCGCACATTACCAAAGTCGATGCGTATGATGAATTTAAGGAGTTGCTAGAATCAAAAGGCGGATTTTTGTCAGCACATTGGGACGGTACTCCCGAAACGGAGGAACGTATCAAAAAAGAAACAAAAGCGACCATTCGTTGTATTCCATTGGACAATCAACAAGAATTGGGTAGTTGTATTTATTCAGGAAAACCCTCTACGCAACGAGTTTTATTTGCAAAGGCGTATTGATCGAAAGACAAAGCGCAAGAAGTGTTGGACAGTAGATCATTGTATTTGAGTTGAGTACTCCCGTTGGTGGATTCAATTCTTGAGATGCTTACTGTTTGAAGGCCACCTGTTCGTTTCATCAAAATATTTTGAGCAGAATTGTCTGTAAAAAAACTTTGATGAAATTCTTCAATTTTATAGCCATCCATAGCCTTGTGCTCTAAACACCATTTTCGAAACCATTTTTTTCGTTCTTCAATCATTGACGAACTGTATAAAGTAGCTGAAGACCAAATGTGAGTTTTTCGATTGCTTTTTACAGTCTTGTGTTTTTGATTCCCATCCCAAACAAGTTCCGTTAGTTTTAATTCATCGTTGTGTTCAACATTCAATAATGTAAAAGGTTCGACAGCTTCAAGTTCTATTGAATTCCAAAAATCATCCAAACTTTCAAATCGAAACCTTTCGAGCAATACCAGGCCTCTGCTTTTAGTATATTTTTTCTTTTCATGAAGTTCAAACCCACCATTTAGTAAACAGACACTTATTTTTTTGTCAGACAACGCAATCCAAGTTCCTCCTGCTAATTGATCCTTTGGATAAATGAGATTTTGATTAAACACATCATGTATTTTGGGAGGCAATGTCTCTCGAACTTTTTTTTCGTCCCTACTGGATGTTAAAATCCAACCGTTATTTTTGGGGATAAAAGTTACTGTGCACATTTGTTTCTGTTTCGAATGGTTGAAAATGCTACCCCAAAATTTGAATCTATCAGATGGTGAGCATCAAACTCATGCAAAGCGACTTTAATCAATGCCATGTGGTGAATGCTATGATCTAGACAGTACAACAATTCACGATCTATGAAAGACGGTATCGAGTTGCTGAGGTGTTCTTGAAAGGTTGGGTTTGACAGCACACGAATCTTTTTTGAAATGTTCATATTTTCTAAGGAGTCACAAATACGTTCAATATGCATTAGGGCTACTTCAATATTCAGTTCAATTGCAGTATCTCTTTTTCGTGAATCATAATTAACTTCCCCCTTATTGACTCCCTCAAGTAAACAACTATAAAACTCCAAAATGTGTCGGATATGTTCTCCGATGGTTGCGTTAAATATTTTGGAAGCAGGACGGGTATAATGCTTTTCAGGAAGATGTTTGAGTAACTTTTTTAGAGAATAAAGATTTTGAATACAAGAATTGTTCATTGCTTTGATTTGGATTAATAGCTAAAGTGTTTATGAGTCTCTTTCAGAAGGGTTTTAAGGGAATCTCTTTTTTCACCTTGTGTTTTGTTTTGTTTACTAATTTCATAAATGGTGTTCATGTGATTAAAAATATCATTATAAGCACTTACAAGCGTAGTGTTTGAATCGTAAATATGTGTGGGCTCTGAATTGACACCATTGATTTCCAAAACACGTATTTCTTCTCCGTTCATTAACTTTCGAATGCTTTGCGCTTTTAAATCAATTCTTCCATAATAAAATCCGGGAATATGTTTTACAATTTCATCAACAACAGCAACTAGTTTGGGAGTGATCAGCAAATTTGCATTTACAAATTTGGTTCCTCTGTTGTGATTCCCGATCGGCTCTACGCGAATGGTTTTTCCTTCATCAATAACAGTATCCCATAGAGATTGATATTTGATTTTAAAGAAATCAAATTGTTTTTCGGCGCGGATATTTTTTGACAACAATGCCCTAAAAGTAGAGACACCGTCACCCTTAATACTCAAAAACTCTTTTAGGGTTACAGAAGAGATTTTTTTGTGATTGTTTAGGGGTGTTTTGGAATACAATATTCCCAATTCTATGGGGTGTTCAATAAATTCTTGAATCAATATATCGGTTCTTGACACCCTTTTTAGGTAGTTCAACAATTCGTTTGTTTGGGTAATTACTTCTACTTCCAATCCTCTCAATCCAGTATCGGGTTTGGCTATCAGGGGGTACTCCAACAAATGCGTTTTTAGCAACTGCTCTATTTTCTTTATAGGAGTGTCTTTTGTAATTAGAATTTTCTTAGGTAGGTATTGGTCAGGAACGTATTGTAAATAGCTGTATTTAGAGCTTTCAATAGCACCGCTCAGCTTCATACACGGATTTACGTTGGTAAAATACGTAAATGACCGTGCTCGGACAGCCAAAACCAAACCATACATTATAGCAGGGAAATAAAAAATACCGTAAGGCCAGTATTCGTAGTGCCTAATTTTTGTAACAGACTATGCAATTCCTAAAAATTCTTTGATGGATTGTGGTTTTTTTTGAAATTGCAATATAAGCAATACAAAAGAACAAAAAAGAACCGCAATAGCCATTCCGAACAATGTTCCGTTGTCGGAATTTCCATTCCATTCAACAACCACGCCAAGAGGCGTTGTTAGGTGCGATAAAATGGCTCCTGCCATAAGTCCAGCCGAACCAATAACGGCCAAAACACTTGTTTTAGGAACAAAGAGCAAAAGCGCAACAATCAATTCTGCGACTCCAATGCCAATTCTTCCCCAAGGCTCTATGCCTAATGTGCTAAAAATATGGATTGCCTGTTCGTGTCCTGAAAATTTATAGAACAAGGATTGAATAAAAATAACAGCGATAATGAGTTTTAGTAAAAAGGATAAGATTTTCATGAGGTTTTTATTTAGTGATTGTTTTTTTCCAGTTGGTATCTACATTTTTTCAGGGTATCTATGTTGTCGAGCCATTTTTCTTTGGTGTCGGTAAAAAATGTTTTGTAGAACAAGTACAATTTGTCGTCTCTTACCAAAAACGATTTTGGATTGATCGATACTTTTTCTCCATAATCTCCCATTGCATAGGCGCACCATCCGCCATATTGAGGAAGGTATTTGTCAGGAGATTTTTTAAAAAGGCCAGCGTTTTTCTGAGATACGAAGTAATAAATTGCACCTTGATGTTTGTGAGCAAATTCAGAGCGACCTTTTTTGGCGCGGTTGTCCTCTATATATGATACAGGGTCATATCCTTGAAGGGCGACGTCTTGGTTGCCCAAATTTAGGTGTTCAAACAAATTCAAATCATCACCGATTTCTGAAAGCGTTTGGCTGAAAAGGATTGTAGAAAAACAAATTACGGATAGTAAGCTAAAGAAGGTGTTTTTGTTCATTGTATATTAATTTAGGGTTCTACAAATATAGTAAACAAAATACTTGCCAAAAAAAACATACTATATGCAAAAAAGTAAAAAATATATGTTGCAAGTTAATGAGGGATATATTACATTTGCAGTCGTTTAAAACCAAGGCCCGTTCGTCTATCGGCTAGGACGCCAGGTTTTCATCCTGGTAAGAGGGGTTCGATTCCCCTACGGGCTACTAAAATTTATAAAAATGGCAAACCATAAATCCGCCTTAAAAAGAATTCGTAGTAACAATGCTAAGCGATTGAGAAATCGTTTTCAGCACAAGACTACTCGTAACGCTATTAAGAAGTTGAAAGATCTTACTTCCAAGAAAGAAGCTAACAAGCTGTTTCCTGAAGTGGTTTCAATGATTGACAAATTGGCTAAAAACAATATCATTCATGATAACAAAGCAGCCAATATCAAATCCAAATTAGCAAAACACGTTAGCGCGCTTTAATACAATAGCGACAACAATATATTGAAGGCTTCCCTAAGGAAGCCTTTTTTTTATGTTTTTTTTTGTAGATTAGCTTTGGAAACACCCCAAAATCGATGCTACAATTTCTAAAGACCTAACAATTTCATTTCTTTTTTTATAGATTTTACGCACACTGTTTTTGGACTTGTGGTATAACTAAGCATAGCACCCTTCGGGATGGCAACGTTTCTTATACGAGACCGTTTCCAACACCTGAAAAACAAAACCCTAAAAGTACAGGTACGCTTTTCAAATGCGTACCTGTCGTAAAGAATAGTCATGCGTATTGCAACAGGCATACGTAAGCCAGCGGGGAAATCCGTTCTCAACAAAAAAAGCTTCCCTAGGGAAGCTTTTTTCTAATTTCAACGGTTTGGTTACGAATTCATTGAAATCAAAAATTCTTCGTTGTTTTGCGTTCGTTTGATGCGATCGTTGATAAACTCCATGGCTTCAACAGGGTTCATATCCGCCAAGTATTTTCGCATAATCCACATACGTTGGATGGTATTTTCATCCAACAAAATATCGTCGCGTCGAGTACTGGAAGACACCAAATCAATGGCAGGGAAAATACGTCGATTCGAAATGCGTCGATCCAACTGCAGTTCCATATTTCCAGTTCCTTTAAATTCTTCAAAAATTACCTCGTCCATTTTCGATCCGGTTTCTGTCAGTGCCGTAGCAATAATAGAAAGCGATCCTCCATTTTCGATATTTCTAGCAGCACCAAAGAATCGTTTGGGTTTGTGAAGTGCATTGGCATCCACACCACCACTCAATATTTTTCCAGATGCTGGTTGAACCGTATTATAAGCTCGTGCCAATCGCGTAATGGAATCCAATAATATGACAACATCGTGACCGCATTCCACCAATCGTTTGGCTTTTTCCAAAACAATATTGGCGACTTTTACGTGTCTGTCTGCGGGTTCGTCAAAGGTAGAAGCAACTACTTCACCTTTTACGTTTCGCTGCATATCGGTAACTTCCTCTGGGCGTTCGTCAATCAATAAAATAATTTGATATACCTCTGGATGATTTGCCGCAATGGCATTCGCTACATCTTTTAATAACATGGTTTTTCCCGTTTTGGGTTGGGAAACAATCATACCTCTTTGTCCCTTTCCAATGGGCGAAAACAAATCCATAATTCGGGTTGAAACAGTGGCTTGTTTGTCGGCAATATTGAACTTTTCTTGAGGAAACAAGGGTGTTAGGTGTTCAAACGCTATTCTGTCACGAACCACATCCGGACTCAACCCATTGATTTTAGAAACCTTAATCAATGGAAAATATTTTTCTCCTTCTTTGGGTGGACGAACATGTCCCAAAACGGTGTCACCCGTTTTTAGACCAAATAATTTCACTTGAGACTGTGACACATAAATATCGTCGGGAGACGAGAGATAGTTGTAATCCGAAGATCTCAAAAATCCATACCCCTCTGCCATCATGTCTAAAACACCTTCGCTCTCGATAATTCCATCAAATTCATAATCGGGTTCACGATATCTGTTGCGATTGTCTTTGTTGTGATTGTCGTCTTTGCGAGTGTTATTTCCGTTTTTAGGATTGTTGTGTTGAGGACGTTTGTTACCGTCTTTCCCGTTTTGATTGGGATTATTGTTGTTATTGTTTTGGGGCTTGTTGTTGTTTTGGGGCTTGTTGTTGTTTTGAACCTTATTATTGTTTTGAGGTTTGTTGGTGCTTTGAGGCTTATTGTTTTCGAGTTTGTTGGTAGCTTTTTCATTTTCTTGAGCTACTTTCGGATGTGTTTTTTCTTCTCTTCGTGATGGGTTCGGCCTTTTAGCACTATCTTTTTGAATCTTTTGCTCTGATACTTGGGTATCGCTTGCCTCACCAGAAGTTGGATTGGCTGCCCAGTGGTCTAAAATTTTATACGCAAGATCCATTTTTTTGAGTCCTGTTAATTTTTTTAGCCCTAATTCTTTTGCAATTTCTTGAAGTTCAGGAAGTTTTTTTTCCTTTAACGTTGAAATGTCTAACATGTATGTAATTTAATATGGTGTAGTTGTTGATAGATAATTTGCGAATGGTTTCGCTATAATTTTATGAAGTAATTGTATTTGCTTTGCAAATCTTTTACGAAGATACAATTTATTTTTAAATCAAATACTCTAAATCAAAAATATAATTACATCTGTTTTTGTTATTTTTACACAGTAAATTTGTGTTATGATACAAAGAATTCAATCCGTTTACCTTTTACTAGTTTTTACACTCCAGTTAGTTGCTATCTTCGTGCTCAAAGACTGGATTACAGCATCGGGATCCTTTTCATCACTTAGCGACCAACCGTTTTTATATGCTGGAATTATCGCTGCTGCTTTTTTGTCTGTTTTTTCGCTTCTAAAATACAAGACACGAAAGTTGCAATTTGTTTTGAATCGATTGAATTCACTGATACACCTTGTTATTTTGCTTGTTTTTGTGATTCGTGTTTTTTCCATTACCGATTCCGAAACATCACGCCCTTTCAGTCTTTTTCTTCCTGCCTTGACCATTGGGCTTTTGTATTTAGCAAACAAGGCTATCAAAAAAGACGAAGATTTGATTCGTTCTGTAGATCGAATTCGGTAATTTTTTAATACTACAAGAACAAGTCATTAAAAGCAAATGGCAATATGGACTGCACGCTTTTAAAGACAAATACCCGTTCGTTGGTTCCTGTTACGAGTACCTTTATGGGTTGTTGTTGTTTGCTTTCGAATTCAACGAGGGTTTGCCGACAACTACCGCACGGAAAGGGAGGAATGTCGGTTGGAGCTAGTTTTTTTTCGGTGGCTACCGCTATTGCTGTTATAGTTTCATTGGGATACTGGCTTCCAGCCGAAAATAACGCAACACGCTCAGCACACAAACCAAGGGGGTACACTGCGTTTTCCTGATTATGCCCTATGACAATGGATCCATTGTCTAAACGAATAGAAGCTCCCACTTTGAATTTGGAATAAGGAGCATATGCATCGGAAGTGGTTTCAATAGCTGCTTTAACCAACTTTTTATCATCAGTTTTTAGCGCTTCTAGATTGTCATAAATTTCGTAATGAAATTCTCCCACCATTTTTTTCATCTTCTAAAGATAAAAAAGTTTATCCAAATTACTTCAAATCTGGCTGAGGAGGATCACTATTTCTAATCAATCGTGCTCTGTAAAACCCATCAAAACCTGTTTTTGAGGGAAGAAGCGTGTCTTCGGTTTCCAGCACAAACTCTTTTCCAACATCAGTTGCTAAAAATCGTTTGATTTGTTTTTGATTTTCCGAAGGTAGAATAGAGCAGGTAGCATAAACCATTTTCCCATTGGGAGCGACCATTTTTGAGTAACGTTCCAAAATATCGGCTTGTGTTTTTTGAATTGTTTCTAAAAAATCGGGTTGCAGTTTCCACTTTGCATCCGGGTTTCGTCTCAATACTCCCAAACCAGAACAGGGTGCGTCTATGAGCAGCCTATCGATTTTTCCGTGAAGTTTTTTAATGGTTTTGCTGTTTTCTATCCAGCGGGTTTCAATGTTGTGAGCTCCGTTGCGTTTGGCGCGTCGTTTCAGTTCGTTCAGCTTATTTTGGTAGATGTCCAAAGCAATTACTTGTCCTTTGTTTTCCATCAAAGCGGCCAAGTGTAGGGATTTTCCGCCAGCTCCTGCACAAGCATCAACAACACGCATTCCAGGTTTTACTTCCAAAAAAGGAGCAATGGTCTGAGATGCGGCATCTTGCAATTCAAAATGACCTTCCTGAAACAGTTGGGTTCCAAACACATTGGCTCGTTGGCTAAGAATAAGTGCATCTGGATACTTAGGATTCGTGGAAGTTTCTATTTGTTCTTCCAAAAGTACTTCTTGCACCTTGTCAACAGAAGTTTTGAGTGTGTTTACTCTTAAAACTACACTGGCAGTTTCATTGAGTGCTGTCAATTCTTTGGACCATTTTTTCTCTCCCAATTCCTCAACGCCCAATGCATCCATCCAATCTGGAATGGATTCTTTGATTTTTCGAATTTTACTCAACGTCTCAAATCTTCCTTTAATTCGTCGGGTAGGGGTGTCTTCGAGTTGTTTCCAATCGGGGAGATGAATTCCGCGAAGTGTCGCCCAAACAGCAAACATCCGCCACAAACTAGCCTTTGACTGTGTAGTTTTTACTTCGGAAATTTCCATGTAGAGTCGTTTCCATCGAACCATTTCATAAACGGTTTCGGCTATAAAACCTCGATCATGGCTTCCCCAACGCTTGTCACGTTTGAGTAATTTTTCGACCGCTTTGTGAGCTAAAATATCTTCGTTAAAGATCTGATCCAATCCGTCTATAACGGCAAAGACTAAGTTTCTGTGTAATCGCATGTTGTTCAATCAGCGGCAAAGGTAGGGAAGATAAGTGACAATTAATCCTTGTGATTGTTTTCTCTTTTTTTGTCTCTTATTCGGCGAATTAGTTCTTTGCGAAACCGCTCTTCGTGGATCATCAATGAAACAATTTGTTTGTTTGAAAAGAATTGCAGCAAGCTTGCTGTTTTTTCTTCCTCCATTGCCAATATCGTTCGTTTATGAGTCTGAATTTCTTGAATGTGTATTTCCGCCATAGATTCTGTTATGGACTCAGGGTTGGATTGAAATTGTTTTTTGGTTGCCCGAATGTTTTCCATTCGAAATTCATGAATTTTTCGTTCTTGTTCGCTGTATACTTTTTTGAAAATAGCGCTTTCAGAGTCGTTCAACTCCATTTTCTCGGTCAAATAATCACTTTTTAGGGCAATCATTTTATCAAAACTCATTTTTCTGGGTTGTGCCCATGCGAATTGACATACAATTAGTATCAAAAGGGAAATTTTTTTAGTCATAATGCTTTTAATTAAAGGATTCATCGAGTAGATAATATTCATCCATCGTATTTGGGTTTGAAAGCAAATGCTCATAGATAGTGTTTTCCGAAACGACTTCAAACGACCAATCGCTTATATTAATATTTTCTGCCAATTCAAATTCATAGGCATTTATCCAATTAGCTTCTACCAGCCCCAAAATTTCAGAGTCTTCAATGGTATCTAATTGTGAGGAAGCAGGACTATTGGTTAATAGAATGACTGCAAAAAATACAGCAGCTATCGCACTGTAACGCAGGATGTTCAGTCGAATAACGCTGGGCTGTTTTTTAATTTTTTTAGTCCAATTGCCTGCTTTAATAGTGGCAAAGTACCCTTTGGGAGTGAAAAAAGGATTTTTATGAGCTGCCGCTGTCATCCCAAGAACACGAGTGTTTACTGTTTCAAAATACCCGTCGGGAACTCTAAATGCTTCTGATGAACGATTGTTTTGGGTTGTACTCATACTTGATTAGACGTTGGATTTTTTAAAAAGTTTGATCGGTTGTTAATTTTTCTTTGATTTTCTTAACCGCATGATGATAAGAAGTTTTTAAAGCTCCTATTGAAGTTCCTAAAATTGCTGATATATCCTTGTATTTCATAGATTCTTGGTATTTCATTTGAAAAACCAATCGTTGTTTGTCAGGCAGTGATGCAATCGCTTTTTGGAGTTCCAAGGCTATTTCATCGCCGTCAAAATATGGATCGGAGCGAAGATTTTGTGCTTTATCATGAATATATTCATTCGACTGAACCCCTAGCTTTCTTGATTTTTGTTTTAAAAAAGTCAAGGACTCGTTGGTAGCAATTCGATACATCCAAGTGAACAACCTACTCTCGCCTTTGAATTTTCCAATATTTTTATAAATTTTTAAAAAGGTGTTTTGGAGTACATCATCACTGTCATAATGATCCAAAACTATTTTTCGAATGTGCCAATACAAGCGTTCTTTGTTTTGCTCAACGAGTACTGAAAACGCCTGATCCTGTGTTTTAGGATTTCGCAACGATTCGATAAAGGCTAATTCGTCAGACATCTTTCTTTAGACAGGTAAAAAAGGATAAAGTTTAATTACCCAAAAGATTGAAGATCAATCAGTTTTTTGTATACACCTTCTTTTTGGATCAATTCATTGTGTTTTCCTTGTTCTACAATTTTCCCTTTTTGAAGCACCACAATAACGTCTGCTTTTTGAATGGTTGACAAACGATGTGCAATAACCAGCGAAGTTCTGTTTTCCATCATTTTGTTGAGTGCTTCTTGAACCATTTGTTCCGACTCTGTGTCCAACGCTGAAGTGGCTTCATCTAAGATCATTATGGGTGGGTTTTTAAGCACCGCTCTAGCAATGGATAAGCGTTGTTTTTGGCCGCCCGATAGTTTGTTTCCTCCATCTCCTATGGGGGTTTCATATCCATCAGGGAGTTCCATGATAAAATCATGAGCATTGGCAATTTTGGCTGCTGAAATCATTTCTTCCGAGGTGGCTTTTGTATTTCCATAAAGCAAATTGTTGGCTACGGTATCATTGAATAGAATCGAATCTTGGGTTACCATCCCCATAAAACCTCTCAATGTTTTTTTGGAAATGGAGCGTATGTCAACGCCATCAATCATGACAGCTCCTTTGGATACGTCATAAAGCCTTGGAATAAGATTGGATATGGTGGTTTTTCCGCTCCCAGATTGTCCTACCAACGCCACTGTTTTTCCTTTGGGAATGGTTAGCGATATTGAAGAAATTACTTGGGTGTTTTCGTATTGAAAAGATACGTCTTTCAACTCAATCGCTGTGTCAAAGGAGTTTTTTTCAATGGGATTTTCTGGGTCTTGAATAGGCGAAACCGTTTCCAAAATTTCAAGTACTCGTTCTGCTGCTGCGTTTCCTTTTTTAACCCCATAAGAAGCTCTGCTAATCGCTTTTGCCGGTGTTAATACGCCATAGGATAGCGCTATGTATGTCAAAAATACTTCAGGATTTAGACTTTTTTCAACAAACACCAATTGCCCTCCGTACCACAACAAAGTTCCTATGACAGCGATTCCTATAAATTCACTTACTGGACTGGCTAAGTTGTGACGATTCAAAAGGCTGTTTGAAAATCGATAAAAACGCTCGGTAGTATGCTTGAATTTTTTTCCAAAAACAGTTTCTGCATTAAAGCCTTTAATAATCCGAAGTCCACCAATTGTTTCTTCAATAATAGATAAAAATTCTCCTTGTTCTTTTTGAACACGATCGGATTTTTTCTTGAGGGATTTCCCAATCAACGAGATTAAAATTCCGGCTATTGGTATGAATATTAAGACAAAAAAAGTCAATTTTACACTCAGCAAAAACATGGCACCTAGGGTAAATAGAATGGTAAGTGGATCCCTGACCAAAAGCTCTAAAATTGATAAAAAAGAATGTTGAATTTCCAACACATCGGAAGTAATACGCGCAATGACATCTCCTTTTTTCTTTTCAGAAAAATAAGACAATGGAAGTTCCATTGTTTTTTTATGCAGTTCATTTCGCAAGTCTTTTAAGACCCCATTTCTTAGAAAAGTGATAAAAAACATGGCTGCATAATTGAATAAGTTTTTGAGGAAAAAAACAATCAAAATCAAACTGATTACCACTAATAGCGCTTTGTGTGAGTCTTCCCCTGCATAGCGTGTTACTTCATAATTAAGATACGATTGAGTAAATTCACTCAATTCACCAATCCCACTGTATTCGGGTTTTTCGTAAAGGGGTTTATTTTTTCCAAACAAAACCTCTAGCATGGGCATCAGCACCAAAAAGGACAGCGCACTGAACAAAGCATACAGAACATTAAAAATTATGTTGAGCAACATAAATTTTTTGTAGGGCTTTGCAAACGCTAATATTTTTATAAAATAATTCACTATTAAAGATTCATTTCGGAAATAATTCGTTCAATTTTTTGATCCAAACGGGCTTCTGTTTCCTTGAATTTGTCTGCAGAAGCAAGTTTTGTGTTGACGCTAAAGTAAAACTTTATTTTGGGTTCGGTGCCGCTAGGTCGAGCAGCAATTCGAGTTCCTTCTTCAGTTTCGTATATTAAAACATTGGATTTTGGAAAATGAAGTTTTTCTGTTTTTCCTTGCAAAGGAAGTGATAACGTACTGTTTTCATAATCCTCAATACGACAAATAGCACTTCCGTCGATCTTTGTTAACGGATTGCATCGAAGCGATTTCATGATGTTTTGAATTTCAGTTGCGCCTTGCTTCCCCTTTTTTACGATAGAAATCAGATGTTCTTTGTAGAAACCGTATTTGATATAGCAAGCTATAAGCGTATCAAAAAATGTATGTCCATTGGTTTTTGCTTCTGCTGCAATTTCACAAGCCAATAGTGAGGAAGTAATGGCGTCTTTATCACGAACAAAATCGCCTACCATAAAACCAAAACTTTCTTCTCCACCACCAATAAATTGTTGGTTTGGAAAGTCTTCAATCATTTTGGCAATCCATTTAAAACCAGTGAGTCCCAGTTTGCACTCTACGCCGTATGCTTCAGCCAAGCGTTGGATCATTGGGGTAGAAACGATCGTAGAGCCAACAAAGGCATTTTTGGAAAGCGTCTTGTTTTGTTTATGTTTTTCCAACAAAAAATGAGTCATCACCATCATGGCTTGATTTCCGTTAAGAATCACCAGTTGTTGTTCTTGGTTTCTTACCACAATTCCCAGGCGGTCTGCGTCGGGGTCGGTTCCAATAACCATATCGGCGTTGGTTTTTCTAGCAATTTCCATGGCTATGGTAAGCGCTTCGGTTTCCTCTGGATTGGGAGAAACTACTGTTGGAAAATCGCCGTCCGGTGTTGCTTGCTCTTCCACAACATGAAGTTGACTGTATCCCGATTTCTCAAGAACTTGAGGC
Source organism: Flavobacteriaceae bacterium (assembly GCA_030828565.1). Lineage (GTDB taxonomy): Bacteria > Bacteroidota > Bacteroidia > Flavobacteriales > Flavobacteriaceae > JAQWSC01. The sequence goes on from JAURCF010000034.1 coordinate 16,114, forward strand.
AAAATTGTAACGGAGGTTCCGTGAAGGGGTGTGAATACAATTTTAAAATCATCTCGATTGGCATCAGCAATGCGCCCGTTTTGTATGGAAGCATCGATAAACGAATCGTCCACTTCTTTGTCAATGACCTGAATATTGGAAGCAATTTCTGTAAACAATATATCTTCGAAAGCAATGGACTCAATCTCATTAATTATTGCGGCATCTTGAGGAGGTACAATTTGCCCTCCATCTTTCCAATACACTTTATAACCATTGTATTCGGGTGGATTGTGAGAGGCAGTCAATACGATTCCGCATTGACAATTCAATTCTCTAACGGCAAATGAGAGCTCAGGAGTGGGTCGAAGCGATGAAAATAAATAAACATGAATGTCATTGGCAGAAAAAATAGCTGCTACTGTTTTTGCAAGCGTGTCGCTTTGGTGTCTGCAGTCAAAGGCGATTACAACTTTGAGAGGTTCTTTTGGAAATTCTTTTTTTAAATAATTGGCAATTCCCTGCGTATTTCTTCCAAAGGTATATCGATTCACGCGATTGGTTCCAATTCCCATAATACCGCGCATTCCTCCAGTTCCAAATTCAAGATTTTTATAAAAAGCATCCTCAAAGGCCTCAGGATTTTCTTTTTTTAGTTGTTGAGTTGCTTGTTGAGTGGCTGTATCGAAAGGCTCATTTTCCCAAGCCAATGCGTTTTGAATAAAAGATTTGTTACTCATAATTAGATTAAATGTACTTCGCAAAAATAATCAAAACATAATGAGTTTCCTTATGATTAGGAAATAGTTTCTTGAATA
>JAURCF010000007.1 GCA_030828565.1 Flavobacteriaceae bacterium
AAATATTACTTTCCAAAGACATTGATAAGCAAATCATTAAAACACATTTAAAAAATAATATAGAAACTGCTTTATCGGGTAAGTTTTTAGAGATGCTAACGGATTTACCCACCACAACCGGTGTATATTATTTACACAATGAAAAAGGAGATATTATTTATATAGGAAAAGGCAACGATATTAAAAAGCGTGTGAGACAGCATCTTACTGGTACCCAGCGAAAGTCACTAAAAATTCAATTGGAAATTGCAGGTGTTACTTTTGAAGAAACAGGAAGTGAGTTGATTGCATTGCTAAAAGAAAATGATGAAATCAAAAGACACAAACCCAAAAAAAATAGAGCGCTTAAAAATTCGATGATGAAATTGGGTCTTCTTTCCGAGGTCAATACCAATGGATACATCAATTTAAAATTATCCAAATACTCGGATTCAGAAAAATACCATGCTGAATTCAAAAATCTGAATGAAGCCCGACGCCTGTTGTTTCATTTTACTGAAAAACACAAGCTTTGCCAACGGCTTACTCAGGTTGATCCAGGAGAGAACGCTTGTTTTAATGTTTCAATCAATAAATGTTTTGGGGCTTGTAAGGCATTAGAGCCTATCGAAGATTATAACCAAAGGGTATTTGAATTTTTTAAAGAATTTAAATTCCCTTATTCCGATATGGTAGTGATTGACAAAGGCCGCGCTATTGATGAACGGTGTGTAATTCTTATAGAGGATGATGAATTCAAGGGATTTGGTTATGTCAATTTAAATCATCAAATCAATACTATTGAAATACTTCGTTCGCTGATTCGACCTATGAAAAACAACCGAGACGCAAGGCACATCATTCAGCAATATTTACGAAAGTCAAAGTCCCTTAAAATTATTAAATTGAACCCTCAATCGAAACAGTGACCCTAAAAAATAAATTATACGAAATTATCTACGAAGCTGATACGCAAGCAGGCAAGGCTTTTGACGTTGTATTGTTGTTTTTAATTGTGGCTAGCGTAGTGTTAGTAATGCTTGAAAGCGTACCTTCGATTGATATCCAATATCATGGTCCACTCAACATAGCTGAATGGATTATTACCATTCTTTTTTCTGTCGAATATGTCTTGCGAATACTCATCGTAAAGCGTCCTTGGAAATACGTTATTAGCTTTTACGGAATCGTTGATTTGCTTTCAATTTTACCGAAATATATTTCGTTGTTAATTGGAGGCGCCCAAGGTTTGGCTGTATTGAGAGCAATTCGGCTTCTTCGTGTATTCAGGGTGCTAAAACTTACCCGCTATATAGGTGAATCACGATACTTACTCCTTGCATTGCGGAAAAGTCGTCCAAAAATAATGGTCTTTTTGTTTACCGTTTTTGTACTCTGTATCATTTTGGGTTCGGTCATGTATTTGGTAGAAGGAGACAAAGGGGGATTTACCAGTATTCCTAGAAGTGTCTATTGGTGTATTGTTACAATGACAACTGTAGGTTATGGTGATATTGCTCCAATTACTCCATTGGGACAGGCGTTTGCATCTATGATTATGATTTTGGGATATGGAATCATTGCTGTTCCAACGGGTATTATAGGTGTTGAAATTGCACAAGCTAAAAAGGTAGCGACCAATACTCAAAGTTGCCAACACTGTTTGGAAACATATCATTCTGATGAAGCACAATACTGTCATCAATGTGGGAAAATTTTGAACAATGAATAAACGGTTGATTACACTTTCAGGGCCTACTGGAATTGGAAAAACAGCATTAGCTATTGAATTGGCTCAGCATTTTAAAACAGAAATCATATCTTGTGATTCGCGACAGTTTTTTAAAGAAATGTCGGTTGGAACCGCCGTTCCCTCTCAAAAAGAACTCGCCACAATTCCTCATCATTTTATTCAACACCTTAGTGTTCACGACAACTATTCTGTTGGAAACTACGAAAAAGATGCTTTGCAATTATTGGACACCTTGTTTCAAAAATTCGACACCCTAATTCTTGTGGGAGGCTCGGGCTTATATATGGATGCGGTGATTCACGGAATGGATGTGTTTCCAGAAGTTCCACAAAAAATTCGTGAAGAGTTAAACGCTGCATATCAAGAAAAAGGAATTGAACACCTACAAAATGAAATTGTACAATGGGATCCTGTTCACTCACAAAATATTGATCTCAACAATCCACACAGATTGATTCGAGCTCTCGAAGTTTGTATTGCTTCGGGCAAACCATACTCCTCGTTTTTGAATCAACCCAAACCACCCAGATCTTTTGAAGTACTATCCTTCGCGTTGGATGCACCTAGAGATTGGCTCTATCAACGTATCAATAATCGGGTTGATAAAATGTTTAAAGAAGGATTGTTGGAAGAAGTCAAAAGTCTTTATCCCTTGAAACACCTAAATGCACTTCAAACTGTTGGCTATAAAGAGCTGTTTTTATATTTTGATGGAAAATATTCTTTAGAATTTGCAAAGGAAGAAATAAAAAAGAATACCCGAAGATATGCCAAGCGCCAACTCACTTGGATTCGGAATAAAAAAATTATTGAGATTATTTCATGCGATGATTCGCTATCAAAAATCATTTTAAAATTACCCTAACTATTGGCATAGTTATTGTGAATATCGGGCAAACCCAAAATTAACATATCATGAAAAAATATATCCATTACCTACTTTTCTTCTTAATTGTATTATCCGCCTGTACTTCTGACGAAAATGTAACTGATGCACCAAAAGAAGATTTTAAAAAAGAGGTTCTGATTGATGCTGAAGTTGTGGGAAAAATTAGCAGCGCAGAAATTAATCTTCTTTTTAAAAATGTCATTGAGTTAGCTGGTATTTCTGAAGAATTGATTCCGCCTCTGCAATTCAAAGGTATTACTGTCTATAAACTAACCTATACAACTACCTATCCAGGAATGTCAGAAAAAATTACTGCATCGGGTGCGCTTATTGTTCCTGATGACAGTAAAAACAACTCCATCATTTCATACCAACACGGAACCATTACCGATCCAAAACATGCGCCTTCCTTTTTTAGCGAAACAGCCAGCAACGGTTTTGCTGCTGTAATGGCATCTTTGGGTTTTAATGTTTCTCTTCCTGATTATTTGGGTTATGGAGAAAGTGCAAATTTTCACCATCCATACGAACACGGTGAAAGTTTAGCTTCTGCATCTTACGATATGCTTTTGGCTTCAAGAGAATTTATTTTATCCAACGAATTGGGTTTAGGGGATAAATTGTTTTTAACGGGCTATTCAGAGGGCGGTTATGCCACCATGGCCTTGCATCAATACACAGAAAACAAAGGAGATTTGACTGTTACTGCCAGTGCTCCAGCTGCTGGAGCTTACAACAAATCAGAACTGGCATTGGATATTATTTCAAGTGACGAACCTCTTCCTTTTATTCCTTACTATTTATGGGTTTTGGATACCTACAATTGGGTTTACGGTATCAATAAACCTTGGTCTTACTATTTAAACGAACCCTACGCCTCAAATATAGATGCTGACGATCCATTGAGTATTTTTGAAGCTTCACTAGATCCCAATCCAAGTAATTTGTTTACCGAGTCATTTAAAAACGAAATTGCAAGCGACCAAGATTCCGCTTTTAAGAATGCCTTGAAAGAAAACGATCGATTTGATTGGAAAGCCAATGCAAAAGTGAGATTGTATTATGGAACAAAAGATGATTTTGTGTATCCCTTAAACGCAACTTCAGCGTATAATGCCATGAAAGAAAGAGGAAGTGTTGTAGAGTTGGTTCCTTTTGAAGACAAAAATCATTCTACAGCCATTAACGATTATGCTGCAGGGGTTTTGATTTGGTTTTTATCCCAAAAATAACAGCAATTTTTTAAGAAAAATACGAGACGAGATTGGATTGAATGCGCTCCATAATGTTGTGAGTGTCTGCTTTAGCAAACAATTTGCCTGTGATATTTTCATACAACTCAATGTATCGGTCAGAAACCGATTGAATATAGGCGTCAGTCATCGTTGGGACAGATTGCCCTTCCAGACCTTGAAAATTATTGGAAATCAGCCACTGCCGAACAAATTCTTTAGACAATTGTTTTTGGGGTTCTCCCCTATCTTGAAGTTTTTGATACCCATCGGCATAAAAAAAGCGTGAGGAATCTGGTGTGTGAATTTCGTCTATCAAAACAATTTGACCGTCTTTATTTTTTCCAAATTCATATTTGGTGTCTACCAAAATGAGCCCTTGTTTTGCAGCCAGTTCGGTTCCTCGTTGAAACAAGGAATGGGTATATGAGACCAATTGAGCATAGTCGTCTGCAGAAACAATTCCACGCGCAATAATAGCTTCTTCAGAGATATCCTCGTCATGGTCGCCCATTTCAGCCTTAGTGGCTGGAGTTATAATGGGCTTAGGAAATCGATCATTTTCTTTCATGCCTTCTGGCATGGTAACACCACAAAGTATTCGTATTCCCTTTGCGTACTCTCTAGCAGCATGGCCTGAAAGATATCCTCTAATTACCATTTCAACCTTAAAAGGTTCACAAAGCTGACCAATAGCAACGTTTGGATCAGGAGTTGCGATAAGCCAATTGGGAACGATGTCTTCAGTAGCTTTCATCATTTGAGTCGCAATCTGATTTAGAATTTGACCTTTGAAAGGAATGCCTTTGGGCATTACAACGTCAAAAGCAGACAAGCGATCGGTGGCAATCATTACCAAAATATCATTTTCTAAATAGTAAACCTCGCGAACTTTACCTGTATATTTTGAAAGCTGACCGGGCAATTGAAAATGAGTTTCCATTAATGTGTTCATGCGCCGAAAGTTTAACTGTTATGCTCTGTATTTTTATAGGCCTCAATGACTTTGCGAACCAAACGATGACGAATAACGTCGGATTCATTCAAATAAACCATTCCAATGCCTTCAATGTCTTTTAAAACAAGAACAGCCTCTTTCAATCCAGAAATAACCCTTCTGGGAAGATCAATTTGACCTGGATCTCCTGCAATCATAAATTTTGCGTTGCACCCCATTCGAGTCAAAAACATTTTCATTTGGTTATGGGTAGCATTTTGAGCTTCATCAAGAATAACAAAAGCATCGTCTAACGTTCTCCCACGCATAAAAGCCATGGGTGCAATTTGAACAACACCTGTTTCAATATAATGGGCCAGTTTTTCTGAAGGAATCATGTCTCTAAGAGCATCGTAAAGCGGCTGCATGTAAGGATCCAGCTTTTCTTTCATATCGCCTGGAAGAAACCCTAAGTTTTCGCCTGCTTCAACTGCCGGACGCGTTAATATGATTTTTCGAACTTGTTTTTCTTTCAATGCTTTTACTGCCAATGCTACACAGGTATATGTTTTTCCAGTCCCTGCGGGACCAATAGCAAAAACCATATCGTTCTTTTGAAGCGATTCAACAATGCGGATTTGATTGGCTGTTTGTGCTTTGATAATTTTTCCACTCACTCCATGCATGATGGGCTGAGCAGCAGCAGAGGCCTCTAAAACAGCGTCTTCTGGATTGGAAGTGATGATCCGCTCAATAGTGTGTTTATCTAGTGAGTTGTATTTACCAAAATGCGCAATCAAACGATCCATTTGTTTTTCAAACTCTTCCAAAATGGAGGGTTCTCCGTAGGCTTTGACTTTATTTCCTCGAGCAACTATTTTGAGTTTTGGAAAATAGGTTTTTAAAAGATCAATGTTCAAATTTTGACTCCCAAAAAATTCGCTAGGGTTAACTTCAGTCAGTTCAAGAATGAGTTCGTTCAAATGGTTCTAATTAAGTTGTTCTTCTCAAGATGTTTTTGGTAACTTTGTGAACAAATTTACATTTTTTTGATTTTGAATCATAAAAAAATAAATACATTTTTGTAAAAATGTCTATAATAACACTAACGACTGATTTTGGATACAAAGACCACTTTGTAGGTGCTGTTAAGGGCGCTATTCATTCCGAGTTAAAGGATCCAAAAATAATAGACATTTCTCACGGTATTTCTCCTTTTAATATTGTTGAAGGAGCTTACGTTTTAAAGAATGCTTATTTGAATTTTCCTGAAGGAAGTATTCATATCATTGGTATTGATTCCGAAAAAAGCCCTGATAACCAACACATTGCGATGTTATTGCAAGGTCATTATTTTATTTGCGCTAATAACGGAATCATGTCGCTTATTGCAGCCCAAGTGTCACCAACCAAAGTGGTTGAGATCGATATACATGATGCTATTCAGTCCAATTTTACTGTATTGGATGTTTTTGTAAAAGTAGCGGCTCATATTGCTCGTGGGGGTACTTTGGACGTTATTGGAAAGCCTTTAAAGGAAATGAAAGTACTGGTGGACATTACCCCAAGTATAAACAAACAAGGCACCATAATTAAAGGCAGTGTTTTGTATGTTGACAATTATGGAAATGTAATTACCAATATTCGAAAAAGCACGTTTCAAGAAATTGGAAAGTCGAGACCTTTTACAGTTTATGCACGCAATCATGAATTCAAAGTCATTCATTCCTGCTATAGCGATGCTATTCGGTTTGATATTCCAAAATCACAACGCGAGGAAGATGGAAAAAGACTGGCTCTCTTCAACTCGGCTGGATATCTGGAGCTGGCAATCTATAAAAGCAATCCCGAAACAAGCGGAGGCGCTAGTAGTTTGTTTGGATTGAACTACAGAGATGCTGTCACAATCAACTTCGATTAAATTAATCAACAACATCTCCAAACTGTTGATAAGTTTGTTTCTGTTTGCAAAGTCTTTACAATATCTTTGTAAGAGTCGAAAAAAAAATTAGTATGAAATTCATAGTCTCAAGTACTGCATTGTTTAAACAACTACAAACGCTAAGCGGTGTTCTAAATAATAACAATACGCTTCCCATTTTAGATCATTTTTTGTTTGAATTAAATCAACAAGAACTAACGGTTACGGCCTCCGATTTGGAAACAACTCTTTCAGCAAAACTATCGGTTGAATCGGAAGATCATGAAAATATTGCCGTTCCAGCAAGGCTATTGTTAGATACGCTAAAAACCTTTCCAGAACAACCGTTGACTTTTATGCGGACCGATCAAAATACGATTGAAATCAATTCCAATCACGGAAAATACGCATTAGCTTATGCAAATGCCGATGAATTCCCGAAAACAGTTGCCATTAACGATCCTTTTTCAACCACAATAAAAGGGGATATTTTGGCCACTGCCATTGGTAAAACCATATTTGCTTCCGGAAACGATGATTTACGCCCTGTGATGAGTGGTGTTTTCTTTCAATTTTCCCAAAGTGGACTCAATTTTGTAGCGACCGATGCCCATAAATTGGTAAAATACGAAAGAGCTGATTTAGCAACCGATCAAGTTGCTGAGTTTATTACTCCCAAGAAACCATTGAATCTCCTTAAAAGCATTCTTGTAGGAAGTGAATCCGATGTTTTGATTGAATACAATGAGAGCAATGCCAAATTTTCTTTTGACGAAACTGTTTTGATGTGTCGACTTATTGACGGAAAATACCCTAATTACGAAGCAGTTATTCCAAAAGAAAATCCTAACGTATTGACTATAGACCGTTCTCAATTCATGAGTTCAGTTAAGCGTGTTAGTATTTTTTCGAACAAAACAACTCATCAAATTCGACTCAAAGTTGCGGGTGCTCAACTTCAAGTATCTGCTGAAGATATAGACTACAGCAACAAAGCCGAAGAGCGCTTGAGTTGCTCCTACCAAGGCGATGACATGCAAATTGGTTTTAACGCTCGTTTTCTTTCAGAAATGCTTAGCAATTTAAGTTCGGACGAAGTACAACTCGAAATGTCGTTGCCCAACCGCGCAGGAATCCTTACTCCTTTAGACGGTTTGGATGAAGGCGAACGCATCACTATGCTTGTGATGCCAGTGATGTTAAACAACTAACAACAATTTTCTAAAGCAAATGCTTGGTGCTGATAAAATTGGAGGAATCAGAATCCAATAATTCCCTAAGGATTCTATTGTTTTGATCATTATCCTTAGCCGCCACAAAAGTTCGAATTGAAAAAGAACGCAGTGCATCTCTAACACTCAATGTACTCACAGCAGAATTCTTTCTCCCTGTAAAAGGGAAAATGTCAGGTCCGCGTTGACAAGAACTGTTAAGATTGACTCTACAAACCAAATTAACCAACGTGTCAACTAAGGGTGCAATTTGCTTGATGTTTCTACCAAACAAACTAACCTGTTGTCCGTAATTAGAAGCTGCCATATCGTCTAGAGGTGTGTTGATGTCAGAAAACGAGATGATAGGAACCACCGGACCAAATTGCTCTTCCTGATAAACATTCATATCCTTTGTGACTGGATACAAAACAGCAGGGAAAATATAATTTACGGATTGTTCTCCACCTCTTTTATTTACTACTTTAGCCCCTTTTGCAATAGCATCATCAATCAATTCTTTGATGTACGCAGGCTTACCCGGTTCTGGTAAGGGAGTTAACAGCGTATTGTCCCACGGCATTCCTAGTTGAAGTTCGTCGACCCTTTCGGAGAAACGCTCCAAAAATGCATCCTTAATATCGTCATGAACGTATAGAATTTTTAAAGCAGTACAACGCTGACCGTTAAAGGACAATGAACCTGAAATACACTCAGAAATTGTTAGATCCAAATCGGCATCTGGCAAAATAATTGCAGGATTTTTGGCTTCAAGACCCAAAACCAAACGCAATCTGTTTTTGTTTGGGTGTAAGTCTTGCAATGAAATAGCAGAAGAACTGTGTCCAATAAGAGCTAAAACATCCACTTTCCCTGTTTTCATAATCGGAGAAGCGATTTGACGACCACGACCAAACAAAATGTTTACAACACCGGGAGGAAAACTTTCCTGAAAGGCTTCCAACAAAGGAGCAATTAACAAAACTCCATGTTTGGCAGGTTTAAAAATAGTCGTATTTCCCATTATAATTGCGGGAATCAATAATGAAAACGTTTCGTTCAATGGGTAATTGTAGGGCCCCAGACATAGCACAACTCCCAGAGGGCCACGACGAATTTGAGCTCGAACACCGCTATTTTTATGAAAACGTGCACTGTCAATATCAATTTCCTTGTATTCTTCAATGGTGTCATAGATGTAGTCAACAGTTCTATCAAATTCTTTTTGGGAGTCCGATAAGTTTTTTCCTATTTCCCACATTAAGAGCTTTACAATTTCTTCGCGTTTAAGCTTCATTTTTTCGACAAACTTCTCCATACATTCGATACGAGAAGCCACTTTCATTGTTGGCCACTTACCCTGTCCTTTACCAAACGCCTCATAGGCAGAGTTAACAGCCAATAAGGCTGAATCACCATCCATTGATGGAATAGTTCCTAATAATGTTGGTTTGGAATTCGTATGGATAGTAGAATATACTTCCGATGCCTCACCACTCCATTTTTCAATTTTACCATCTAACAAATAGTGTGTATGTTGAATGGGTTCAATTTGATATTCTTTGGGAACTACTTGCTCATTAGTCTTCATAGTATCGTTGTTTAAATTAAAAACTGAAATAAATCAGGCTTATCATTCAGATAATCACCAAAAAAATTATGGGCTTTCATCTTTTCTATTAATGGAGCTAGATCCTTTTTATCTTTTAGCTCTACCCCTACCACAGCAGGTGCGTTTTCTTTGCTGTTCTTTTTAGAAAATTCAAAGTATGTGATATCGTCGGTTTCTCCTAAAATTTCAGCAACAAATTCTTTCAATGCTCCGGCTCTTTGGGGAAATCGAACAATAAAATAATGTTTTAATTGGGCACTAAACAATGCTCTTTCTTTGATTTCTGCCATACGTGTAATGTCATTATTACTTCCACAAACAAGGCAAACAACCGTTTTGCCTTTAATTTGATCTGCGTAATATTCCAATGCTGAAGTTGACATTGCACCAGCGGGTTCAACTACAATCGCATCTTTGTTGTACATTTCTAAAATGGATTGGCAAATAACTCCTTCGTCCACAAGGACAATGTCGTCTAAATATTCTTTACAATACGAAAAGCTGATTTCTCCAACTCGTTTTACTGCAGCACCATCAACAAAATTATCGATAGCATCGAGGGTTGAATTAACCCCATTTTCCAAAGAAGTTTTCATTGAAGGAGCCCCCATAGGCTCAACACCTATGATTTTGGTGTTAGGAGAAAGCTGTTTAAAAACAGTAATAACTCCCGAAATCAATCCACCGCCGCCAATAGGAACAAAAATATAGTCAATTGGAGTGCTTAATTGGTTTAAAATTTCCAAAGCCAGCGTAGCTTGACCTTCAATCACTTTGGAATCGTCAAAAGGATGAACAAAAATGTTGTTTTTTTCTTTTGAAAATTTGATTGCAGCCTCATAGGCATCATCAAATGTATCCCCTACTAAAATAACCTCCACAAAATCATCTCCAAACATTATGACCTGATCGACTTTTTGTTTGGGAGTAGGAACGGGCATAAAAATAGTTCCATTAATGCCCAATTTTTTGCATGATAAAGCAACTCCTTGTGCATGATTTCCAGCGCTGGCGCATACAATTCCCTGAGATCGATTGTCTCCTAAAGAGGCTATTTTGTTATAAGCTCCTCGAATTTTAAACGATCGAACTTGTTGAAGATCTTCACGTTTAAGGAATACGCGTGCTTGATACTTTTCACTAAAGCGAATATTCTCTTGTAATGGGGATTCAATGACCACTCCATCAAGAATGCTTTTTGCTTCTTTTATAGTATCAATACTGGCTAGAATAGACATGTTACACTATTTTTTTCATGGCTGTCATAGAAGCACGCAGCTCTTTTCCAATAATTTCTACAGGATGATTGCGAAGTGCATCATTAATTTTGATCAACTCTTGATTATCTACCGCTTCCTCACCATAAGTTGAGCCAATGACATCAATGTTGATTTTTTTCATAAAACCAGTTAACATAGGCTTGCAGGCATGATCGAATAAGTAACAACCATACTCTGCAGTATCAGATATTACTCGATTCATTTCATACAATTTTTTACGTGCAATGGTGTTAGCGATTAAGGGTGTTTCATGCAAAGACTCGTAGTATGCAGAAGCGTCTTTAATACCTGCATCTGTCATTGTTTCAAATGCCAGCTCAACTCCCGAACGAACAAAAGCAACCATCAACAAACCGTGATCAAAATATTCTTGTTCAGAAATTTCTTGTGTTGTATTGGTCGTTTTTTCAAAAGCCGTTTCGCCAGTGGCAGCTCTCCAAGTCAATAAATTTTTATCATCATTGGCCCAATCTTCCATAATTGTTTTTGAAAAATGACCCGACATGATATCGTCCATGTGTTTTTGAAACAACGGTCGCATAATGTCTTTCAATTCTTCAGAAAGCTCCCATGCTTTTATTTTTGCAGGATTGGAAAGTCGATCCATCATATGGCTTACTCCTCCATGTTTAAGTGCTTCTGTAATCGTTTCCCAACCGTATTGAATCAATTTAGAAGCATAAGAAGCCTCTATTCCCTGCTCTACCATTTTGTTAAATGATAAAATAGATCCTGTTTGAAGAACTCCACACAAAATAGTTTGTTCTCCCATTAAGTCAGACTTCACTTCAGCCACAAAAGAAGATAACAAAACTCCCGCTCTGTGACCCCCAGTAGCAACTGCATAGGCTTTGGCTTGAGCCAAACCTATTCCTTGTGGATCGTTATCGGGATGAACAGCGATTAGGGTAGGAACACCAAATCCCCTCTTGTATTCCTCTCTAACTTCCGAACCTGGACACTTAGGTGCTACCATAATTACGGTTATATCTTCACGAATCTGCATTCCCTCCTCAACGATATTAAAACCGTGAGAATACGAAAGCGTAGCGCCTTTTTTCATCAAGGGCATAACTGCATTTACAACAGATGTATGGTTTTTGTCAGGCGTTAGGTTTATTACCAAATCAGCCGAAGGAATTAATTCCTCATAAGTTCCAACAGCAAAATTATTTTCTGTGGCATTGACATAAGAAGCTCTTTTTTCAGAAATCGCAGAAGCACGGAGCGTATAGGATATATTCAAACCAGAATCTCTCATGTTGAGACCTTGATTGAGTCCTTGGGCTCCACAGCCTACAATAACGATTTTTTTTCCTTTAAGCGCATCAATTCCATTACTGAACTCAGAAGCGTCCATAAATTTACATTGAGCAAGTTGAATCAATTGTTCGCGTAACGATAGGGTATTGAAATAATTTTCCATTGTATTAAGTATTCTTTTTGTGTTTTATTTTAAAATATCTGAAATTTTCATAGGTGTTTTGGTAACTGAAATTCGACCGGATCGGACGAATTGTAACAAGCCGTAGGGCTCCAAATCTTTATATAGCTTTTCTGTTTCATGACGGAATCCCGTTTTTTCAATCACAAAAAATTCACGAGAAACAGTTACAATATTAGCATGACTGTCTTTGATAATATTTTGAATATGGCGTTCATCAAACAAGGAGTCGGATTTGACTTTGTAAAGAGCCGATTCTTGATAAATCGTTTCCTCATCGGTATGATAATAGGCTTTAATGACCTCAATTTGCTTATCGAGTTGCTTAACGACCTTTTTAACTTTTTCTTCAGTCATTTTTACAACAATCACAAATCTAAAAACGTTTTCAATTTCAGATGGAGAAGTATTCAAACTTCGAATGTTGATATGCCGTTTCAGAAAAATTGCAGAAATACGATTAAGCAATCCTACGTTGTTTTCTGAGTAAATGGATATTGTGAATATTTTTGTTGCTTCCATAAAATTATTCTAATCGAATATCAGAAACCGATGCCCCTGAGGGAATCATCGGAAATACATTGTTTTCTTTTTCTACACAGACTTCCAAAAAATACGGCTTTTTCGAAGCCATCATGTTTTGAACCGCGTTAGCCAAATCCTCTCTTTTGGTAACACGTTGAGCGTCAATAAAATATCCTTTTGCAATGGTTACAAAATCTGGGTTAACCATTTCAGTAGATGCATAACGTTTGTCAAAAAACAGTTGTTGCCACTGTCGAACCATTCCTAAAAAATCGTTGTTAAGCACCACTATTTTGACTGCAGCTTGGGTTTGAAATATAGTTCCCAATTCTTGAATCGTCATTTGGTATCCACCGTCACCTATAATGGCTACTACCTCTCTTTCTGGAGCGCCCATCTTAGCGCCTAATGCAGCAGGAAGGGCAAATCCCATGGTACCCAATCCTCCGGAAGTAACGTTGCTTTTGGATTGGTTGAATTTCGCATAACGACAGGCTATCATTTGGTGTTGGCCTACATCAGACACAATCACAGCATCGCCTCCAGAAGCATTGTTAATTTCTTTTATGACTTCTCCCATGCTCAATCCTTCTTTGATAGGATTCAATTCGTTTTTAATGACTTTTTCATATTCAATAGCATCAAAATCTTTGAATTTTTGAAACCAACTCGTATGAGATTTTTCTTCAACAAGTGGAGTTATTTTAGTCAAAGTTTCTTTAATGTTTCCCATTACAGCAACATCTGCCATCACGTTTTTATTAACCTCTGCAGGATCAATTTCAAAATGAATCACTTTGGCTTGTTTGGCATAGGTTTCCAAATTTCCAGTAACACGGTCGTCAAAACGCATTCCCATAGCCAACAAAACATCGCATTCGTTTGTCAACATATTAGGTCCGTAATTTCCATGCATACCCACCATTCCAACATTCGAAGGGTGATCGGTAGGCAGTGCAGACAATCCTAAAATAGTCCATGCAGCAGGAATTCCTGTTTTTTCAACAAAAGCTTTGAACTCAGCTTCTGCTTCTCCCAATATAACCCCTTGTCCAAATACGATAAATGGTTTTTTGGCTTGGTTTATAATATCAGCTGCGGCCTGGATTTGATTCATTTCAATTTCAGGAACCGCTTTGTAGCTTCTGACTAGGGTACATTTTTTATAAGAAAAATCAAAGGTGTCAAATTGAGCATCTTTGGTAATATCAATCAATACAGGGCCTGGTCGTCCAGAGCGAGCAATATAAAATGCTTTCGCCATAATTTCTGGGATTTCAGAAGCCTTAGTAATTTGATAATTCCACTTGGTTACAGGTGTAGAGATTCCAATGATATCGGTTTCTTGAAAAGCATCGGACCCTAATAGATGGGAAGCCACCTGTCCAGTGATACAAACCATTGGAGTTGAATCTATTTGTGCGTCAGCAATTCCAGTCACCAGATTGGTTGCGCCAGGACCCGAAGTGGCCATTGCAACACCAACACGACCCGAAGTTCGAGCATATCCCTGCGCTGCGTGCGTAGCTCCTTGTTCGTGTCTTGTAAGCACATGTTGTAGCTTGTCTTGAAATTTATACAACTCATCATAAATTGGCATAATAGCCCCTCCAGGATATCCGTATATCAAATCAACATTTTCCTCCAACAAGCATCGAATAACTGCTTCGGCTCCGGAAATGGATTTGATTATATTTTGAGAGCCCGAAACGTTTTTTGTGGCTGTTTTCATACCTATTAAAATTCGTCAGTTACACAACCTTCTGATGCCGATGCTACTGTTTTGGCATATTTATACAAAACACCGCTAGACACCTTAAGGTTGGGTTGTTTCCATTTTGATTTTCTTTTTGCTAACTCCTCATCCGAAATCTTCAAATGGATTGAGTTTGTTTCCGCATCAATAAGAATAGTATCGCCGTCTTCAACCAGTCCAATGGCTCCTCCAACTTGTGCTTCGGGAGTAATGTGACCTACCACAAATCCGTGCGTTCCTCCCGAAAAGCGACCGTCTGTAATAAGAGCGACATCTTTGCCCAAGCCTGCCCCCATAATGGCAGCAGTTGGTTTGAGCATTTCTGGCATTCCTGGCCCGCCTTGGGGTCCTTCGTAACGAATAACCACTACATCTCCTTTGGAAACAAGTCCGTTTTTAATTCCATCGTTTGCATCGTATTCTCCTTCAAAAACTTTTGCAGTTCCTTCAAACTGTAGGCCTTCTTTTCCAGTAATTTTTGCGACAGAACCCTCAGAAGCTAAGTTTCCTTTTAAAATTCGAATATGCCCAGTTTCTTTGATGGGCTGATTGATCGGTCGTATAACTTTTTGTCCGTCTTTCAAACTCGGAACATCGGCTAAATTTTCAGCAATTGTTTTTCCCGTTACAGTCAAACAGTCACCGTGCAACATTCCGTTTTCAAGCATATATTTTAAAACAGCTGGAATTCCTCCTACTTCGTGAAGATCTTCCATTAAAAATTTTCCACTCGGTTTTAAGTCTGCTAAAAAAGGGGTTGTATCACTGATATGTTGAAAATCATCAATAGTAAATTCAACATTGGCCGCTTTGGCTATCGCCAAAAAGTGCAATACAGCATTGGTCGATCCGCCCAAAATGGTTATGAGGCGAATGGCATTTTCAAACGATTTTCGGGTTACGATATCAGAAGGTTTGATGTCGTTTTCTAATAAATGTTTCAAGGCTTTTCCAGCTTCAACACACTCGTCCACTTTTAAAGAACTGGTAGCAGGATTCGAAGAATTGTAAGGCAACGCCATTCCTAGTGCCTCAATGGCAGAAGCCATGGTATTGGCAGTATACATACCACCACAAGCACCTGCTCCTGGGCAAGCGTTTTGAACGACACTTTTAAAAGCCGCTTCGTCAATTTTTCCTGAAACTTTTTCTCCCCAAGCCTCAAACGCTGAAACGATATCTAATTTTTTACCATTCAAGCACCCCGAAGCGATAGTTCCTCCATACACCAATACCGATGGACGGTTTAGGCGCAACATGGCCATAAGAGCTCCCGGCATATTTTTATCACAACCCACAACAGTTACCACACCATCGTATGACATTCCACCAACAACTGTTTCGATGGAGTCCGCTATTAAATCGCGAGAGGGTAATGAAAATCGCATTCCTGGAGTTCCCATAGAAATACCATCACTAACACCGATAGTGTTGAATATCAAACCAATCAAGTCGGCTTCTTGGGTTCCTTTTTTAACATGAACCGACAAATCGTTCAGGTGCATATTACAAGGATTGCCTTCGTATCCAGTACTGGCAATTCCTACTAAGGGTTTTTTGAAATCATCATCAGTCAAGCCTATAGCGTGCAACATTGCTTGAGCAGCTGGCTGGGTGGGGTCTTGAGTAACTCGTTTACTAAATTTGTTTAAGCTCATTTTTTTAATATCTATTCAAAAATAATTGTTAATGTTTTGTACAGTGGAGTCGAATCGAAAATCAGAAGAAGTTCAGCCTGCATAAAAACACATTAAACTTCTTATTATCAGTATTTTATACATATAAAAATCGCACATCCAACATTGTTATAAACAAAAAAAACCTTCTCGAATGAATGAGAAGGAACGAAATAAATTACAACGCATACTCCCCAAGGCTAATGGCCGACGATAGAAATGACGCTGTGAATTATTTTTTTCATACTACAAATGTATGCAATATTATGGTGTTTACACCTCAAGTTTTTATATTTTTACGAAATATGCAAACAAGCATATATACTTTATTTGTTTTTTATGAATAATTCAATAAATGAGATTATAAACAGCCAACGCTCTTACTTCAAATCAGGAAAAACACTTCCTATAGCCTATCGAATTGAGATGCTGAAGGCACTTTATAAAGAAATTTTAGCACGCGATGAAGAAATACATAAAGCACTCTTTAGGGACCTAGGAAAACCCTATGCAGAAGTAATTTCCTCTGAAATTTCTGTACTTTTAAACGATATCAAGTTACTGAGAAATAATCTCAAAAATTGGAGTCAGCCAAAGAGAATCCCTTCTTCGATTATTAATTTTCCGTCTTCCGATTGGATATTGGCTGAACCCTACGGAAATACACTACACATTTCTCCCTGGAACTATCCGTTCCAATTGGCTTTAGGCCCTTTGGTAGGAGCTGTAGCTGCAGGAAATACAGTGCTGTTAAAACCCTCTGAAAATGCACCTCACACCTCCCAAGTCGTTGCCAAAATCATAAGAGCGGTTTTTGACCCAGGTTTCGTGACTGTTGTTCAAGGGGGACCCAATGTCGCTTCCGAATTGCTGCAACAACGATGGGATTATATATTTTTCACAGGTGGAGTTGAAATCGGAAAGATTGTAGCCAAAGCAGCCGCAGAACACTTGACACCCACCACGCTGGAATTGGGTGGAAAAAATCCATGTATTGTGGACGAAACGGCCAACATTGCCGTTAGTGCCCGCCGTATTGTTTGGGGAAAATTTTTCAACTGCGGACAAACCTGTATCGCACCCGATTATATTTTGGTGCACCATAGCATTCATTCACAATTTGTAAGCGCTCTAACCAAAGAAATTGAACGAGCATTTGGAAAACAAGTGGATCAATCCAACGATTACGGGCGAATTATCAATAGCAATCATTTCAATCGTTTGAAAACACTTTTAGACAATCAAAACATACTTTTTGGTGGACATAGCGATGCTGAAACACGTTTTTTATCTCCTACCCTTGTAACAGTTGATAATTTGGATTCTGAACTGATGCGTCACGAAATATTCGGACCCATATTGCCAATAATGACATATCAAGAATTGGAGGAAGTGCATGCAATAATTCATTCATTTGAAAAACCACTTTCGTTTTATATGTTTTCGGAGCGAAAAAAAATCGCCAAAAAAATGCTAGAGACACACTCCTATGGTGGAGGCGCAATTAATGATACTATCATTCAGTTTGCCAATCCCAAACTGCCCTTTGGTGGAGTGGGCAATAGCGGTATGGGAAGCTATCACGGCAAAGCTTCCTTTGACACTTTTACTCACTTTAAACCCTATGTGTATCGACCTACATGGCTAGACATTCCCATTCGATATGCTCCCTACAAAAACAAAGGGAAATTAATTAAACGTTTTTTAAAATACTTTCAATGAAAGAAAAAACAGTAACCGAAGCGATTAATTACAGGCGTTCTGTAAGAGTGTATTCAGACGATCCCCTTGATGACGCTATTGTCAAACAATGCCTTGTGAATGCGTCTTTGGCGCCAACAAGTAGCAATTTGCAACTGTGGGAATTTCATCACATCACAGACAAAACCGTGCTTCAAAAAATTGCAACGGCGTGCATGAGTCAAAGTGCTGCAAAGACCGCAAATCAATTGGTTGTGGTAGTTACTCGAAAAGATACATGGAGAAAAAAAGCCCAAGCCAATGTTGCGCATTTTGATCGAGTTTTCAAACAACCCGAAATGCAAAAAGATATGCATCGAAAAAAAATGGTGGTTAATTATTATCAAAAACTCATCCCTACCCTTTATGCTGACTTTTTAGGAATTTTTGGAGCAATCAAATACTGGGTGTTTCAATTGGTAGGCTTGTATCGTCCCGTGTATCGACAAACCCGCTGGAGCGACATTAGAGTGGTTGCTCACAAAAGTGCTGCTTTGGCTGCACAAAACTTTATGATAAGCATGGCAGCTGTAGGTTACGACACCTGCCCTATGGAAGGAAGTGATACTCTTAGAATTAAAAAAATACTGAATTTGCCCAAAGGATCTGAAATCAATATGGTAATTGGTTGTGGGATTCGCAAACCCGAAGGCGTTTACGGTGAGCGATTTCGTGTGCCCTTTGAGGAAGTGTATTCTAAACATTAAATAATTTATAGCTAATCGGTTTTGTCTAAAAAATTAATAAATTAATTTGGTTTATAATATAAACTACTTTATATTTGTATAAATTAAAAAATATTTCATTATAAAAACTTCAAATCTTAATCCCAAAAAAAGTATTGATCTCATTAACCAAGTAATAGAAGATGCTAAAAATCGTTTTGAAGAAAATGGTTATGCCTTTATTTTGTGGGGGGCAACGGTAGCAATTTGTTGCTTTACACAATACTATGTGATCTCCAATAACATGGGTAATTATAGTTGGTATCCCTATCTCATCATGCCACTGCTAACTGTTTATACGATCTTTTATTATGGAAAAAAAGAACGATACAAAAAAAATCACTTACATTTAGTTTCTTCCAGACTTTGGTTGTTTACAGGAATCAATATTATGGTTACAGGTTTTGCTTTTGCGCCATACCTTAAAAACTATTTAAGCTTTGTAATATTGCTTTTATTGGGTGTTGCAACAGCTGTAGCTGGCAGCTTTATAAAAAGCAGAATATTACTAATCTGTGGACTAACATTAAACCTAGCTGCATATCTCACGTTTTTTGTGCCTTGGAAAGAACATCCTCTGTTAATGGGTATAGCTTCATTGGTTGCTTTTCTTATTCCAGGAATTTATTTGCACTATAATTCAAGAAAAAAAGATGTATAAAGACTTAGATCCTTTACTGCATGCTCCTTTACGTTTAGCGATTGTATCTTATTTAATGGTTCACACACAGGTTAGTTTTAAAGAACTTAAGACAACGACAGAGGCAACTTCTGGTAATCTTAGTGTGCAACTCAAAAAATTAGAACAAGCTGATTATATAACTATCCGTAAAAGCTTTTTAGATAACTATCCAAATACAAAAGTTTCTTTAACTAAAAAAGGAATTGAATCATTTGAAAATTATGTTGAAACGATAAAACATATTTTAGATAAAAAATAAAGTTTTTCATTTAAAACTACCCCAACCACCCTTCTCTGTCCAAGCTACGATATTGAATGGCTTCAGCAATGTGTTGTCCTTGGATATGCGGTTGTTCTTCCAAATCAGCAATGGTTCGGGCTACTTTTTAAAATACGATCGTAGGCACGAGCCGATAAATTCAATCGTTCCATTGCATCTTTGAGCAAGGCTTTGGAAGACTCGTCCAGTTCACAATAGGTACGGATGTGCTTTACTCCCATTTGTGCATTGTAATAAACTCCTTTGTGGGATTCAAACCTATTGGACTGAAGAGCTCTACAAGCAATGATTCGTTTTCGGATTTCCTCACTCGTTTCGCCCCGACGTTCTTCCGAAAGTTCGTCAAAGGGAACGGGAGTTACTTCGATATGAATATCTATCCTGTCGAGAAGCGGTCCTGAAATTTTACCCATATATCGGTGCATTTCTGCGGGAGATGAAAAAGCAGCTTGATTTCCGTCATTGAAAAACCCAGACGGACTGGGATTCATACTAGCAACCAACATAAACGACGAAGGATAAGTAATGCTAAAACGCGCCCTGGAAATGGTTACTTCTCGATCTTCAATGGGTTGACGCCATGACTTCCAAAACGCCGCGTTTGAACTCGGGCAATTCGTCTAAAAAAAGAACCCCGTTGTGTGCCAATGAAATTTCACCCGGCTGTGGATACGACCCCCCTCCTACCAATGCAACATCGGATATGATATGGTGAGGAGCCCGAAACGGTCGCTGGTGCATCAAGCCTTCGCCTTTGAGTTTTCCTACTACCGAATGAATTTTGGTCGTCTCCAAAGCTTCTTGAAGGGTCATGGGTGGTAAAATGGAGGGCAAGCGTTTGGCAAGCATGGTTTTTCCACTTCCTGGCGGACCGATTAGAATGACATTGTGCCCGCCTGCTGCAGCAATTTCCATACACCGCTTGATACTTTCTTGTCCTTTAACATCTGAAAAATCGAGTTCCGAAGCAGCACAATTATCATAAAATTCACGCTCTACATCGAGCTTCGTGGGCGAAATTGTTTCATTTCCTTCTAAAAAATCAATGACTCCTTGCAACGTTTCTACGCCATAAACAGCAATTCCCTCCACAACAGCAGCTTCGTTGGCATTTGCCAAAGGAACGAGTACATTTGTAAACCCTTCTTTTTGCGCCTGAATGGCAATGGGCAGGGCTCCTTTGATGGGTTGGATGTTTCCATCTAGCGAAAGTTCGCCCATGACTACCGTAGCGTCCAAATCCTTAGCCGATATTTGACTGGAAGCCGCTAGTATTCCCAACGCAATGGGTAAATCAAAAGCAGCACCTTCTTTGCGCATATCGGCAGGTGCCATGTTGATGGTTATTTTTTTACCGGGAAGATTGTAACCGTTGTTTTTGAGTGCGGCAGCAATGCGAAAGTTACTTTCTTTGATGGCATTCTCGGGCAAGCCTACCAAATGGTAGCCTATTCCTTGATCCACATTGACCTCAATGGTTATGGTAGTAGCCTCAATGCCAAATACAGCACTGGCGTAGATTTTAACAAGCATGGTAATAATTTGAGAACTTTAAAAATACTAATTTTTAGCAAATTCAACTGAATTAAAAGTTGTTTCTTTGCAGAGTATTTATGGAACAATCATTTTTTAGACAACTTTGCGGCAATTTTGCTACGGGAGTAACCATTATAACTTCTCAAAAAGCAGACGGTTCCCAAACGGGATTTACCGCCAATTCATTTACCTCAGTATCTCTAGATCCTGCATTGGTTCTTTTTTGCTTGAGCAAAGAAGCACAATCGGTATCCTTTTTTTCAATCGGAGCTTTTGTGGGAATTAGCATTTTAACCGATCAACAAACCGAGCTTTCCAATCGGTTTGCCAACCCAAAAATCACGGCCGCTGAGCGTTTCGAAGAAGTTGCGCTGCTTCCGCAAACATCAGCACCTGTTCTTGCAAATTGTTTGGCATGGATGGAGGGCGTTGTGGAGTCCAAAATAGACGGTGGCGATCATTGGATATTCATCAATAGAATTACCCAAGGGGCTATAGAAAGTCCTTCTTCTTCACCCATCTTATATGCTTTGGGTACTTACAATACGCTCAAGGATTAATTTTTGACAAGTTGATCAAATGCAGTCAATCCTTGTTTTAGCCAAGCCTTGTAAGTAGCAATGTCCGTGTATTGTTGAGAAGGACCCAATACGGTTCCGTCAGGATGTAACATCACATAATAGGGTTGAGAAGCAGTCTCAAAATTGAGTGTTTGAAACGTTGCCCACTTTTGGCCTACTGTTGTGATTTCTTTTTTCTTTCCCGATACATATTCCAAAACAATGCGATCGGATTCGGGCAATTCTTTACGGTCATCGATATATAAGGATATGAGAACAAAATTTTCATTCAACAAACGAAATATTTCCGGATCGCTCCAAACGTTTTCTTCCACTTTACGACAATTTACACACGCCCAGCCTGTGAAATCGAGCAAGATAGGTTTGTTGGTGGCCTTTGCTTCAGCCAATCCTGACTCATAGTCTTTGAAACAATTCAGACCCAAAGGACAGTCAGATTCTTGAGGGTAGATGCTGTAAAAAGTAGGCGGTGGAAATCCACTCAATAAGGTCAACGGTTTGGAAGCTGGAAACAATCCCGGTATTAAGTAAACTGCAAAAGCTAAAGTTAATACCCCCAATCCCAATCGGGCTTTGGATATTTTTATTTGAGCGGGTTCATGAGGAAAACGCCATTTTCCAAACAGATAAATTGCCATACCAATAAAAACAATCGCCCAAATTCCAATAAAAATTTCTCTTTTTAATAACCCCCAATTTCCTACCAAATCGGCGTTGGAAAGGAATTTGAATGCCAGTGCCAATTCCAAAAATCCCAAAACCACTTTAGTGGTAGTCATCCATCCTCCCGATTTGGGCAACGAATTCAACAAATTGGGAAATAACGCAAAAAACGCAAAGGGCAAAGCCAATGCCAAACCAAATCCTGTCATTCCCAAAGTGAGTTGAAAAGCACCGCCATCGGCAGTCAAAGAACCGGCTAACAACGATCCCAAAATTGGGCCTGTACAAGAAAATGAAACGAGAGCTAAAGTCAATGCCATGAAAAAGATTCCTATAATACCTCCTATTCTCGAAGAGGTTGCATCCATTTTATTTGCCCAAGAATTGGGTAAAGTAAGTTCGTAGAAACCAAAAAATGAAAAGGCAAAGGCAACAAAAATCACAAAAAAGAGACCGTTGAGCCAAATATTGGTCGAAATCGTATTTAGAATCTCGGGGTCAATAGAATCCAAAAAATGAAATGGCAAACTCAACGCCCAATAAATTCCAACAATAAACAAACCATACCAAATGGCATTCATGGTACCATTGCGTTTGCTTTTCGATTGTTTTGTAAAAAACGAAACCGTCAGCGGTATCATGGGAAACACACAAGGTGTCAATAAGGCAATCAATCCCCCTAAAAACCCAAGCAAAAAGAGTTGCCACGACCCTTTTTGAGAAGATTTCGATTGGCTAGAAGACGCCAATTCCAAGTGTTCTGTATTCTGTAATTGTATTTTTAATGGATTGGAGTCAGCATTCACCAAGGTTAGGTTGTTGGAAGCAAGCTGGGATACGTTTTTTTGGTTCAGATCAACAGAAAGGTCAATCTCTCTAAAAATACAAACCTTATCATCACACGCCTGATAAACGACTGAAATATCGATTATCTCAAAAGAAGGATTCACTACCTTGATTTTTTGGGTAAATGTTGCCTGATTTTTGAAAAACGTTTGTTCAACCTCAAAAATAGGATCAAACTTGGTAACCGATTCCGATTCGGTAACTTCTCCCAAAAGTGTAAAATTAGAATCGGCATTGGAAAAGATGAATTCGGTTGGATAAGCACCGCCTTCTTTGAGGTGCTGGGAATACAAACTCCATTTGGGTGCAATATCTGCAGTAATGACAAGTTCATACTCATTATTTTCAATTTCATTTACGGCAGAAGACCAAGAAATGGGTTCTTGTGAAAACAAAAACAACGAAAATAAAGAAAGGAAAAAGAATAATTTAATCTTCATAATAGGTAATTTTTAGGGGTTTTAAGGTGTCAGTGGAAGCAACAAATCTACTGTCTAATCGTTTGCCTACTACCCAAACAACTGCATCTCCAGAGCACAAAAGCCATTGAGATTCTTTAGCTAAAATAGACATTTTCTCATCATTGAAAAACTTTGAAATTTTTTTCTTTCCCATCATACCCAATGGATAAAAATAGTCGCCACTTTGTTTCTTTCGCAACAAAAGGGGAAACTGTAAAGACGATTTATCAATAAAAACTTGACAGGGTGTGTTTTGGAAATTGCCTGTGTGTTCTTTTATCGATAAACGAATGGGGTGCTGGATTTCATTTTCTGTAACTTCATAAAAATCAGACGATGGGTAGATCAATTGTGTAAGTACAATTTCTCCTCGATCGCTAATCAAACGGTGTGTTGAAGACTGAATTTCTTTCCCTGTTGGCGCTTTCAAAAACTTAAGAAGCTCTTTGGAAGAAGCAAAACCATAGGGTGAAAACAGTTCGAAAAGATGAGTTTCCAAGGGGTGTAACTGCTTGATTTTTTCAATAGAAAAACGAATTGAAAATTTGTCTTGGGTACTGATTTGTTGGATTAACGAATCGAAATATTGTTGCTGGATTTCGTTAGTGTCGTTAAGAAATTGAATGCTTTTTTGAACTTGGTCTAAAAGTTGTGGTTGGATGTTTTTTAGCGCAGGGACAACTTGATGTCGAATCTGGTTTCTTAAATAATCTAACTTTTGATTGCTGTTATCTTCTCTCCAGTCCAAATTATTTTTTTGGGCGAAATCAAGAATTTCCTTTTTAGAAAACGGAAGAAGCGGGCGAACAACGCGATTGTTTATAGGAGGAATTCCCAACAAACCAGCTACTCCCGCTCCTCGAGTAAGATTAATTAGCAAAGTTTCTAAATTATCATCGGCATGGTGAGCAGTGAGTAAAAAATCAAACGAATGCATGTCTAGCAATGATTCAAACCATTCATAACGAAGAGTTCGCGCAGCCATTTGAGTAGAGTGTTTTGGCAGTTGGGTGTCGAATTGTTTGTTAAAAAATGGAATGGAATTGTTTTGACAATATAAAGCCACAAAGGCTTCATCGCCATCACTTTCTGAACCTCGTAGCCCAAAATTGCAGTGAGCTACTGCAATGTCCGCATTCCATTGTTTAAGAAGTAGTAATAACACCATACTATCAAGGCCGCCACTAACAGCGACTAAAAGACGACTGTTTTTTAGAAACGAAAAGTCCTTTTCAATATGTGTTAAAAACTTGCTAAACATAAAGCAAAAATAAGATTTTTTAGGTCGCAATTGACTCGGTCAAAACGGCATGCATAGCTTTGGCTTTCAAAAGACACTCTTGGTATTCATTTTCGGGTGTTGAATTGGAAGTAATGGCACTTCCTACTTGAAACGAAACATACTGATTGGAAGCATTGTACAAGATAGATCGAATAACCACATTGAAATCAAAATCTCCTTGGGGAGTTAAAAACCCAATCGCACCGCTGTAAACACTTCTTTTGGAGCGCTCATATTCTTCAATCAACTCCATGGCTCTAAGCTTAGGAGCACCTGTCATACTTCCCATAGGAAAGGTGGTTTTGATAGCATCAATGCTTGAAAAATTGGGATGTAATTTTGAGGTTACGGTAGATATCATTTGATGAACTTGCTTGAACGAATACGTTTCACAAAGTTCCGCTACCTTGACACTACCAGGGATGGCTGTTTTGGATAAATCGTTTCGAACCAAATCGACAATCATGATGTTTTCGGATCGTTCTTTGGCGTTGCTTTGAAGATCCGTAGCCAATTGCTTGTCTTGGATCTTTAAATCCGATCGAGGAGCTGTCCCTTTAATGGGTTGTGAAAAGAGATTGTCTTTCTCTTTTCGTAAATAACGCTCGGGAGATGCGGACAAAACGTAGCGGTCTCCGTCTTTGAAATAGGCTGCAAAGGGCGGTTTAGACAATTCATTGAGCGACTGAAAGGTTTCCAAAGGATGTATTGGAGTTCCTTTTGAAAACCACTCCATACAAAAATTGACTTCATAAATATCGCCGCGATGAATGTGTTGAAGAAGCTGAGTCACTTTTTCGATATACTCTTCTTTAGAAATTCTTGGCCGTAATGAAAGATCGTTACAATTGCTTGCTGATTGCTTATCTACGGTTTGAAGAATCGAATCCCAATCCGAATCAATTTCACCATCAATTATGTAGTGTGCTTCTAATTGGTTGCCTTTTAACAACCATATTTTTTGAGGTTGAAAAAAAAACAACTCGGGAAATGCAAGACCATCGGTATTGAAGGAATGGAGTTGTTAGGTATCGTTTTTAAGGTCATAGCTTAAATAACCAAACAACCAATCTTTGGTTTCTGAGTGAAAAGCCTGAAGTGCATCAAAAGCACCGGGATAATTAGAATCAATTCTGGAATGAACCCCGACAGCCAAAAGGGCGTCGTAGGAACCCAAACGAGGTTGATAATCATTGGAATCAAGCCAAAGGTGGGTGTCAAATTGAGCAGCCCAAGTCAGGATTTTAATGGAAATCTCGTGCGGAGATTCAACTGAAAAAATACGTTTAGAACGCTGCATCCTCCGTCATCTGTTAATTCTGTAACAAATTTAGCAAATAGATTTATTTAAAATCACTTGTTTAAATTATTTTTTTTGTGATATTTGCAATGTGAAAAACACAAGTTCACATATCGAAACATTTGCCACTGCCTTTTCGGTAGTGCCCACTCCTTTTCGTCGTCGCCCCTAGGGGTGCGAATTTCTTATGAAACTAGGTGTGTCCAGTTTCGCTTCTCAACTAACTTATTTTTTTTACATCAAATTTTATAGACTATGAATATTGTCATAGCCAATCGGTCGCACATCAAGTATGCGAGTCTTATTTCAGAAACCATTGCTTCCTCTGCAAAAGTCAGAGGAACAGGAATTGCTAGAAGAACTCCAGAGTACATTGCTACGAAAATGGAGAACAAAAACGCTATTATTGCTTTGGACGGAGATCAATTTGCTGGTTTTTGTTATATTGAAGCATGGGGTCACGGAAAGTACGTAGCGCATTCTGGGCTAATTGTCGCTCCAGAGTACCGAGGCAAAGGGCTTGCTAAAAAAATTAAAAAGGCCATTTTTGATTATTCCAAAGAAAAGTTCAACGACGCCAAAATTTTTGGAATCACAACCGGTTTGGCTGTTATGAAAATCAATTACGATTTGGGCTACAAACCCGTTACATTCTCTGAACTAACCGATGATAATGAGTTTTGGAGCGGTTGCCAAACTTGCAAAAATTTTGACGTATTGACTCGAACCGAACGGTCCATGTGTTTGTGTACGGGTATGCTTTATGATCCTAAAACAAAAGAGGAAAAGCAAAAACATCCTTACAACAACACCGTATTAAAGCGACTCAAATCAATTAAAGAATCCCTTTTTCTCAAATTTAGAAAACAATGAAAAAACTTGTCCTAGCATACAGTGGTGGTTTAGACACTTCTTATTGCGTAAAACATTTATCAAAAAACGGTTATGATGTCCATGCTGTAAGTGTTAATACGGGAGGTTTTTCGAAAGAAGACACCCAATTGTTGCACGAAAAAGCACTTCAAATGGGAGCATCATCATACACATCGATTGAAGCTATTGAAACGTATTACAATCAAATTGTGAAATATTTGATTTTTGGAAATGTCCTAAGAAACAATACCTACCCACTTTCTGTAAGTGCTGAGCGTATTATTCAGGCGGTTGAAATTATTCAATACGCCAAAAAAATAAACGCCTCTTACATTGCTCACGGAAGCACTGGAGCTGGCAACGATCAAGTACGATTTGATTTGATTTTTCAAGTTCTAGCGCCAGAAATCGAAATCATTACACCCATTAGAGATCAACAACTTTCTCGGGAAGATGAAATTGAATATTTAAAAAAAGAGGGAATCAATATTTCTTGGGAAAAAGCCCAATATTCAATCAATCAAGGGCTTTGGGGCACGAGCGTTGGAGGTTCAGAAACATTGACTTCAAATACGCCTTTGCCAGAATCTGCTTATCCTAGTCAGATGGAAGCTACAACCTCTGAAAAGCTTACTCTTTCGTTTGCAAAAGGAGAATTGACCGCGGTAAACGGCAACAAAGGATCTGCCATTGCCAACATCAAAGCGGTTGAAAATATTGCCAGTCGATACGCTATTGGAAGAGATATTCACGTGGGCGACACCATTATTGGTATCAAGGGAAGAGTTGGTTTTGAAGCTGCTGCCCCTCTATTAATTATTAAGGGGCATCATTTGCTCGAAAAACACACACTTACCAAATGGCAACAATACCAGAAAGAACAACAAGGTAGTTTTTATGGAATGCTATTGCATGAAGGACAATATCTTGATCCTGTAATGCGTGACTTGGAAGCCTTTATGGAAAGTACTCAAAAAACTGTAAACGGCGATGTTTTGTTGACCCTCCACCCCTACCGATTTACTCTTGATGGGGTCAATTCTCCCAATGATTTGATGAACGCTTCTTTTGGAAGCTACGGAGAAATGAACAAAGGCTGGTCTGCTGATGACGCTAAAGGATTTATAAAAATATTATCTAACCAAAATAAAATTCATCAACATGTCAACAACTAAAAAATTGTCGGTTGGAATTATTGGAGGCTCTGGATATACTGGAGGTGAGTTGATTCGAATTTTAGTGAATCATCCTAAAGTCTCTATTGACTTTGTGTACAGCACAACACGAGCAAATACTCATATTTCAGACACTCATCAAGATTTGTTGGGCAGTACAGATTTGTTGTTTACAGACAGCATAAATCCGGATGTCAATGTGTTGTTTTTGTGCTTAGGTCATGGAAATTCTGGAACGTTTTTGAGTGAAAATCAATTCAATGACAATACCAAAATTATTGATTTGAGCAACGATTTTCGTTTGAAAGCAGATCGACATTTTATTGGGAAATCGTTTGTATATGGGCTGCCTGAAACAAATAAAAAAGCCATTCAATCTGCTCAAGCCATTGCCAATCCTGGATGTTTTGCAACGGCTATTCAGTTGGCGCTTCTTCCTTTAGCCGCAAACAAACTGTTAAAAAATGAAGTTCACATCAATGCCATTACAGGCAGTACAGGCGCGGGTGTAAAACCCTCAAGCACTACACATTTTAGTTGGCGAAACAACAATATTTCGTGGTACAAACCTTTTCAACATCAACATTTGGGTGAAATCAGCGAAACCCTTTCCGATTTGCAGGGAAATTCCAGTCAATTGATGTTTTTACCCGTTAGAGGTGATTTTACCAGAGGAATTTACGCTACTGCTTACACAGCCTTCGAAGGCTCGTTGGAAGAAGCTTATGCCCTTTATGAGGACATGTACAAAGACGATCCATTTACACAGGTTTCCAAAAAAGAAATTCATCTGAAGCAGGTGGTAAATACGAATCAATGTTTTATACACTTGCACAAACACGATGGGTATCTGTTGGTTACCAGCGTCATTGATAACCTAATCAAAGGAGCCTCAGGTCAAGCCATTCAAAACATGAATTTGATGTTTGGATATGAAGAAACCTGTGGATTGCAATTAAAAAATAGTTCATTTTAAAAAAACACATTATGAAAATAGCCATTATAGGTGCAGGAAATTTAGGGTTGAGTATTGCCAAAGGGCTTATTACCAACAACACCATAACCTCGCTTTATTTGACCAAGCGAAATACACATTCTATTGAAGATTGGAAAGAGTATGGCAATGTACATGTTACCTCGGACAACCAAGAGGCTGTTAAAAATTCAGACATTCTCATTTTTGCAGTACAACCAAGTCATTTTGAGAATATTTTGAGCGATATAAAAGACTTGTTGACCGGAAAGCACGTTCTGATTTCGACCATTACTGGGTTTAAAATTGACCGCATGGAAACAGTAATTGGAAGCGATAATTACATCATTCGCAGCATGCCAAATACTGCCATTTCTGTTGGGAAATCAATGACCTGTCTTTGTTCCAATGAAAAAGGAAAATCGCGATTGCAATTGGCAGAAGCCATTTTCAATACACTGGGAACTTCGATTGTCATTGAAGAGGAACATATGCAAGCTGCAACGGTTATATGTGCCAGTGGAATTGCTTTTTGGATGCGATTGATTCGAGCAACAACACAAGGAGGCGTTCAATTGGGATTTGATGCCAATGAAGCCATGAAAATGTCCATGCAAACTGCATTAGGGGCAGCGAGTTTGCTTATTGAAACCAACTCGCATCCTGAACAAGAAATCGATAAAGTAACAACACCAAAGGGCTGTACTATTGAAGGGCTAAACGAAATGGAACATCAAGGATTGAGTTCTTCGTTAATTAAAGGTATTGTTGCTTCGTTTGAAAAAATCAATAAAATTTCAAAAACATAAACTATGCCTCTTTTTGATGTTTACCCGCTTTATGATGTGACTCCTGTTCGAGCAAAAGGAGTTCATGTCTATGACACAGAAGACCAAGAGTACTTGGATCTTTATGGAGGGCATGCGGTTATTTCGATAGGACACAATCATCCTGAATACTCCAAACGAATCAAAAATCAGTTGGACAAAATTGGATTCTATTCCAACGCGATTCAAAACCCTCTTCAAGTAGAACTAGCGAATTTGTTGGAAGCGCAGTCTCAATGCAATGGGTATCAGTTATTTTTATGCAGTTCGGGGGCAGAAGCCAACGAAAACGCCTTAAAATTAGCTTCTTTTTATACCGGAAAAAAACGCGTAATTGCTTTTAAAAACGCTTTCCATGGAAGAACCAGCGCTGCTGTCGCTTCAACGGACAATCAGAAAATCAATGCTCCCTTAAATGCTCAACAAAAAGTTACTTTTCTTCCATTTAACGATGCCAAAGCGCTTGAAAAAGAACTTGCTAAAGGAGACGTATGCGCAGTGATTTTCGAGTCGATTCAAGGAGTTGGTGGTTTGGACGAACCTTCTGAAGCATTTGTGTATCAAATGGAAGCCTTGTGCAAACAATACAACACTTGTTTGATCGCCGATGAAGTCCAAGCCGGTTTTGGAAGAACAGGAACGTTTTTTGGTTTTCAGAAATACAATATACAACCCCATATCATTTCGATGGCGAAAGGAATGGGGAATGGATTTCCAGTTGGAGGAATTTTTATTCATCCTAGCATAAAGCCAGCATACGGGATGTTGGGAACAACTTTTGGAGGAAACCACTTGGCTTGTGTTGCAACATTGGCAGTGCTTGAAACCCTTGAAAAAGAAAATCTTCAACACAATGCCGCTCAAATGGGAGCTTATTTTAAAGAACAAGCTCAGCAGCTTCCAAAAATTCAAAAAATAAAAGGAAGAGGACTTATGTTGGGGCTTGAGTTTGATTTTGAGGTTGGAGAACTGCGAAAAAAACTAATTTACGACCATCGAATTTTTACAGGAGGCAGTAGTAACAAAAAACTATTGCGAATTTTACCTCCGCTGACTATCGAAAAAAAGCACATCGACACCCTTATCAATGCATTAAAAACACTATTAAAATGAACAATTTCATAGACTTAACAGAAGTGTTAGATCTTCATAAGCTGGTTCAAGAAGCACAGGCACTCAAAAAAGACCCTTATGCGCATGAATCATTAGGAAAACGAAAAGTGTTAGGGTTGTTGTTTTTCAACCCCAGTTTAAGAACTCGATTGAGTACACAAAAAGCAGCAAAGCTTTTGGGCATGGAAGTCATGGTAATGAATTTTTCAAGCGAAGCATGGGCGATTGAATATGAAGACGGAACCGTAATGAGCGGACTTCGATCGGAACATATTAGAGAAGCTGCACAAGTAGTGTCGCAATATTGTAATATCGTAGCAATTCGTGCTTTTGCCAGTCTAACCGACCAAGAAAAGGATGAGTCAGAAATAGTCCTTCGCAGTTTTCAAAAATACGCATCTGTTCCCATCGTAAACATGGAAAGCGCTACGGCGCATCCGCTGCAAGCAGTTGCAGACGCCATTACACTCAAAGAACACTGGCCATCTCACAGACCCAAAGTTGTGCTGTCTTGGGCACCGCATCCAAAGGCATTGCCGCATGCCGTGGCAAATTCGTTTGTGAAAATGATGGAATATCAAGATGCTAACTTTGTGATTACTCACCCCAAAGGGTATGAGCTCGACAAAAAGATCACCCAAAATATTCCCATCATTTACGACCAAGAAGAAGCACTCAAAAATGCTGATTTTGTTTATGTAAAAAACTGGTCTTCCTATCAAGACTATGGAAAAATATTACGAACCGATGACCAATGGATGCTAAGCCGAAAGAAAATGGAAGTAACAAACCATGCCAAGTTCATGCACTGCTTACCCATTCGACGGAATGTAGTCGTTTCTGACGACGTATTGAATCATGAAAGTTCATTAGTTATAGAACAAGCCAACAACAGAACATACGCGGCTCAAGCCGTATTGAAAAGTATTTTAGACAATGAGTAATTCGATTGCTGTAATCAAAATTGGAGGAAATGTCATTGACGACAACGTCAAGTTGACTGCTTTTTTACAGGATTTTTCCAAGCTAAAAGGTCCTAAAATTTTGGTTCATGGTGGCGGTAAAAAAAGCTCGCAATTTTCTAAAGAAATTGGGCTCACACCAACAATGCACCAAGGCAGACGAATTACTGATGCGGCAACCCTCGACGTTGTTACCATGGTATACGCAGGCTTGATAAACAAAAACATTGTTGCACAATTACAATCCCTAGGGTGCAATGCATTGGGAATGTCTGGAGCTGATGGTAATGCCATTCAATCTGTAAAACGAAATCATCCCGAAATTGATTTTGGATTTGTGGGCGATGTTGAAAAGGTAAATACGGATTTTATTCAAACACAACTCAGTCAGGGTATTACTCCTGTTTTTTGTGCCATCACTCACAACAAAAAAGGGCAATTACTCAACACCAACGCAGACACTATTGCCTCAGAAGTAGCGGCAAGCCTTTCGAATGCTTTCGAAGTCGTTCTTCATTATTGTTTTGAAAAAAAGGGCGTGTTGCAATCGGTTGAAGACGACGATTCGGTAATTCCTTTTATCGATACGACTTCCTACAAGACTTTACTAGATTCGGGTATCATTGCAGATGGAATGCTTCCTAAATTAAAAAATTGCTTCGACGCACTCAACAAAGGTGTGCAATCCGTAAACATTGGACTGCCAGCAATGATCAATAATGCATCCTATCCAAGAACTCAAATTAAATTGTAAATGGAAACAAAGACTCAAAAAGCCATTCAATTACTTCAAGATTTGATTTCAATTCAATCGTTTTCATCTCAAGAAGATCAAACCGCTAATCGTATTGAAGACTGGTTTAAGGAACATGAAATTCCTTTCGAGCGATCCAATAACAATGTATATGCTTTCAATCAATATTTCGATAAAAGCAAGCCTACCCTGCTGTTAAACTCGCATCACGACACCGTTCGACCCAATAGAGCATACACACGCGATCCTTATCAGCCAGAAATTATAGATGGAAAACTTTACGGATTGGGGAGCAACGATGCTGGAGGCGCTTTGGTTTCGTTGATTGCCGTTTTCACTCATTTCTATGGGCACAAAGACTTGAACTACAATTTGGTTGTAGTAGCTTCAGCAGAAGAAGAAAGCTCGGGAAAGAATGGGTTAAACAGTGTATTGCCGCTATTACCAACAATAGATGTTGCTATTGTAGGCGAACCCACACTCATGAAGCTGGCAATCTCTGAAAAAGGACTGGTTGTTTTTGATGTTAAAGTCAAAGGAACTCCAGGACATGCTGCACATCCGAATGACGACAATCCCATTCTAAAATCGATCGAAGTGCTGCAATGGTTAAAAAACTTTACGTTTGATAAGTCATCAGAAACGTTGGGAGATGTAAAATTAACGGTTACTCAAATTAATGCAGGAAGTCAGCACAATGTCATTCCATCGGAAGTTCATATCGTGGTCGATGTTCGTGTGAATGATCAATATTCAAATCAAGAAATTACAGATCTTTTACAAGCCAAAGCACCTTGTGAAATTACGCCAAGATCGCTTCGATTGAATTCGTCTTCCATACCCAAAAACCATCCTTTGGTAAAAGCAGGAATGGAGCTCAATAGACCTACTTACGGATCGCCCACATTGTCGGACCAATCGGTTCTTACGTGCCCTTCATTAAAATTAGGGCCGGGTGATTCAACACGATCACATACCGCTGATGAGTATATTTTTATTGATGAAATAGACGAAGCTATTAAACTGTATTCCAGTATTTTAAATAAAATATTATAAACTAATAATTTAAATAATGAAACTTTGGCAAAAAGGAGTGATTAGTCATCAAAAAATTGATTCATTTACCGTTGGTAAGGATCGAGAATACGATTTGTTTCTTGCGAAATACGATGTTTTGGCTTCGATAGCTCATGCGCAAATGTTGGGTCAAGTCGGACTTCTTACCTCGGAGGAAGTGAATCAACTTGTGTCCGAATTGGAGGTTATAAAACAACACATTTTAGAGGGTTCATTTGTCATTGAAAAAGAGTTTGAAGACGTTCATTCGAAAATAGAATTTCATCTTACACAACAACTGGGAGACGTTGGAAAAAAAATCCATACGGCACGCTCCAGAAACGATCAGGTTTTGGTGGCTATGCATTTGTATTTGAAAGAAGAAATCAACCTCATTAAGGACGCTGCCAAAAAGTTGTTTGACACTCTGCTTGCACTTGCCAACCAACACAAAAATGTGTTGTTGCCTGGTTACACACACCTGCAAGTTGCAATGCCATCCTCTTTTGGTCTTTGGTTTTCTGCCTATGCCGAAAGCTTGATTGACGATGTGGTTCTTATGAATGCCGCTCAATACATGACCGATCAAAACCCTTTGGGAAGTGCTGCAGGATACGGTAGCTCCTTCCCTATTGACCGAAACAATACCACCAAAGCCTTGGGTTTTTCAACCTTAAAATACAATGTTGTAGCCGCTCAAATGGGAAGAGGCAAGCTCGAAAAAGTCGTAGCTACAGGAATGGCAGGAATCGCCAGTACCTTGTCTCGATTTTCAATGGACATTTGCTTGTATATGAGTCAGAACTTTGATTTTATAGGTTTTCCAGAAGAATTAACCACAGGATCAAGCATTATGCCTCACAAAAAAAATCCGGATGTATTCGAACTTATTCGAGGAAAATGCAACGCACTTCAAGGATTGCCCAATCAATTGACCCTGATGGCAAACAACCTACCTAGTGGATATCACAGAGAAATGCAACTGTTTAAAGGTCCCATAATAGAGGGAATTGAAGAATTGAAAGCTTGTTTGGAAATGATGACTTTCTCTATAAAGCAAGTAATTGTAAAAGAAGGAATTACACTAGATGAAAAATACGACTATCTTTTTAGTGTTGACACCCTCAACGAATTGGTCAATCAAGGAGTGCCTTTTCGAGATGCTTACAAGCAAGTTGGAGAAACGATTGAAAAGGGAGCCTTTAAACCCCAACGAAAACTCA
The DNA here is from genome assembly GCA_030828565.1 of Flavobacteriaceae bacterium. Lineage (GTDB taxonomy): Bacteria > Bacteroidota > Bacteroidia > Flavobacteriales > Flavobacteriaceae > JAQWSC01. The sequence goes on from JAURCF010000007.1 coordinate 35,268, forward strand.
ACCACACCCACCAAGGGAGTATTGGGAATTTATGCCTTGACGAAATTCAAGAAAAGATGAATCGCATTTTGTAGTTTTGCTGCAATGCTAGTTTCTAATAAAAGGCTCTATTTTATTGATGCGCTTCGTGCTTTTGCAATTCTTATGATGTTGCAAGGGCATTTTATCAGTGGGTTGCTTGACCCATCTAGCGTTGACACAAACCATTGGGTTTACCGCATTTGGTTGTATTTTCGAGGCATTACAGCTCCTGTATTTTTTACCATAACAGGTTGGGTATTTCTGTTTTTGTTGGAACGAAACCCTGTTCAGGGTTGGCGAAATCCACGATTGAAAAAAGGACTCAAACGGGTTGTTGAGCTTATTTTATGGGGCTATGCCTTGCGGCTAAGCCTCCCCTATTTTCTAACCACAGGGCGGATTACCAAAACTTTTTTACGCCCCGATGTATTGCAAATTATTGGATGCGGTTTGTTGTTTTCCATATTGTTGTATTTGGTGTTTAGCAGATTAGGGAGGTTTCGTTCCCTACTGTTTTTCAGTATTGGAATTGGCATATTTGCCACCAACCCGCTTTATGCACAGCTTACCTTTGAGCAACTCCCATTGTTTATTTCTGCATATTTAACCAAAGCCAATGGTGCGGTTTTTTACCTGTTGCCGTGGTTGGGCTATGTAAGTTTTGGTGCGGGTATTGCTTTATTGATGCCTGAAAAACCTAAAAAATTGAATTATTGGGCAATGGGCTTTTTGGCGTTGGGATATATACTCTCCTTCCACTCCACCGCCATCATACACAACTTGTCCAAAACGTTTTCTAGCGCGCTCCTTAGTGCGGTTTCGTATAACAATTTTTTGTTTATGCACTTGGGCGATGTACTGATGCTTTTTGGGGTGTTTATGCTGTTGGAACCGCTAGTAAAGCAAAGCCTGTGGCAAAAAATCGGCACAAAGACCCTATCGCTTTATATTATGCATTACGTTGTGCTGTATGGAAGTTTTACCAGTATTGGATTGTATAAGTTTTATAAGCAATCCTTGGCTTGGGAAACTGCTGTAGTGGGTGCGCTGTGTTTTACGGTTGGGGTTACCGCAGTGGTGTTGCTTTATGCGACAATTGCAAAGCCTTGGGTGAAGACTGTTGGGCATAAGATTGTCAGGCTATGGCATCTCAAATTGTGATAACATCTCCCATTCTTATTTGGTCAACTTAAACATAAAATCTTCGGGAAAATATCCTTGTTGCGTCTAACAGCTTGGTAAAGGACTCTCATTTCAACTGCACACAGTTCGGCAAGGTCAAAATCAAGCATAATACGCTGTCCGCGTAGCTCATAAATACTATGCTGTATGAGTTGTATATCCACCTTATACGGTATCAATCCAAACCCCAAAAAAGAAAAAATGAAATAGGTTGGCGTTCATTTAAACAATTCCGGGCTTGTTTAATGCTAAGTTAAAAAAAAATTAAGGCATAAAAAAGGCGTTTAAAACGCCTTTTATATCTTTCTGCTGAAACCCATGCTACACATGAAGCGCACGGTCACCGGTTGCGGCTAAGGCGGCTTCTTTGACGGCTTCAGCATAGGTAGGATGGGAATGGCTCATACGCGCAATATCCTCGGCAGAAGCTCTAAATTCCATGGCGGTTACAGCCTCGGCTATAAGATCCGCTACGCGAGCTCCAATCATATGAACACCCAAAACCTCGTCGGTTTGTTTGTCGGCAAGAATCTTTACAAATCCATCAATATCCATACTGGCGCGAGCACGACCCAACGCCCGCATTGGAAACTGCCCGACTTTATATTCAACCCCAGAAGATTGCAATTGCTCCTCTGTTTTGCCTACAGCTGCTACTTCGGGCCAGGTGTATATTACGTTGGGAATTAGATTGTAATCAATATGCGGTTTTTGACCTGCAATAATTTCTGCAACCATCACCCCTTCTTCTTCGGCTTTGTGAGCGAGCATTGCCCCACGTACCACATCTCCAATGGCATATATATTGGAGGCCGTTGTTTGTAGATGATCGTTGACCTCTATTTGTCCACGCTCTGTAACCACAACTCCTGCAGCCTCGGCTTTCAAGCCGTCGGTATAGGGCTTTCTTCCTACAGAAACAAGGCAATAATCTCCCTCAAACGAAACAGTTTCTCCTTTTGGATTTACTGCCGAAACAGTAACAGAATCTCCTTTGCGGCTTACATTGTTTACCTGATGAGACAAGTAAAATTTGACTTTTTGTTTTTTCAGTACTTTCATCAATTCTTTGGACAAAGACGCATCCATAACGGGAGTAATGCGATCTGCGTATTCAATCACAGAAACCGCTGATCCGAGGCGTTTGTATACTTGTCCCAGCTCCAAACCAATAACTCCTCCTCCAATCACAATCAAATGTTTGGGAATTTCTTTTAGAGACAAGGCTTCGGTAGAAGTGATAATTCGATCTTTGTCGATATTAATAAATGGCAAGTTAGCCGGTTTCGAACCGGTAGCAATGATGCTGTTTTTTGCCTCAATAACCGTTGGTTTGTCTTTTCCATTATCAATCGAAACGTGCGTATTGTCCACAAAAGAACCCAATCCCTTAAAAACGGTAATGTTATTTTTATCCATTAAAAAATCAATTCCTTTGGTAGTTTGATCCACCACAGACTGTTTGCGGGCAATCATTTTTTCTAGATTGACATTGATTTCGCCGGGGATTTCAATACCATGCGTATCAAAATGCTTGATAGCATCTTCGTAATGGTGCGAAGAATCCAATAAGGATTTGGAAGGAATACAACCCACATTAAGACATGTACCTCCCAACGAATTGTATTTTTCTATCAACGCAGTTTTCATTCCCAGTTGAGCGCAACGAATAGCAGCAACATAGCCTCCAGGTCCAGATCCAATAATAGCAACATCAAATTGATTCATTTCTAATAATTTTAAACAAAAATACAAATGTTTTTAGGGATTCAGCCACACTTTTCTTTAAGAATTTTTGAAATAGTTGCACACATTTTGTTAAAATCGTAACATTACAAAACAAAATTGTATCCAAATGTCATCACCAACATCTTCTACCTATTCAAATCCTGAATTATCGCTTAAAGAGGCAATGCTACCTGTAGTGATTTTGGTGGTTTTATTGGCTTATAATGTTTTTGTTTTTGGAGACGACGCATTGAGCGGTTCCAATCAATTTATTTTGTTGCTTGGTGCGGCTGTGGCAGGGATAGTTGGTTTTTTCAATAAAGTCAACTACAAGAGCATGATTCAAAAAGTTGCTGGAAATGTTCAGTCAACCACAGGAGCTTTGATTATTCTGTTATTTGTTGGAGCACTCGCGGGGAGTTGGTTGGTGAGCGGCATCATTCCATCCATGATTTATTATGGATTAAAAATTCTGAACCCAACAATTTTTTTACCTGCTTGCATTCTGATTTGCGCAATCATTTCATTGGCAACTGGGAGCAGCTGGACAACTTCTGCAACGGTGGGTATTGCTTTGATAGGAATCGGAAAAGCCATTGGCCTTCCGGTTGGAATGGTTGCAGGGGCTGTTATTTCAGGAGCTTATTTTGGCGACAAGCTATCCCCTTTGAGCGATACCACAAATTTAGCGCCTGCTATGGCAGGATCTGAACTTTTTTCACACATACGCTATATGACTTATACCACCGTTCCCAGTATCGTTATTACCCTCATCGTGTTTGTGTTTTTGGGATTGGGATTTGAAGCGTCGGGAGACGTAAACACTGCCGAATTATTGAACGCCATTGAAAACACCTTTCATATCAGTGGCTGGTTGTTTCTTGTTCCTTTGATTATCATTGTGTTGATTATTAAAAAAACACCGCCCATTGTCGCCCTACTGATTGGGTCGTTGTTGGGAGGATTGTTTGCCGTACTGTTCCAACCTCAACTAGTAGCACAAATTGGAGGCGGTACTTCATTGACCCTAGAAACTGCCTACAAGGG
>JAURCF010000050.1 GCA_030828565.1 Flavobacteriaceae bacterium
AAAGAATTTCACGAAGAAACAGTACGAAAACTAGAAAAATTACACCAATACGATTGTTTACGTGCCAATAAGTCTTTAGCCGCTTGGGGTATTGAGGGAAGAGTTCCTTTTTTGGATAAAGAATTCATGGATGTAGCTATGAGCATCAATCCCCAAGACAAAATGATAAATGGGGAACGAATGGAAAAATGGGTGCTTCGAAAAGCATTTGAATCGTACTTGCCTGAGTCCGTTGCTTGGAGACAAAAAGAGCAATTCAGTGACGGAGTAGGTTACAGTTGGATTGATACCCTTAAGGAAGTGGTTGAAGAAGCCGTTTCGGACCAACAAATGGAGCAGGCCAGTTTCCGTTTTCCAGTCCAAACACCGATGTCCAAAGAAGAATATTACTACAGAAGTATTTTTGAAGAACATTTCCCTTCTGAAACTGCAGCTCTAACAGTCCCTTCGGTTCCTTCTATCGCCTGTAGTACACCAACTGCGTTGGAGTGGGACCAGGCCTTCAAAAACATGATTGACCCTTCTGGAAGAGCAATTTCGTCGGTTCATTCGGACTCTTATTAGGGCGTAGTTTTTTATCTTTTTTGTTCTTGAAACATAACCCTTGATTCTATGCCTTTTCTAGGTCAATCCCGCACTTTTTTTTAACACTCAAATGTTGATAACTTAATCAGTTTTACAGGTGCTTTGGGGCTTAATTGGCGGCATGTTTCCTTATATTTGTTAGGATAACGAATTACCAGTTAAAACAATTAATTTATGAGTGAAGATTTAAAAAAAAATCAATATTCGGCAGACAGTATACAAGCGCTTGAAGGAATGGAACATGTTCGCATGCGTCCGTCCATGTATATTGGTGATGTTGGAGTGAGAGGATTGCACCATTTGGTCTATGAAGTTGTAGATAATTCCATTGATGAAGCAATGGCCGGACACTGCTCTAAGATAGATGTCATTATTCACGAAGATAGTTCAGTCTCTGTTCAGGATGACGGGCGTGGAATCCCAGTAGATATTCATAAAAAAGAAGGAGTTTCAGCCCTTGAGGTTGTAATGACTAAAATCGGTGCAGGAGGAAAATTTGATAAAGATTCTTACAAGGTTTCTGGAGGTCTTCACGGAGTCGGGGTTTCTTGTGTAAATGCATTGTCTGAACATCTCAAAGCTACCGTGCATCGTGATGGTGAAATGTGGGAACAAGAATATGCCTTTGGAAAGCCTTTGTATCCAGCAAAATTAATTGGAAAAACAGACATCAAAGGTACGGTAGTTACTTTTCGACCCGACGCGTCTATTTTTACACAAACCACCGAATATTCATACGATACACTTGCCAACAGAATGCGAGAGCTTTCGTATCTTAATAAAGGAATTCGAATTAACATTACAGACAAAAGAGTCACTGATGAAAAAGGAGAATTTCAGACAGAATTATTTCATTCCAATGAAGGTCTAAAAGAATTTATACGTTTCTTGGATGGAAATCGTGAGTGTTTAATTGCTGATGTGATTTCTATGGAAGGTGAAAAAAACGATATTCCTGTTGAGGTCGCTATGGTTTACAATACTTCGTATGCAGAGAACCTTCACTCTTATGTAAACAATATCAACACACACGAGGGAGGAACGCACCTGGCCGGATTTCGCAGAGGATTGACCTCAACACTAAAGAAGTACGCAGATGCATCTGGAATGCTTGACAAGTTGAAATTCGATATTGCTGGTGATGACTTTAGGGAAGGGCTAACGGCTATTATTTCTGTTAAAGTTGCTGAACCGCAATTTGAGGGGCAAACCAAAACCAAATTAGGAAATAGAGAAGTGACTTCTGCTGTTTCTCAGGCAGTTTCTGAGATGCTTGAAAACTATTTGGAAGAACACCCTAACGACGCAAAAATCATCGTCCAAAAAGTTATTCTAGCAGCACAAGCGCGTCATGCGGCTCGAAAAGCCCGTGAAATGGTGCAACGAAAAACCGTCATGAGCGGGGGTGGATTGCCAGGAAAACTTTCGGATTGTTCTGAACAAGATCCAGTAAAATGCGAAGTGTTTTTGGTTGAGGGAGATTCTGCAGGCGGTACCGCTAAGCAAGGTCGCGATCGAAATTTTCAAGCCATTTTACCCCTAAGAGGTAAAATTTTGAACGTTGAAAAAGCCATGCAACACAAAGTTTTTGAAAATGAAGAAATTCGCAATATATATACTGCTCTTGGTGTAACCATAGGAACTGAAGAAGACAGCAAAGCACTGAATCTCGAAAAACTCAGATACCACAAAGTTGTGATTATGTGTGATGCCGATGTCGATGGAAGCCACATTTCAACGTTAATTCTTACTTTTTTCTTTCGATACATGCGAGAGCTTATCGAAAGTGGGAATGTGTACATAGCAACTCCTCCATTATACCTTGTGAAACGAGGAGCCAAAAAACAGTATGCATGGAACGATCAAGAACGCGATCAAATTATGGAAAAATTCGGTTCAGGAGCTGCTGTTCAACGATACAAAGGACTAGGAGAAATGAATGCCGAGCAATTGTGGGATACAACGATGAACCCTGAATTTAGAACTTTGCGTAAAGTTGTTATTGACAACGGCGGCGAAGCAGACCGAATTTTTTCAATGCTTATGGGTGATGAAGTTCCCCCAAGAAGAGAGTTTATCGAAAAAAATGCTGTTTATGCAAATATTGATGCATAATTTTTATCAATTTAATAATTAAAAATACCATGAAAGTAACTATTGTAGGCGCTGGTAATGTAGGCGCTACATGCGCTAATGCCATCGCTTCTCAACGTATTGCAAGCGAAGTCGTTTTGTTAGATATCAAAGACGGATTTGCAGAAGGAAAAGCATTAGACATGATGCAAACTGCTACCACTTTAGGGTTCAATACTAAAATTGTAGGGGTTACCAATGATTATTCCAAAACAGCCAACAGTAATGTTGTTGTAATTACTTCAGGAATCCCCAGAAAACCTGGAATGACTCGAGAGGAATTGATCGGAATCAATGCTGGAATTGTTCAAACTGTTTCTGAAAACGTTTTAAAACATTCACCAAACACCATTATTGTTGTTGTTTCCAATCCTATGGACACCATGACATATTTGGCTCTCAAAGCTACTGGCTTGCCCAAAAATAGAATTATCGGAATGGGGGGTGCTCTCGACAGTTCGCGTTTCAAGACCTATTTGTCCTTAGCGCTCGATAAACCCGCCAACGACATCCACGGAATGGTTATCGGAGGTCATGGAGATACTACCATGATTCCATTGACTCGTTTGGCTAGCTATAATGGCAATCCTGTTTCTAATTTTTTATCCGATGATGCTCTTCAAAAAGTTGCTGCTGACACAATGGTAGGTGGAGCTACACTAACCAAACTTTTAGGAACTTCTGCTTGGTATGCACCTGGAGCTTCTGTAGCCTATTTAGTGGATAGCATTTTGAATGATCAAAAAAGAATGATTCCTTGCTCGGTTTATTTAGATGGAGAATACGATCAGTCTGATATCTGTATTGGTGTTCCTTGTATCATTGGAAAAAATGGACTGGAATCGATTGTCGATATAAACTTGAATCAAGCCGAAAAACAGAAGTTTGAAAAAAGTGCCGCTGCAGTCAGAACCATGAATAACGCATTGCAAGATATTGTAAGCTAATTACTAATACTTAATCAACCGAAATCCAAGCCGATATAATTGGTAAATCTTTACCGTTACCCTATATTTGCTCGACTTAATTTAGATCAAAAAACCAAGATTATGCAAAATAACGGACTCATTAAAGTTTTTGCCGTTTTATTCGGAATCGTGAGTATATACCAATTGTCGTTTACTTTCATCACTTCTGGTGTGGAGAAAGAAGCCAAAATATATGCTGAGGTTCAGTTTTCAGAAAACGAAGATGAATATGTATTCAAAAGAGACCAAGCGGTTGCTTCCTATTTGGATTCTATTGGAAATGAATCCCTTTACGGATTTACAACCTATAAAAGCGCCAAAGCAAAAGAACTCAATAAAGGACTCGATTTAAAAGGGGGAATTAATGTAATTCTTCAGGTTTCTGTAAAAGACATCCTCAAAGGATTAGCAGACAACTCTCGCGACCCGCTTTTTAATCAAGCTCTCAACGATGCCGATCAACTTCAAAAAGCTTCTGACGAGACATATTTACAGTCTTTTTTCAATGCTTTTGATGCGATTAAAGGAGATGCTAAATTAGCCTCTCCCGATATTTTCGCAAACAGAACATTGAGTGATGAAATTAATTTTGAAATGACCGATGAGGAAGTGAAGCGAGTGATTGTTATCAAAATTGATGAATCCATCCTTTCTGCTTTTGAGGTATTGCGTAAACGAATTGACAAGTTTGGAGTTACACAACCCAATATTCAACGCCTAGGAACTTCGGGAAGAATTTTGGTTGAACTTCCTGGTGCTAAGGATGTATCACGAGTCAAAAATCTTTTGCAAAGTACTGCCCAATTGGAATTCTGGGAAACAGACAAAAATGATCAATACTATTCTTTTTTATCACAAGCCAACGAATATTTAAAAAGCGTTATCTCTGTTGATGATGAAAAATCAGACGCCTCTGAAAGCTCTGATATTGATGATCTTTTAGCAGATGTAGAAGCTTCCCAAGATTCAACATCAGTGGCTTCACAAAACCCACTATTTGATTTAATTGTCGGAAATGGTTATCAAGGAGGTCCGGTTCTAGCCCAGTTTGCTAAAAAAGACGTTGCTAAAGTATCTCAATATTTAGATATGCCCGAGGTAAGAAAGCTATTGGCTCCCGAACAGCGCTATACGCGTTTTTTGTGGGGCAAAGAATCGCCAAACTCGGAAGTTGTTGATTTGTATATTATCAAATCCAACCGTTCCAATACACCCCAATTGAGTGGTAGTGTAGTAGTGGATGCTTCTCAAACCTATGATCCCTCTGGAGGCCCTGCGGTTTCCATGCAAATGAATGGAAAAGGAGCACGTATTTGGGAAGAAATGACAGGAAAAGCGTATAAAGAACAAAGCAATATTGCTATTGTTTTGGATGATATTGTATACTCTGCACCCGGAGTTTCCACAGGAGCTATTGCTGGTGGACGTTCTGAAATTTCAGGACAATTTACGCTTAACGAAGCCATTGACCTTGCCAATGTTTTACGAGCAGGAAAACTTCCTGCTTCTGCAGAAATAATTCAGTCAGAAATCGTAGGCCCATCTCTTGGAAAAGAAGCTATAGAAAGCGGAATCAATTCCTTTTTAATTGCTCTTTCATTAGTGTTGTTATGGATGACTTTCTATTACGGTCGCGCAGGATTGTATGCCGATATTGCTTTGACATTTAATATTGTATTGATTTTTGGAATCTTAGCCGGATTGGGCGCTGTTCTAACTTTGCCTGGAATTGCAGGAATTGTATTAACGATTGGTATGTCTGTAGATGCTAACGTACTGATTTTTGAGCGAATTCGCGAAGAACTTGCCAAAGGGAAAGGACAAAAACAAGCCGTATCCGATGGATTTAACAACGCGTTGTCTTCTATTTTAGATGCTAACATTACAACAGGTCTTACGGCATTGATATTGTTTATGTTTGGAACAGGGCCTATTAAAGGTTTTGCCACCACATTGTTGATTGGTATTGCTACTTCATTGTTTACAGCAATATTTATTACCCGTATGCTAGTGGATAGTCGTAATGCTAGAGGAAAGGAATTGAACTTTTCAACGTCTCTAACCAAAAACTTATTTTCCAATCTAAGCTTTTCATTTTTAGAGCGAAGAAAATGGGCTTATGTGGTTTCTGGTGTTCTTATCCTTGTAGCTGTATTTTCATTATTTTCCAAAGGATTGAATCAAGGAGTTGACTTTGTGGGTGGACGTTCTTATACTGTTCGTTTTGAAAAAGCAGTTAATCCTAGTGAGGTCCAAGCTGATCTTGAGGCTGTTTTTGGAAGTGCCGAGGCTAAAACTTTCGGAAGTGACAATCAACTTAAAATTACAACCAAATATAAAGTAGATGTTGAAGGTGCTGCTGTAGATGATGAAATTCAAGAAAAATTATACGAAGCCTTGAGTACTTATTTACCACAAAACCTAAGCTATCAGGATTTTGTGAATGGGCAAGAAGGACAACAGACAGGAATAATGTCCTCTATAAAAGTAGGGCCTACCATTGCAGATGATATTAAGAAGAATTCTTTTTTAGCTGTATTTGGATCCTTAATCGTAGTCTTTTTATACATTTTACTTCGATTTAGAAAGTGGCAATATTCGTTGGGTGCAGTCGCTGCTGTTTTTCACGATGTGTTAGTCGTGTTAGGGATTTTTTCAATCACTTATACCTTTATGCCTTTTAACATGGAAATCAACCAAGCATTTATAGCGGCAGTTTTGACTGTAATCGGATACTCATTAAATGATACGGTTGTTGTCTTTGACAGAATTCGTGAATTTGTAAATCAAAGCCCGAGTTCTCAATTCTCGAAGTTAGTTAACAGTGCTTTGAACAGTACATTGAGTCGAACGCTGAACACTTCTTTAACTACCTTGGTAGTGCTTTTAGCAATCTTTGCTTTTGGTGGAGAATCTATCCGAGGCTTTATGTTTGCTTTGATTGTTGGGGTGCTTGTAGGAACCTATTCCTCTCTTTTTATTGCTACACCGGTTATGTTTGACACAACCAAAAAGGTGGCGAAAAAGTCATAATAAACAATATATAAATACTATTAAAACCGCCTTTTTGGCGGTTTTTTTATGGAGTATAATAACTGACTTGATCTCCTACAAGCAATCCAAGCGCATTGCTTTGACCTCCTAGAAGTTCCAGAACAAACTGAGCGGGTACTTTCGAGGAAAGCGATTGCTCGTTCATGGGTTCAGCGTTGTGAATGATTGATACAACTTCCAAGTTTTTGTTCAAATAAATGATGTCCAAAGGGATTTCTGTATTTTTCATGTAAAATGACCGCTGAGCTTCCTTGTTAAATACAAATAACATTCCCTGATGCTTCTTCATGGAAGAGCGATACATCATTCCCGTTTCACGCTCATAAGGGGTGTCAGCAACTTCTACAATCAATTTATGAAGTAGCGTATCTGTTTGTCGAGTAACATACAATATGCCTTCTGCTTTAAATTGAGGTTCAGTAGTTGTAATAATCTTTTTTGACCTATTGGAGCAACCCAGTATAAGAGTTATTGCCAATATGAAAAAGGAAGATTTACGCATTTTTGGGCTGTGCTGTTTTTCGAAACATAAAAAACAATCCAATTCCAATAAGCGGAATACTTAACCATTGTCCTGTAGACAAAACACCCAATGCATCTTCGAACCCTCCTTGACTTACTTTTACAAATTCTACCAAAAACCGAATAGAAAAAATAAGTGCCAAAAAGAATCCAAACAAATAACCTGCTTTTTCTTTTTTATTCGAATTCCAATACGTTTTCCAAAGAATATAAAATGAGATGAGGTATCCAAATGCCTCATACAATTGCGCGGGATGTCTTGGGTATATTTCTCCACGGTTCAAAAAGACAACTCCAAAGTTGTTGTTAGTGTAATCACCTACAATTTCAGAATTGAAAAAGTTGCCAATTCGAATCAATACAGCGGCTAGAGCAATTGGAATTACGATACGGTCGAGTATCCATAAAGTTGTTTTATAGGGGTAGTTTCTTCGATATAAAATCATTGCACTGATAATTCCGATAGCTGCACCGTGACTTGCCAATCCTCTATATCCAACAAATTCATATCCATCAATCAATCCAAAAAATAGACTTGCATTTTCCACAGCTTTTATGGGGAGCAAAATTTCTACCAGATGATTTTGAAAATAATCCCAGTTGTAAAAAAACACCTCACCCAGTCGGGCTCCAAGCAATGTAGCAATCACAACGTACATAAAAAGTGATTCTACATACTCCACATTGACATGCTCGTTTTTGTATATTTTTTTAACAATATTATAGCCCAATAAAAAGCCTATAACAAACATGAGACTGTAATATCGAATTCCAAAAGATCCAATGCTGAATAGCATTTCACTAGGTCCCCAATCAATTTGAAGCAAATGCATAGTATTTTAATTTTACGTAAAGATAAGCAAATGTTTTTTGCTCTATTTATTTTTTTGGTACAGGGTCAAAGCCCTTTCCACCCCATGGATGACAGCTGAAAATTCGTTTTATAGACAACCACCCACCTTTTAGTAATCCGTGTGTTTTGAGTGCTTCAATGGTATAGTGAGAACAAGTGGGCGTATAGCGACAAGCGCTTGGGAGTAGTGGCGAAATCAAATATTGGTAGATCCTCACCAAAAACACAAAAGGAGCTATCAACAATTGTTTCATAAAATTGTTTAAATTGAAAAAGTGGTCCCTTCTTTTCCGTCTTTGAGTTGAACACCCAAAGCTGCGAGTTCATCTCGAATTCGATCTGAGGTTGCAAAATCTTTTCGATCCCGTGCTTCGTTTCGCATTGTGATGAGCATAGAAACAACACCCGAAAGAGTTTGGTCATTGGTGCTTTTGTGTGATGCCTCAAGTCCTAGAACATCAAAAACAAAATTGTTAAGAGAAGCAGTCAATGATTTCAAATCTTTTTCAGAAACAGTTGCTTTTGCATCATGAAGTAAATACAGAAACTTCACAGCATCAAAAAGTTTGGCAATTAATATGGGACTATTAAAATCATCATTCATAGCATCAAAACAGGATTGTTTCCATGCATCTATATCAAAGCCAACAGTTTTGTCTGAAGTTGAAATTGAACCGCAAAGTTTTAGGGCTTCCATTAATTTTCGATATCCTTTTTCAGAAGCTGCTAGAGCATCGTTGCTAAAATCTAAAATACTTCTGTAGTGCGCTTGCAGCATAAAAAACCGAACAACAGCCGGTTCGAAAGCTTGACTTAAAATGTTGTTGTTTCCCGAAAATATTTCATTAGGTAGAATATTATTACCTGTGGATTTTGCCATTTTCTGACCGTTTAACGTCAGCATATTAGCATGCATCCAATAATTAACAGGAGTTTGCCCACAATAAGCCTCGGATTGAGCAATTTCACATTCGTGATGAGGAAACTTTAAATCCATTCCACCTCCGTGAATATCAAATTGATTGCCTAAGTATTTTGTACTCATGGCAGTACATTCTAGGTGCCAACCTGGAAATCCGTCGCTCCAAGGAGAAGGCCATCTCATAATGTGTTGAGGTTCTGCTTTTTTCCAAAGAGCAAAATCTTGCGGATTTTTTTTATCACTTTGACCCTCAAGTTCTCGAGTATTGTGAATCATATCCTCCAGTTTACGGCCGCTTAATTTACCGTAATCGTGGGATTTATTAAATTTAGAGACGTCAAAATAAATAGAGCCGTTCACTTCATAGGCGAATCCTTTGTCTAGAATTTGCTTGATGATTTCTATTTGTTCAACAATATGGCCCGTTGCCGTGGGTTCAATGCTAGGAGGAAGTGCATTAAAGGCTTTCAGTGTTTGATGAAAGTCAACGGTATAGCGTTGCACGACTTCCATAGGCTCAATAGCCTCTAAACGCGCTTTTTTTGCAATTCGATCTTCGCCGCTATCCGCATCATTTTCCAAATGCCCTGCGTCCGTAATATTTCGAACGTAGCGCACTTTGTACCCTAAAAACTTCAAATACCGATACACCATATCGAATGAAATAAACGTTCGACAATTTCCTAAATGTACATTGCTGTAAACTGTTGGACCGCAAACATACATACCAACATGATGTTCATGGAGAGGAACAAAATTTTCTTTCTTTCCAGTTAAGGAATTGTATATTTTGAGTGATTGTTGCGAAGCGATCATTCTACTAATTAATACGCACTATCAATATGAAGGTAGTCCAAAAATTCTTTCCTGACTTCAGGATCTTTGAACTTTCCACCATACTCTGCAGTGACAGTACTGCTGTCAATATCTTTAATTCCTCTTGAATTAACACACAAATGCTTTGCGTCGATTACGCAAGCTACATCATCTGTATTCAATACTTCTTGAAGCGCTTGAACTATTTGCATCGTAAGACGCTCTTGTACTTGAGGTCGTTTTGCAAAATATTCTACAATTCGATTCATTTTTGACAAACCTACTACGGTTCCATTGGAAATGTAAGCCACATGAGCTTTTCCTACTATTGGAAGCAAGTGGTGTTCGCAAGTAGAGTAGAGGGTAATGTTTTTTTCGACCAACATTTCTCCGTAGTTGTACTTGTTTTCAAATGTGGACGCTTTGGGTTTTCTATCGGGATGTAAACCGCCAAAAATCTCATTAACAAACATTTTAGCAACCCGTAATGGTGTTCCTTTGATACTGTCATCGGTCATGTCCATACCCAAAGTTTCAAGTATATGAGCGACATCATTCTGAATTCGTTCTATTTTTTCTTGATCTGACAAATCAAATGCGTCTGAACGCACTGGAGTTTTAGCAGATGAAGTAAGGTGATCGTGATCGTACGAGTCATTCGAATCGCTTACTAATTTTTCTAGCTTCATAATTTATTTAAAGCACAAAGATACTAATAATTGACGATTCTTCGCCTAATGTGAAAATTGATAAATGGAATCTATTTATAATTTGAAAACCAATGAAACACTCACGTTGGATTGATCTTGCAAAATATTGAATTGATCCGTGAGGCCTGTGGTATAAAGCTGACGACCAATCCCTGAAGAGGTTTTGTTATACGACATGCTTAGGAGCGTTCCTCCAAAATCATATCCCATTCCCATCGAAAATCCCTTGGTGTCATCACCCAACCCACTTTCTTTATATGGATTCTCTTCAAATCGATACCCTCCTCGAAGACTCAAGCGATTGATTCTATACTCACCTCCAATTCGAATGGCATTTGTATTTGTTAGTATTTGGTTGGCTACTGCATTTGCAATTGAAAATTGATTGTTTGGTGCGAGTGACGTATTTCGATAGTTCTTATTGATATAATCAACACTTAATAGTCCTTTTTTACCAAATATAAAAGCGCCACTGGCTGTCAAACTAGAGGGAGTTTGCAGTTTTGTAGTATTATCAAAAACAACAATTACATTGGGATCTATAAAATAATCAGGAACGTTTTCTTCTCCAGAGTAAGTAACTATAAACTGAGAAATTTCATCTTCCAGGGAGTACCATGTGGGTGATTGATAACTGAGACCCAATCGGATATTGTTATTGATTTTTCCGATGGCACCAAGCTGCAGCGAAAATCCTTTTCCAAGAGTGTACAGTTCGTTGTAAAACCGAACTTCCCTTACAGCAGAA
>JAURCF010000049.1 GCA_030828565.1 Flavobacteriaceae bacterium
GTAAGTTAATTCATTGAAAAACCGCAACTGAATAACTTCCTGGTAATGAGGTTTTAGCTTTTTGATATTGGTTAACAACGTTGCCAAATTTTGTTCTGAAATCAATAAATCTTCTGGGCTCAAAGCTTCGTCGGGAACTTGATGGGATTGTTCTTGAACTTCTTCAAAATCAGATGTTTTGGCATCTCTCTTTCTAATCAAATCGATATGAATATTTTTAGAAATTGTGGTAATCCACGTCTTAAAAGAGTAATGATCGTCGAAGGTTTCAATTTTATCAAAAGCCTTGGCGAAAGTTTCAATAGTGATGTCTTCTGCATCGCTCTCATTTCGAGTTCTTTTCAGTAAAAACCCATAAATATCGTTCCAAAAAAAGTTGAGTATAAAGTGAAATGCAGATTGATCTCCCTGTTTGGCAAGTTCAATTTTTTTTAGGATCGTAAGCTCGTTTGATGCCAAAACTAGAGGTGTTGAAGTTTAGTGAACGACGAATCAGTTACTGATAGGATTGGGCTGTTTGCAATCTTGCTCGTCAGGAAGTTTTCCACACATCCCGCAAGCTTCACCTTCTTTGTTTAGAAAAGGGCTTTGACTTGCACAGGTTCCGGAAAACTTACCGTCTTTTTTTGCCCATATTTTAATGGCTATTCCAGCAAAGGCAAGTGCGATAAGGATTAAAGTGATAAAAAAAAGTTTCATCTATCAATAGTGTTGACGCAAAGATACTAAAACCTATTTATTCTATGATATTTACTTCGGGATCGAGTGTAATATCAAATTTTTGTTGAACAGTATATTGAACTTTTTGAGCAAACTCCCACAATTCTTTTCCGGTAGCGTTTCCATAATTTACCAAAACCAATGCTTGTTGAGCGTGCATTCCCACATTGCCTTCTCGATGACCTTTCAATCCCGATTTTTCGATAAGCCATCCGGCAGGAATTTTATAAAACTCATTTGTAAACTCATAATGAGGCAAGTTGGAATGTTCTTGCAATAACGCATCGATTTTTTCTTTAGAGACGATCGGGTTTTTAAAAAAACTACCACTGTTTCCCAATACTTTTGGGTCGGGTAATTTATTTTTTCGAATTTCCATTACAGCTTCGGCCACGTCATAAATAGAAGGGTTCGAAATGTTTTTTTGTGCCAAAATTTTTTCAATATCGCCGTATTGGGTGTTTACAAAATGATTGTTTTTTTGAAGCAACAGCCGAACAGTTGTAATAGCATATTGATGCATCCATTCGTTTTTGAATTTAGAATCTCTGTACCCAAATTCACAATCGTTTTCATCAAAAATATGGGTTGAGTAATCTTCTAAAGACACAGCTATTAAATTGTAAAACACATCTTTTAGTTCGGCACCATAAGCTCCAATATTTTGGATGGGAGCCGTCCCTGTATTTCCAGGAATCAATGCTAAGTTTTCGATACCAGCATAATTGTTCTTCAATGCCCACATCACCAAATCGTGCCATTTAACTCCTGCACCCACGGACACAATTACACTATCATCATTTTCATCAATAATTTGGATACCTCCAATATTGATATGAATGACTGGATGAGAAATGGAGTTGACAAACAATAAATTACTTCCTCCTCCAATTAAGAAAGGGTTTTTAAAACGAGGATCTTTTAGCGCTTTCTGTAGTTCGAGCTGATTATTCACACTTGTAAAGAGTGATGCTTTGGCATCTACTCCAAAAGTATTGAATTCTTTTAACGATACGTTTTCTAAAACGGTCATTTTAATAAATCTTTATGCTTGGAAAAGATAATCAAATTTTTTTAGGGATTGGAATAGATTTCCAATGCCTTTTTTAATAAATCGACAGATCGATTGAGTGCTTTTTCGTTCAAAACGTAGGCGATACGAATCATGGTTTCTCCTTCTTTGCCTGAACTGTAAAATCCATTTGCTGGTGCAACCATGATAGTTTGATTGTTGTCATTAAATTTTTCCAGTAGCCACTGAGCAAAATCCTCCGCATCTTGAATGGGTAATTTTACCAAACAGTAAAAAGCTCCTTGGGGTTTTGCGACGCTCACTCCCTCAATAGACCGCAAGCCATTGATTAAGGTATCGCGTCTGTTTTGGTATTCCAAATTAATTTCTTCAAAATAGCTTTCGGGAGTGTCCAAGGCGGCTTCACTAGCAATCATCGCATAGCTTGGCGGAGAAAGTCGTGATTGTGCATATTTTAAGGCAGTTGCAATCACTTCCTCATTTTTTGTAACGATACATCCAATTCGCGCTCCACACATGCTATAGCGTTTTGACATCGAATCAATTAAAATACCGTGTTGTTCAATGTTGGGAATCTGTAAAATGGAAAAATGTGTGGCTCCATCATAGACAAATTCACGATAAACTTCGTCCGAAATTAAAAAGATATCGTGTTTTATGGCAATTTCTCCAAGTTCACGAATTTCTTTTTCAGAATATAAGTATCCAGTAGGGTTGTTGGGATTGCAAATAAGAATTGCTTTCGTTTTGGGAGTAATCAGGGCTTCAATTTCAGCAATTGGGGGCAATGCAAATTGATTTTCAAGCGACGAGGTCACAGGGCAGATGCTGATACCATTGGCTGCTGCAAAGGCTCCGTAATTTGCATAAAACGGTTCGGGAATAATGATTTCATCTCCTTCATTAGCAATACAGCCTAGGGTCATGGTAAGGGCTTCACTAGCTCCTGTGGTTACCAAAATTTGATTCGAAGTAACAGAAATTTGATGCCCTGCATAATAGGCAGACATTTTGGTTCGGAACGCTTCCGATCCTTCTGAAGGTCCGTAAGAAAGAATGCTTAGACTGTTGTTTTTAACGGCTTCCAAAGCAACTTTTGGAGACTCAATATCGGGTTGTCCTATGTTAAGATGAAAGACCTCAACACCTCTTTCCTTAGCTTTATTAGCATATTCAGTGAGTTTTCTTATTGGTGAAGAGGGTAAATTTTTCCCTTTTTCAGAAACTGATGGCATCGTTCAAAAATTAAGCGACAAAGATGCAAAAAATATGGATGCATTTATCAGCTTTATTAAGACCCCACAGATTTGTGTTTTATTGTTAGAAAATAATCGAATATAAACAACCTATGAAAGTACTTTATAACAACAAAAAACCAAACTAAACAAGCAGTAAAAATTATTTTTCCTCTTCAGGAGGCATTACTTCGCCTTTTATTTTTAATGCTTTGGTGGTTTCGGTAGCGTTTGAGTTTACCGTGATTGTTTTTCGAATTGGACCGGTGCGTTTGGTGTCGTATTTGACTTGAATTTCCCCGTTTTGACCTGGCAATATGGGTGCCTCGGGTTTTTTAGGGATGGTACATCCGCAAGACGAATATACACGCGAAATGACCAATGGCGCGTCGCCTGTGTTGGTAAATTCAAATACACGAACCCCATCGCTTCCGTTTTCAATTTGACCATAATCTATAACATCAGACTTGAATTCGATTTTGGCTACTTTTTCTTGGGCAACAGTAGGAATTACAAACATTGCTACTAAAAATACTGTAATAATTTTATTCATAATGGCTTAGATTTTATTGGATATGTAAATATATCAAATTAAGTAACCTTTACAAAACCTGAAACTAACTTTTAAAATCCTGCAGAGTTACCTATTTTTGTATCGTCTTGCAAAAACGAGACCATTCTATGAACATTCCTTCAAAATTTGATTCCGAAGCCTCAGAAGACAAGTGGTATTCCTATTGGATCCACAACGATTATTTTCATTCTGAGCCCGATCATCGCACACCCTATACGATTGTTATCCCTCCTCCGAATGTGACAGGGATTCTCCATATGGGACATATGCTCAACAATACAATTCAAGATGTATTGATTCGAAGAGCGCGTATGAAAGGCCTGAACGCATGCTGGGTTCCTGGAACCGATCATGCTTCTATTGCAACAGAAGCAAAAGTGGTGCAGCGACTCAAAGAACAGGGAATTGAAAAAAGTGATCTTACTCGCGAAGCGTTTTTAGGACATGCTTGGAGTTGGACACACGAACACGGCGGTATTATTCTAGAACAACTTAAAAAATTAGGGTGTTCTTGCGATTGGAAACGTACTAAATTCACTATGGATCCAGACCTTTCCGAGTCCGTTATACGTGTTTTTATTTCGCTTTACGAAAAAGGAAAAATTTACCGAGGTCATCGAATGGTCAATTGGGACCCAGAGGCGCAAACAACTCTTTCGGACGAGGAGGTTATATACGAAGAACGCCAAGGAAACTTATACTATTTGCAATACACTGTTGTAAATTCCAATGAAAAAATAACCATTGCGACAACGCGTCCAGAAACTATCCTTGGAGATACTGCGGTTGCTGTTCATCCAAAAGATGAGCGTTTTAACCACTTGCATGGAAAAAAAGTTATAGTGCCTATCGTTGGGCGAGAAATTCCAATAATTACCGATCCGTATGTTGACATTGAGTTTGGAACAGGGTGTTTGAAAATCACTCCAGCTCATGACGAAAATGACAAAGCAATTGGGGAAAAACACGGTCTTGAAATTATTGATATTTTCAATGCAAATGCAACCTTAAACAGTTTTGGACTTCATTACGAAGGAAAGGATCGCTTTGTGGTTCGCAAGGAAATCACCAAAGAATTATCAGAAAAAGGATATTTGGTTAAAAAAGAACCGCACCTTCACAAGGTGGGAACTTCGGAACGCACAAAAGCTGTTATTGAGCCGCGTTTGTCCGATCAGTGGTTTTTAAAAATGAAAGAGTTAGCGCAACCGGCTTTGGAGGCAGTTTTAGACTCGGATGAGATCCAACTTTTCCCAAAAAAATTCAACAATACTTATCGTCATTGGATGGAAAATATTCGCGATTGGAATATTTCACGTCAATTGTGGTGGGGACATCAAATTCCAGCCTATTATTATGGCGATGGCAACAACGATTTTGTAGTAGCGGCATCTGCTGAAGAAGCATTGCAAAAAGCTATTGAAAAAACAAAAAACGCGTCTTTACAGCTATCGGATTTACGTCAAGACCCCGACACTTTAGATACCTGGTTTTCGTCCTGGTTGTGGCCAATCAGTGTTTTTGACGGAATACGATTCCCTGACAACGAGGAAATCAATTACTATTATCCTACCAATGATTTGGTAACAGGCCCTGATATTATTTTCTTTTGGGTAGCTCGAATGATCATTTCTGGGTATGAATTTAGAGATGAAAAGCCATTTTCTAATGTATATCTTACAGGATTGGTTCGTGACAAACAGGGACGAAAAATGTCAAAGCAATTGGGAAATTCCCCCGACGCCTTGGGGCTTATTAAAGAGTTTGGCGCTGACGGAGTTCGAGTAGGACTATTATTAAGTGCAGCTGCAGGAAACGATTTATTGTTTGACGAATCACTGTGCCAACAAGGGAAAAACTTTTCCAATAAAATTTGGAATGCGACACGATTGATTCAAGGATGGGAAGTTTCTGAGGATGCCCATCAGCCTTTATACAGTAAGCAAGGACTGGAGTGGTATGAGGCAAAATTCCAATCTACTTTGGTGGAAATTGAAGACCATTTTAGCAAGTATCGGATTTCGGACGCATTGATGGCTATTTACAAGTTGGTGTGGGACGATTTTTGTTCGTGGCTTTTAGAGATTGTCAAACCT
Organism: Flavobacteriaceae bacterium; assembly: GCA_030828565.1. Lineage (GTDB taxonomy): Bacteria > Bacteroidota > Bacteroidia > Flavobacteriales > Flavobacteriaceae > JAQWSC01. Next base: position 5,659 of record JAURCF010000049.1, read on the forward strand.
CCATACGGAAGCCCTATCGATCGAATTTCTTATCAAAAGGCGGTGTATTATTTGGAGCAAAATTTAAAATTACTTCACCCATTTATGCCATTTTTAACGGAAGAAATTTGGCAATTTTTGGAGCAACGAACCCCCGACAAGGCTTTGATTGTTTCACAATGGCCCGAAATGAAAAAGTTCGACAAAACTCTTTTGAAAAACTTTGAAACATCAGTTTCTTTAGTTGCCAATATTCGATCAATTCGAAAAGAAAAAAATGTTTCTTTTAAGGAAGCATTGTCATTAGTGTGTCTTGGAGATTCATACGCAATCCCTAATTTAGAGATTGTCCAAAAACTGGGTAATATTGATACAGTTACGTTTGTAAACGAAAAACCGTCCAAAGCGGTATCTTTTCGAGTAGATGCGTTTGAGTTTTTTATTCCAATGACTGTAGGTGATGTTACTGAGGAGTTAGAGAAAATTCAAGAAGAATTGAAATACGCCAAAGGGTTTTTGACAAGTGTTCAGAAAAAATTATCCAACGAACGTTTTGTTTCTGGGGCTCCTGAAAAAGTAGTGGCAGTTGAAAAGCAGAAAGAAGCCGATGCGTTGGCTAAGATTGCAACACTTGAGGCTAGTTTGGAAAGTTTAAAAAGCTAAGATTTCCCAAAGTAATCTTTAACTAAATCAATATAGGCTTTTTTTGCCTCATCTATAGGCATATAACCTACCTGAAGCAGCGCATTAATTTTGAATCCATTAATGAGCGGTTTTCTACTCCCTGGGTGAGTATTGTTTTGGTTTGCTTTTTTGTAGTAAGCATAGAGCTTGAGTAAAACATCTGCTTGGATGGGCTTCTTGTAGTTGTTTACAACAGCCACGGCCTCTAAAAACGCCTTTTCTAATGCTTGATCTTTCATTTTTCAGCGATTACATCAATGCCTCCTTTGACTTTTTGGTTGAGTTTTACATTGATTTTACTGTCTAAAGGTAAAAAAAGATCTACTCTTGAACCAAATTTTATAAAACCAGCATCGCTTCCTTGCTCAACTGATGTTCCTTCTTTAGCATAATTAACAATTCGTTTTGCCAATGCTCCAGCGATTTGTCGGTACAGAATTTCTCCGTAAGTTTTGTTTTCAATAACCACAGTAGTTCTTTCGTTTTCTTCCGATGATTTAGGATGCCAGGCTACCAAAAATTTACCAGGATGATACTTACTAAACTTAATCACTCCGCTCAAAGCATATCGGGTTACGTGTACGTTTATGGGAGACATAAAAATAGAAACTTGTAGACGTTTGTCCTTAAAATATTCTTTTTCAAATACTTCTTCAATCACAACCACCTTTCCGTCTACTGGAGCGATGATATGGTTGTCATTTATAACCGTGATTCGGGTTGGATTTCTAAAAAATTGAAGAATTAAAATCAAAAACCCTAGCAAAATCAATTTTATGCTAAGACTAAGCCAAGGGGTAGTAATCCATATGTCAGTAGCAATTGTAACTCCCGCAACGATAACGAAAGTAATTAGAATAATTTTAAAACCCTCTTTATGAAACATATTCAATAATTTTTATAGTGAAAAAAACAAAAGGCACTGCAAATATAATACTATCCATTCGATCAAAAAGCCCACCGTGTCCTGGCATCCAAGTTCCGCTATCTTTTACTCCTGCAGCTCTTTTATACTTTGACTGAACAAGATCACCGAGAGTTCCAGTAATACAGGTGACAATAGCAATTAGCACCCATTCTGTTTGAGAAAAGATTGCCAAAAGATCGAATAAAAACCATCCTAACACAATGGAGGCTATCAGTCCACCTGCAAAACCTTCAATGGTTTTTTTAGGAGAAACGGATTTGAAAAGCGGGGTTTTGCCGAATCCTTTGCCTACAAAATAGGCGAAAGAATCGGATGTCCAGACGATCAATAAAAAGCCCAGTACTATTTTTGGCTCATAGGCTCCTGATAGGGACGGTAAGGCTGCTAAAACATTTAACGAACCTACAATGTAAAAGGCCGAGATAACAAAAACCATAAAGTTTGGAAACGACAACTCTTTTTTTGCAATGAGTTCAATTCCCAACAACAAATTGGTAAGCAAAGCGCTGATGACCAGTATCCAAATAAAAGCCTCATGAGGAGGACTTACAACCCCAAAATATAAAAAGATAGGGAATAGAATAAAGAGTCGAAGCTGAAGGGTTTCTTGTAATTTTTGAAACTCATAAATCACAATATAGCAAGCAATACTGATTAATGTATAAAATATATATTCGTCAACAAATAAAGACGAGATGAGAATACTCACATATATTATGCCTGTAAAGGTGCGACTCCAAATTTCTTTCATCTTAAAGGTCTTCTAAAAGGAGAAGATAGAGGTTTTTGGCAGTACTACCATAAGTTAAAAAATCTTCTTGATCTGAGTCTTGGTTGAAATGCTTAATTGTTGTAATGTTACTAGGGATGTTTTTTGCGTACTTTTCTTTGATTCCCTTTAGTCCATCGCTCAGGGTTTCTGTAATTTGACTTGTGGTTGCAAATACAACAAAATTTTTAGGAAGATCTTGAAGTTTATGTGATTGAATTTGATTTGCGCTAATCAGTAATCCGCCATTTTGAGCTACTAAATATTCACAGGGCGTTAAAAAAAAAGTAGCATTTAGATTGGTTTTTGTTATTGAGAGAGATTCTTTTTCAAAGCGTTTTGCAAGGGTTGAATCGAAACACAACATTTCAGATTGAATCCAATGGTTTCTCTCTAAAATCATATCAAAATTTTCTTCAATTTCTAAAGAATTCTCACAATACAGAAACTTTCCACCGTTGTTATTAAACTCGATAGTAAAACGTTCTTCAACGGGCGCTACGACCTTGGGCATGTATTTGCTTTTCTGTTCAGATTTTTCTTCAGAAGAATCTTTAGAATGGCTTTTGCTAAGCAATTTAGAAAAGAAACGTTTCAAATTGAAATTTTTGAATTTATGTAAAGATAAATATCTTCACACAAATTAGGAAGTTATTTTGACTTTACTTCTGTTTCAGTTTCCTTTTCTGTTTTTGAAGTCTCGTTTGCTTTCTCAGCATCTTCCTTATCAGCGAAAGGTCTTTTTCCAAAAATACGTTCCAAATCATCCTTAAAAATAACTTCTTTTTCGAGTAAATATTCGGCCAAAATAGTAAGTTTATCACTGTTTTTCTTAAGAATATTCAATGCTCTTTTGTACTGTTTTTCGATGATATTTGAGATTTCATCATCGATAGTTTGAGCAGTCGATTCGCTATAAGGTTTTGTAAATCCATAAGTATTTTCGCCACTCGAATCGTAGTAAGTTAAATTACCAATCTTGTCATTCAACCCGTAAATTGTAACCATCGCTCGCGCTTGTTTGGTTACTTTTTCCAAATCACTGAGTGCGCCAGTGGATATTTTGTCAAAAATCACTTTTTCGGCAGCTCTTCCTCCAAGGGCAGCACACATTTCGTCTAGCATTTGCTCGGGACGAACAATTTGTCGTTCTTCAGGCAAATACCAAGCCGCCCCTAAAGATTTCCCTCTAGGAACAATGGTTACTTTAACAAGTGGAGCAGCATGTTCAAGCATCCAACTTACGGTTGCATGACCTGCTTCATGAAAGGCAATGGTTTTCTTTTCTTCAGAAGTAATGATTTTGTTTTTCTTTTCAAGCCCTCCAACAATTCGATCTACAGCATCTAAAAAATCTTGCTTGCCTACAGATTTCTTGTTTTTACGTGCAGCAATCAAAGCTGCTTCGTTGCAAACATTGGCAATATCAGCCCCAGAAAACCCAGGTGTTTGTTTGGATAAAAAGTCAGTGTCTAGCCCTTTTTGTGTTTTGATGGGTTTTAGATGCACTTCAAAAATTTCTTTACGTTCTCGAATATCGGGGAGATCTACATAAATTTGACGATCAAAGCGACCTGCTCTCATAAGTGCCTTATCCAATACGTCTGCTCGGTTAGTGGCCGCCATCACAATAACATTGGTATTAGTGCCAAATCCATCCATTTCGGTCAACAACTGATTCAGGGTATTTTCTCGTTCGTCATTGGATCCTGTCATGTTATTTTTTCCACGAGCCCGACCAATGGCGTCTATTTCATCAATAAAAATGATTGCAGGAGATTTGTCTTTTGCTTGTTTGAACAAATCTCGAACTCGAGACGCTCCAACTCCAACAAACATCTCAACAAAATCCGATCCTGATAAGGAAAAGAAAGGGACTTTGGCTTCTCCTGCTACGGCTTTTGCTAGCAAAGTTTTTCCTGTTCCAGGAAGACCAACCAACAAGGCTCCTTTGGGGATTTTACCGCCCAAAACGGTATATTTTTCAGGGTTTTTAAGGAAGTCTACAATTTCTTGTACTTCCTCTTTTGCGCCTTCCAAGCCTGCAACATCTTTGAAAGTTACTTTAATGTCGGTTTTTTCATCAAAGAGTTTTGCTTTGGATTTCCCAATATTGAATATTTGTCCTCCAGCACCGCCAGAGCCTCCTCCAGACATTCGTCGCATTAGAAAAATCCATACACCGATAATTAAAATCAGCGGAAGAAAATTTAATAACACTCCAAGCCAGCGATCTTCAATGGTTTTGAATTCATATGCAAACTGAATATTATTTTTTTCGGCGGCTTCTAATTTTTTTTGAAAAAGTTCAAGGTTTCCAACTTCAAATTGGTAGTGAGGACCATGAACATTGAGTTGTCCTAGTAAATTTTTCTTTTGTGCTAATTTGTGAGTAGGGTTATTGAATGCCTGTTCAGTCAGAGTTACCTGAGCTAGACTCTTATTAATAACTTTAACATTGCTTATATCACCATTGTTGAGATATCGTTCAAACGTTGAAATGTTTATTTGCTGACCATCACCTGTATCGTCACCACTGGATAAAAAATTCAAACCCAAGAAAAAAAGTGCAATCCCAGCATAAATCCAATACGAATTGAATTTAGGTTTCGGGGGAGTTTTTGAGCTTTTCTTTGCCATATTTTAATATTTTGTTTCTATGGATGTTGTTTTTGCATCACCCCATAAAGATTCTATGTCGTAATATTCTCGAATGTGTTTTTGAAAAATATGTACGACTACATCCATATAATCCATTAAAACCCACTCACTATTGTCCAAGCCTTCTATGTGCCAGGGTTTTTCATGAAGTGACTTGCTTACTTTTTTTTGAATTGAACTCGCTAATGCATTGACTTGAGTGCTTGACCCTCCATTACAAATTACAAAATACTGAGTTACGGTATTTTCAATCTCTCGAAGATCTAAAATTTTAATATCCAATCCTTTAACATCTTCGATTCCATCAATAATTTCGCTAATCAATGTATCAACATTGGTTTCTTTTATCATTCAGTATTTTTGTTTGTGCAAAGTTATCATTTTTTGTGCATACATTTCGGGTTTCTTGTAGTTTTGTAGCATGATACCTTTAGTCAAACTTGATGCCATTGATTCGACCAATGACTTTTTAAAACGTTGGTTACAAGAACGTCCTTTAGAGGCTGCATTGGCAGTATCAACAAATCACCAAAAACAAGGAAAAGGTCAACGCGGAAATCATTGGATTTCTGAGCCTTCAAAAAACCTTGCCTTATCAGTATTCATACCTCTTTCAGGAGTATCAGCTTCCTCACAATTTTTTTTAAATAAGTGCGTCTCCGTGTGCGTTATTGAAGTGTTGGAATCCTTAAAAATACCAGAACTAGCGATTAAATGGCCAAACGACATTTTGTCATGCCAAAAAAAGATAGGAGGAATTCTTATAGAAACATCTATTAAAAAAAATTATTTAGAGTATGCAATTGTTGGCATCGGTTTGAACGTAAATCAAATTGTTTTTGATGAGCTACCCAAAGCAGGATCATTGGCTTCGGTGACAAACAATGAGTTTCAAGTTGATTCAATTTGCCAACATATTTTAAATCGAATAGAGGCAAAATTTCCTATCCATCTTTTATCCGAATCTTCCGAACTGCACCAAGCGTATTTGTCTCATTTGTTCAAATACCAAAAAACCGCACAATTTATAGATTCCGAAGGAAATGAGTTCAATGCCACTTTGGTTGGAGTTGCTCCAACGGGTCAACTTCAATTGCAAACGCAAGCTGGATTGAAAAATTTTTTGATGAAAGAAATTACACTAATTTGGTAGGATTGAACTAATCAATATTACGGATCAAAGTTTCAATAAATGCCGTAATGGGTTTTTTAACCATCATTGCCATCATAGGATTGAAATTGCCTTCGAATTCCAGATGAACTATGCACGAATTAATGCCATCGTCTTTTATATGGCCAATTAATTGAAAAGGAATTTTTCCGCCCCCAGCTTTGAGTACAATTTTAGAATAGGGAATTCGCTCTTCAATTTTAAGAGCAATTTCGGGCATTCCTTGGATGACAAACACAAAGTGATTATCATCAATAACCTCAAATTTTGAGAGATTTTGAGGCATTAACTTTTTAAAATCTTCTGCTTTTGACAAAGATTCAAACAATTGTTGTGTTCCAACAGAAACGGTTTTTTGAGAACTGCTTATTTTCATGTATTCTTCTTTAAATCGACCATTCTTGGGGCGCTTTGCTCCAAGTTGTTAGTATGTCAAGTTCGGAAGGCGAAATAGAGTTGTTTTCTAGTGCATGTTCCAACAAGCAATGATAATCGCTTAGTGTGTGTAGTGAGATTTGGTGTTTTTTAAAATTTTCATTAGCTATTGGAAATCCATAGGTAAAAATAGCAATCATCCCCAATACATTGACTTCGGCAAGTCTTAATGCATCAACCGCATGAAGGCTACTTTTCCCTGTACTTATTAAATCTTCAATAACAACCACATTTTGACCGGGTTTAACAGTTCCCTCAATTTGATTTTGACGCCCGTGCTTTTTTGCTTCTGGACGAACATAAACAAATGGCAAGTCCAGATA
>JAURCF010000074.1 GCA_030828565.1 Flavobacteriaceae bacterium
ACCCAGTACCTCTATTTTTAAGGCAAGAGTCGATATTGCTGCTTTTTCAGCCTCAGGATACAAGCCTGGTATTTCCTCTGGAAGCAGTACTGCTGAGATCCTTTGGGCACAAGATCTTTCCTATGCAACAACTTATAGAATGACTGTAAAATACAACACGACAACAGGCTTATCTCAAATGTGGATAGATGCAGTTCTAGAAACCGACACCTCAATATCTACAACAACCGCTAGCACTGTAGCTGACATTGATGCTGTAGCTTTTAGGCAATCGAGCGCAAGCCCTGATCAGAGTATTACTATTGATAACCTAAAAGTTGCTACAAGTTTTGCAAACACATTATCAACAGATGTTTCTGTTGAAGCTACATTTTCCATATACCCCAACCCAACATCCACAGATATTGTGATTATCACCGGGATGGAAGGCAGCAAAAAAGCCGTTTTACACGATTTAATGGGGCGTGTGGTTTTAAAAACTACGGTTAACAACCGTTTGAATATTGCAGGAATAAAAACAGGGGTTTATTTGTTAGAAGTTACAAGCGGAGATAAAAAAGCCACCAAAAAATTGATTGTCAAATAGTTCCTTTATGACATCACAATTATAGAAAAGCCTTGCATTGAGCAGGGCTTTTTTACATCTTATAAATCCATCTTGAAGGGTCTTGTGGAGTGGTGTTTTTAAATACGCTAAACTGCAATTGGGTTTTGTCAGTGCTTGTATTGGTAAACACCTCGCCTATATCTTGCTTGGCTACTACTCTATCGCCTTTTTTCACAAAAACCTTGGCTAAATTTTTATAAGCAGTAATATAGTTTCCGTGCTGAATAAGCACCGTTGGATTGCTTCCTTTAAACTGTAATACAGAAAGCACTTGACCGTTAAAAACAGCACGTGCTTTCGAATTAGGCGGTGTGGCAATCACCACGCCGTTACTTTTTATAGTGGTCGTTTTTACTACGGGGTGACGCTGTGTTCCAAAGCGTTGAATTACAACGCCTTTTAGAACGGGCCAAGGTAGTTTTCCTTGGTTGGCGACAAAGTTAGCAGCCAATTTTTTGTCTTCAGGGGTTAAGGCAAAAGTCGCTTTTTTGGTGCCTTTCTTTTTGTTTGAAGCAGCTATCGCTTCTCGAATCAATCGATCGATTTCACGATCAATCGCGTCAGATTGTTGTTGTTTCTTTTTGATTTGCGCAGCGTAGGTTTTTTCTTTTCGCTTCAGCGATAGAACCAATTCCTCTTGTTGTTTGCGTTCTTTTTCAATCGTTTTTTGATCGTTTCTGTTTTCAAGAACCAATTCCTGTTTTTTCTCTTTTTGTGTTGCCAACTCCAAATTGAGTTCTTGAAGCGTTTGGGTTTTTTCTTGAATCAGCACTCCTTGTTTTCGGCGATAGCTAGCGTATTGTTTCATGTACTGAAAGCGTTTGTACCCTTGCAAAAAACTTTCTGAAGAAAGTAAAAACATCAAGCGATTTTGTTGAGACTTGCTGTCGTAGGACTTGACAATCATCGCAGCGTAGTCTTCTTTAATCGTTTTCAGTTCTTTGCGTAGTTTTTCAATCGTTTTTTGATTGACTTGTATTTGCTGTGTCAGCCCATTAATTTGCTGATTGGTCAATCGAACCAGTTGTTCCATTCTGTCAATTTTAAAACTCAGCTCTTCAACATCGGACAAAACGGAGGTTTTTTTCTTTCGGGAACTAAACAGCAAGTTGTTAATTTGCTTGATTTCTTCGCGCAATTGTTGCTTTTGAGCTTCCAACTGTTGCTGTTTGGTTTGTTGACCAAAAGCCAAATGGGTGGTTGCAAACAAAAGCAGCCAAAACCCAAAAATTCCCATCTGACGCATACGGATTCTCATAGTTCTATAGGGGTATATCCATTAGGAATGCGAAACGGAAATCGAAGATGTTCGTTGAGCGCAACAGAGTGATAGGTAAGCGTAAGAATGGATTGTTTTTGATTGACCGATGACACAAATACAACTTTCGAAGGAATCCATTGTCCTTTCACTTGCGCATAGTCTAGGTAACGAACTTTGAGCGATCGATTTTGTTGGGGCTGTTCGAGGTGTTGTTCTGCCAATCGAAAATTACCTGCATACAAATGATAGGTTTCCTGCAAAGGGGTTCTGCTTCGCTTGGAAGATAAAACATACTGATTTTTTTGGTAGGACAGATTCCATTTTTTAGAAGATAGCGGAGCTATGGGCTGCCCTAGCAATAGATTTTGTAATTTTTGTTGTGTGATTTCCGTCCCTAAAAAATTGGAAAGCAACGAAAAATCTCCGTCAAAATATGTCCGCCCGACTTTTTCGTAAAACTGAATGCCATTTTGGGTAACCATGACTTTGGCAACGGGAATGACAACAGAGGCGCTCGCCCAAAATATTTCTTGGTCTTTCAATCGAACAGAGAGATTGATTTGTTGACTTTTTCCTTCACTTTCCAAAAGGGCTTGAAGACGAAGCGATGCTGTGTCAAACTGTAATGCGGATTTTTCAAAACTGTCTACCAGATTTTTAGAAGAAATTTTTTTATCAACGGTACCCGAAGGAACCGTTTTTTTAAGTGCCGAACATCCGGTCAAAAAAAGAAACATTCCCCCTAATATCAACGCATTTTTTTTCATCATCCTTGTTCTCAATTCACTCCTGTGCTTCCAAATCCTCCAGCACCTCGCTCGGTTTCCGATAATGCTGAAACTTCGTTCCACTCGGCACGTTCGTGCGCAGCAATGACTAGCTGTGCAACCCGTTCACCGTCGTTAATCACAAAGTCTTCGTGCGAAAGATTGATTAAAATCACCCCCACTTCGCCTCGATAGTCCGCATCAATGGTTCCTGGGGCATTTAGGACTGTAATTCCTTTTTTAAGCGCCAATCCGCTTCGGGGACGAACTTGGGCTTCAATTCCCGCTGGAAGTTCCAAAAACAACCCTGTGGGCACCAATGTACGCTCCATGGGCTGCAAGGTAATAGGAGTTGAAAGATTTGCTCTCAAATCCATTCCTGCGGATGCTTCGGTTTCATAATGCGGTAAAGAATGCTTTGATTGGTTGATAATGGCTATTTTCATCTGCTAAAAAATTTGATAAGTTCTTTGCGTTCCATCGCATAGATTCCTAACAAAAATACAAAAACTGTTACGGTACCTACTGCATAATTTGCATAAAACGCATAAAAATGAATGGCTCCTAAACAAGTTGCCGCCGTCAAATAGGTCGCCATTCGTAGAACGGGATAGGGTACAGGATAGTATTTTTTTCCTAAAAAATACGAAAGTATCATCATAGATCCGTAAGCTAATAGTGTCGCCCATGCCGATGCTATAAATCCAATTTGAGGAATCAACCAAAGATTAAAAACGATCGTAATCACTGCACCAAAAAGAGAAATATACATCCCAAAACGAGTTCTGTCGGTCAGTTTGTACCATATAGAAAGATTGTGATAAACGCCTAAAAACAAATTCGCAAGCAAAATTATTGGCACTATTTCCAACGCTATCCAATACGATTCGTTTCGAATCAAAAGTGTTTTTAGCAGTTCTATATAAATAACAATCAAAAGCATGAAGGCCGCTCCTACAATGACAAAATATTTAAGGATGATTGCGTATGTCTGAGGCGCTTTTTTGTCGGAAGCGTGGTTGAAAAAAAAGGGTTCGGCTCCCAGTCGAAAGGCTTGAATAAACAAGGTCATAAAAACAGCCAATTTGTAACACCCACTGTAAGCGCCCATGATATCTTCGTTAAGTAATTTTTTAAGGAGCAATTTGTCGAGATTTTCATTAATTACAAATGCCACTCCAGCAATCATAATTGGGAAACCGTATCGAAACATTTTCTTAAACAATTGCCAGTCAAAATGCAAAGGCACCGAAAACCAATAAGGCAAAAGAACAACAAATGTAACCACGCTAGCTGCTATATTGGCCAAAAAAATATAATTTACTTTTTGATTGGGAAACACTTCCAAAACCTCCCATCCAAAAGAAGGAACTAACCAAAGAAACAAGAAGTTGAGACCCGCATACACTAGGATATTAAGCAACTTGATGGAAGCAAACTTTTGAGATTTTTCGATGGCTCGGAGATAGGCAAAAGGGGCTACTACCAAAGTGTCTAAAACCAAAACACCGATCAAAAACTGCAAATGAAGAATGGGAATGGCAAACCCGTTGGATAGTGCGGTTGTGTTCCAAGCTACCCCAATCAAAAACAAAATTGCACTAACACTTAGGGCAATCAGCAGGGTTGAAAACACTGTTTTTTTGTTTGAAGCTTGGCTGAAAAAACGAAAAAAAGCGGTTTCCATTCCAAAGGTCAGCAAAACATTGAAGAAAGCTGCATAGACATAGAAAGTAGTATTGTCTGAATAAGCAACCGTCTCCAATGTTTGGGTGTGAAGAGGCACCAACAAAAAGTTCATGGCTCTTGGCAAAACCGTTGCCATTCCATAAATTAGAGTGTGTTTGAGAAATTTTTTTGCTATCAATCCGATGCCTTTATAACCTGCTTAAAGGTAACAGATTGTATGCTTGTGAGCAAACCTACTGAGGTTTAACTGAAGGAGGGCGTGAGGGGAACAATTTTTGTTTGAGTTGCACAATATTAGCAACTTTAAAATACCGCGTTTTGGTGCCTTTCTTATAGCTTACCACTGCTTGATTTTTTTTCAACTCAAACGGAAATGTTTTGGACGGGACACCAACAACAGTGTTTCCGTATTCTTTCAAGGGATCGCTGTGCATGACTAGATCATCTTGCGTATTTTTTTTAAAAGAAAATCGAGCGACATACTTGATGGCGGAAGGGTCTTGAAGCGGTCTTAATTTTGCTATCATTCCTTGGTAGTAGAGACTGTCCGCGGCAATGGTCTCAGAAAATGTGAGAAAAACGTTGGTTCCGGATCCTCCTCCACGAACTCCAGCTACCCACGATTGGGATTGAGCCTCAATAATTTTTACGGGAGGCTCTGAGTCTATTTTTTGAGTACTCGCACACTGCGAAAAAAAAGACAATACGAAAAAAAAGAAAATGGCACGAAACATCATAGGACAATTTAGTGAAATCATTTCAAATGCAATGCCAAATAATAATAGGAAATGTATTGTTAATTGTTGAGCGCTTCTGCTCCTCCAACAATTTCTAGAATTTCATTGGTAATGGCTGCCTGACGTGCTTTGTTGTAAGTCAGTTTTAGCTGATCTCGAAGCTCTGTAGCGTTGTCTGTGGCTTTGTGCATGGCCGTCATTCGCGCGCCGTGTTCACTAGCATATGAATCGCGAGTCGCTTTATACAATTGTGTTTTGAGTGATTTTGGAATCAATGTATTCACAATATACGCTTGCGAAGGCTCAAAAATATAATCCAATTGCTCGCTGTTCGAAGAACTTGCTGGAACAACAGGAAGAAATTGCTCAGTAGTAACAATTTGAGTTGCTGCATTTTTGAAGCGATTATAAACAAGTTCAATACGATCGTATGTTCCTTCTTGGAACATATCCATCAATTGTTGGGCTATTTGAGCTGCATTTTCATAGGTCAAATCGTCAAACAAGCTAGTTTGATTGCCTGCTATTGTAAGTGATTTGGACAAAATATCGTGTCCTTTTTTACCCACAGAAAACACTTCAACTTCTTGGTCGCTATAGGATGCAACAAGCTGATTGACTTGTTTGATAATATTGGAGTTGAATCCACCGCAAAGACCTCTGTTTGAGGTAATGGCAACAATCAATACTTTTTGAACGGGTCGTTGCTCGGCAAAGACACTTCCATCTGAAGTGTCCATTGAAGCACTGAATCCTTGTAACAATTCTGAAAGTTTGTCGGAATAAGGGCGCATTGCTGTAATAGCATCTTGTGCTTTTTTCAACTTTGCTGCAGACACCATTTTCATGGCACTTGTAATTTGCATGGTTGAAGAAACCGATGCAATCCGATTCCGTATTTCTTTGAGATTTGCCATTCTTATTGTTTACTATTAAAAGATCTTGACACGATTAATAATTCGCTGATAAATCTTTTGCTACTGTTGTAAGCGTATCAATCGCCTCATCAGTAAGCTTTCCTGATTTAAGAGCATCCAACACTTTTCGGTGTTTGGCGTTGAGAACTTCGATATAATTTTGCTCAAACTCTTTAACCTTTTCAACGGGAACGTTTCTTAACAAGTTTTTGGAACCTGCATAGATAATCGCTACTTGATCTTCTACGGTATAGGGATCGTTTTGTGCTTGTTTTAAAATTTCAACGTTTCGTTTTCCTTTTTCGATTACGTTGAGTGTAGCTGCATCCAAATCAGATCCAAACTTTGCAAACGCTTCCAGTTCACGGAATTGTGCTTGATCCAATTTGAGCGTTCCTGCTACCTTTTTCATGGATTTGATTTGTGCTGAACCTCCTACTCGAGATACAGAAATCCCTACGTTAATCGCTGGACG
>JAURCF010000031.1 GCA_030828565.1 Flavobacteriaceae bacterium
ATGATACATTAATAGATGAATGCCCCATAGCCTTCTGTAGCTTGGTTATAGAGCCTATTCTCTTAAAGATTTCTATAGCTCCAGAGTGTCTGAAAGAGTAGAGTGTTTGGTCTTGTTCCAGCAGTTTAGAAGCTCTCTTAAAACGCCCCCAAAGTGTCTTAAAATAGTCTTCATTTAAAGGTTTTGTAGTGTCTGTAAATATATTGTGATGAGGTTGTCCTTTAATAAGCAATTCTCTAATATAAGTTGGCACAGGAACTATTCTGTTTTTACCCGATTTGTTTCTATGACCCGATAAATGAATATAATTTAAATCATCACTAAAGTCAGACCACTTCAATTCTCTTATTTCTCTATGAGGTCTTAATAGACATCCATAGGTCATTAAACAACACAGGTACAAGTTATCATTAAATAATTTTATTTCGTCAAATATGAGTTTTATATCCTTGTATGGTTTGTGAAGTCTTGACTTTGGTTTATTTAATTTTATACTTTGAATTATAAAAGGTTTGAATTCAGTTAACAATGGACTTAAAGTAGATTTTACAGTTCGTTGGGTTTTAGCGCTCCAATTTGGTCTAATAAGAAATTTTCGAACGTGTGCTGACTGTAAGTTTTCAAGTTCAAGATTCTTTATGTGAAATTCACTTTCAAATCGTTTCCAAAGGATAACAATTCGTTTTGCATCTTTAATGTAGCGTACTGAACATCCTGGTATTATCTTTCCAGCAACTCCTTGTTGAAGTGCTTGAATAACAGTTATAGGAACTTCTTTAATTAACTTATTATTTGATTGAGGTCTCCATCCCTCCATTAATTTAAGCTCAAAAGCGGCTTTTAGAAGAGAAGGTGCATCAATACATTTAATGTTTACCTTTATACACTCTCCATTCCAAAATCTATAACGTATTTTATCAATGTAGATATTGATAAATGGTTTGTTTTTATGGTGTCCAATAGTTACTTTAAAATTACTCATACTGTCAGTGTTTACTGTCAGTCATAGCTTTATTTATTTATAAGTTTATCTAAATCAATATTTTACAAAGGTTAGAGCGTCGGATTCATAACCCGGAGGTCGGGAGTTCGAGTCTCCCCCTCGCTACTGTAAAAATTAAACGGTTATACTATTTAGTGTAACCGTTTTTTTATATTTATGCACAATAAGAAGTCGTCGCTTTAAAAACACAAAATTCGTTGAAAAAATCCATTTTACTATTTACTTTCTTACTAACGATTCTTGGTAGTTGTCAGAAAGATGATAATAAAAATCCAGAGGAATGTTACTCCAATAATAATGCCCAGTGCATAGTTCACGATGGCGTCAATAGAGAATATGTTTTTTACATACCCAATTCATATGATGGAACATCTTCTGTTCCACTAATGCTTAATTTTCATGGGTTTGGTGGTAGTGCAAGTGATTATATGCAAGAAGCAGATATGCGCTCATTGGCAGAAGCTGACACTTTTATTTTAATCTATCCTCAAGGCAGTTCTTTAGATGGTATATCTCATTGGAACGCTTGTCCATTGGGAGGAGACAATAAAAGTGATGCTGATGATTTTGGTTTTGTTGAAGCCATAATAAATGAGATTGCATCTCAATATAATGTAGATACGGAGAGAATTTATGCTGCAGGATACTCTAACGGAGGTATGATGGCATATGGACTTGCGAATTATAAAAGTGATTTAGTTGCCGCGGTAGCATCCGTTTCCGGAGTAATGTTAGAATGTAGAGGATCTACCAATCATCCGATGCCGGTAGTACATCTTCACGGAACCTCTGATGGTGTTCTTCCGTATAATGGGAGTAGTGATTGGAGTTCTGCACAAAGCACGTTAGACTATTGGATTAATTTTAACAATACGATTACAAGTCCAACTGTAAGTCATGACAATAGCGGAGAAATGTCAATTGAACACCATGTTTATGACCAAGGAGATAGCTCAGTTTCTGTTGAGCATTATAAATTTATAGGTGGAGATCATGTTTGGTTTAGTGCCACTTACCAAGGTCAGAGCACATCTGAATTGGTTTGGAATTTTGTGTCCAGATATGATATTAATGGGTTGAGATAAAAAATAAAGCTCACACTAATGAATGTAAATTCTTGTCTGTTGGAGTAAAACTAATGTTTGATATTTCAAAAGAGTTATCTACATGAAAGCAATCATTTTTGATTGCTTTTTATTTTAAATAAGTAAATGATTATTTACTATATTTAACGAAAACAAAAAATGCGTACTTTTTTAATTATTTTTCTAATCTCATTTGGGCTAAACGCTCAAGTTATAAATGAATCCAACCCCTACATGAAAGGCTTGGTGAAACAAACTCAATTGAAGCAAACGCCTTTTTCTACAAATGCCAATCCCAAAATAACTCCTACACTTCAAGAAATTTCAAGTCATTTTGAAAAATATTGGAACGGGAAAGATTATACAAAAAAAGGAAGCGGACACAAGCCTTTTAAACGATGGGAAGCGCATTGGTCCAATTATTTGTTGTCTGATGGTACAATTGCTCCCGCTTCTCACTTATGGAACGCATGGGAAGAAAAAAACAAACTAACCAATGAGTCTCTTAAAAACAGTACCGCTCCTCCAAGCAGTTGGGTTAGCTTAGGGCCTGCAGTAGTCGCCAATACAGCAACCAAAACAGCAGGTCAAGGAAGAGTAAACGCCATCGCAGTTGATCCAAACAATGCAAATATTTTGTATGTAGGAGCTCCCGCAGGAGGTATTTGGAAATCTACCGACAATGGTGTTAACTGGACTCCTTTGGCAGATTATCTTCCACAGATTGGAGTCTCTGGAATTGCTATTGATCCTAACAATTCCAGTACAATTTACATTTCTACCGGAGATGACGACGCTGGAGATAGTTACAGTATTGGGGTTTTAAAATCCACAGATGGAGGAGCTTCATGGAACACGACTGGACTATCATTCAATTACACTTGGAAAGGTTCCAATGAAATTTTTATTGACCCAACCAATTCTAATATTGTGTGGGTAGCAACTTCCAGTGGAGTATACAAATCGACCGATGCTGGAGACAGTTGGGCATTGATAGTTTCCGGTGACATAGACGATTTGAGACTCAAACCTGGAGACCCCAACACTTTGTATGCTGTAAGCCCACAAAACGGTGCTACACCTTCAAAGTTTTATAAAATTACTGGCGGAGGAACTTCTGTTGTTGAAATTTCTTCCGGAATACCCACAGATTCAAATCGATTTGCTATTGAAGTTACCGAAGCAAATCCTTCCGTGGTTTATTTGTTAAGCACCTACGACAATGGAGACGGAACCTATGAGGGAGAAAATGCATTTCAAGGAGTCTACAAATCAATTGATAGTGGCGCAACCTTTACGAAGACATTAGAATCAGACGATATTTTTAAGAGTGGACAGTCTTGGTATGACATGGCACTAACGGTTTCGGATACAGATTCAAACACACTTTTTGTGGGTGTTTTGGATATTTGGAAATCAACCGACGGCGGAGATAATTTCACACAAATCAACTCTTGGTTTCTGCACAATCAAGCCTTTACTCATGCAGACATTCATTTTATGCGGTATTTTGACGGTGTATTGTACGCTGGAACAGACGGCGGAATATACCGATCTTCGGACGATGGGGTGAACTTTGAAGATTTAAGCACAAACCTGTCTATAGCTCAGATCTACACGATTTCGGTTGCAAAAACTACTTCCACTAAAATTGCTGGAGGCTTACAAGATTGTGGTGGATTTGCTTTTGCAAACAACACCTGGAACAGTTATCACGGTGGGGACGGGATGGGGTCGGCCATTAGCCCATCCAATGAAGATCTTTATTATGGATTCACTCAATACGGGAGTAATTTGACGCTAACTTCAACGGCAGGTGCTGGAAATTCGCAATTTATTGCTTCATCTCCCACCAAGGGAGAGTGGGTGACTCCCCTTGTTTTTAATAAAAATAGCGAGCTGTATTCAGGTTTTGAACAGTTGTATGTTTTAAAAGAAAGTGGATGGAATCAAGTTTCCAATCATTCTTTTGGGGGAAAGCTTGATCAAATTGAAATCGACCCTACAAACAATAATATTATTTATGTTTCGGAAGGCACCAATCTTTTTAAAAGCACCGATCGCGGACAAACTTTTTCCAATATTCTATCTACAACATATACCATAAAATCTATCGAGGTGCATCATACTGATAGTAACACCGTTTGGCTGGCAACAAATTGGGATGTACTAAAATCAACCGACGGAGGAACTTCATTTTCTAATATTAGCAGCAACTTACCTGGCGAAAGCATACGAATAATTAAGCATCACCCATACAGTTCGAACAATACCGTATATCTTGGAACTTCTTTGGGAGTTTATTACCTAGATGATACAAGTACCGATTGGCAAGTGTTTTCATCCAATTTACCCAATGTAGCGGTAACAGATCTTGAGATCAATATTGAAGACAATACTCTAACTGCTTCAACCTACGGAAGAGGCGTCTGGAAAATCTCTATTCCAATGGTTGTTAAACCTACAAAAGACATAGACCTATTCTCAATTTATGGAGGAAATATTTCAGACTATGCTTGCGATTCTGAAGTTTTTGTGAGTGTAAAAGTTTACAACAACGGAACAGAAACAGCAACGGCTTTGGATATAAACTACATTTTAAATGGAGGAAGTCCTCAGACATTATCTTGGACTGGTAATTTAGCCTACGGGCAAGAAACACTTGTAGATATTCCATTGACATCGGGAATAGATACAAACATGAACACATTAGCAGTTGATATTCAATACAGCAATGATCAATACACCCAAAACAACAACGAATCCATCAGTTTTGGCCCTGTAAACACTCCCCAAAATACAAGTGAAGACACCAATCAAATAAGCACTTTTGAAGTGCCTGGAAGTGATGAATGGCTTGTTATTGGAGATGCTAATGTTTGGTCTATTGATACTCCTTCAGGAACAAAACTCAACACGGCATCTGGCACCAAAGCTTATGTAACGAATCCTTCTGGAAATTATCCTGACTCTGCAAGCGCACAACTAGTATCGCCATGCTATGATTTAACAACTATTTCGAATCCTTTGCTGAAATTTAAAATGGCTTATGATATAGAATTGAATTGGGATTATTTGTATCTTGATTATTCAACAAACAAGGGGAATTCATGGGGAAATATAGAGACTTGGACAGGAACTTCTCAAACTTTAACAGAATATTCGTATGATTTGGCTGGTATAGCCAATCTATCCAATGTAATTTTTAGATTTCGATTTATTACAGACCAATTGATAAATCAAGAGGGTGTAGTGCTGGATGATTTTATTGTAGAAGGCAATACCTTAAGTATTGAGCCTACTAATCCTAATTTTGTAGGCATATATCCCAACCCCAGTTCAGGGAAATTTTCGATTGTTTGGAATCCAACTGGAAAACCAGTAACTGTAGAAATTTATGATGTTACTGCCCGAAAAATAAGGGAAATCACTTCCCAAAAAGAAGACAGAAATCAGTTGAAAGTGGACTTAAGTGCTGAAACCAATGGTATTTATTTTATAAAGGTAGCTTTAGAGAACACCCATATTTATAAGAAAATAATTATTTCTAAATAAGATTCTTCTCAATAAATTGGGTTTTCAAAGTATCGATTTTTTCCACAAATACATTGGGTTGAAAAGCATTGATGATATTCAATTATTTTGAATATATTTAGGGCTATGGAACAACAAAAAGCATCTTTTATAGATTCCCTATCTCTTCCCGCTGTTGCCGCGCCTATGTTTTTAATTTCTGGACCAAAACTTGTCATCGAATGTTGTAAAAATGGTATTGTGGGAACTTTCCCTGCTTTAAACCAACGCACAACCGAGGGGTTTGAAAAATGGGTTATTGAAATCAAAGAAGCTTTAACAACCTTTGAAAAAGAGACTGGAAAAAAACCAGCTCCTTTTGGCGTGAATCTCATTGTACATCAAACAAACAAGAGAGTTCAGGCCGATTTGGCAATTTGCATCAAACATCAAGTACCTTTAATTATTACATCACTTGGAGCGGTTCCACAACTCATCAATGCGGTTCATTCCTATGGAGGCCTTGTATTTCATGATGTGATTAAAAAACGTCATGCTCAAAAAGCAGCCGAAGCAGGTGTGGATGGATTGATTTTGGTGTCAGCAGGAGCTGGAGGGCATGCAGGAACTTTAAATCCCATGTCTTTAGTAAACGAAGTAAAAAGTTTTTTCAACAAAACCATTTTACTTTCGGGCTGTATCAGTACAGGAAGAGACGTTGCTTCTGCCATGCAAATGGGAGCCGATATGGCCTATATGGGAACTCGTTTCATTAATACAACTGAAAGTATGGCAGATGAAAAATATCAGCAAATGATTATCGATAGTGGTGCAAGCGATATTGTGTATACCGCTGCGGTATCGGGTGTCAATGCTAACTTTTTACGGCCCAGCTTGGAAGCCATGGGAATTACGGAAGAACAGTGGTCACAACCCTCAAAAATTAAGTTTGGAGCCGACGAAGATGCTATGAAAGAAGAAGCCAAAGCTTGGAGTACTATTTGGTCGGCAGGACAAGGTGTTACTTCTATTAAAAAAACACTTTCTACCCACGATTTGGTAGCGCAACTAAAGTCAGAATTTAAAGCCGCTATTGAGGAACAACAAAAGCTTTTGGAACGATTTCCTTAATATTCCATAGATAAAAGCAAACTAGAAGCTCCTCCTCCACCGTTACAAATAGAAGCAAGTCCTTTTTGGAGTTTTTCTTGCCGCAGAGTGTGAATCAACGTTGTTACAATTCTTGCCCCAGAAGCTCCTAATGGATGACCTAAAGAAACCGCTCCTCCGCGTGGATTGATTTTATCGAGTGGAATTTGGCACTTTTTTGCAAAAACCAACGGAACCATAGAAAAAGCTTCGTTTACTTCAAACATATCAATATCATCAAACGACAAGGAATGTTGTTTCATTATTTTGTTGGCAGATTCTACAGGGGCTACTGTAAATTTTTCGGGTGGTAAAGCAGCATCGGCATAGCCAACAATTTTGACCAAAGGGGTAAGCTTGTGCAGCTCTAAAAATTCTTTACTCACCAACACCAACGCTGCTGCACCATCATTGATTGTTGAAGCATTTGCAGCTGTAGCGGTTCCATCGTTTGTAAAAGCAGGACGTAAAGAAGGTATTTTATCGAAGTTTACTTTTGTGTATTCTTCATCGCGAGTCATGAGTATAGGAGCTCCTTTACGTTGAGGAATATGAATCGGTGTTATTTCATCCTCAAACCAACCTTGATCAAAAGCGCTAGTAGCCTTTGTGTAGGAGGCTATTGCATATTGATCTTGTGCTTCTCTAGAAATGGTCTCTTCTGCAGCGACAGCATCGGCGTAAACTCCCATAGCTTGTTGATCAAAAGAATCTTTGAGACCATCTTCAGCGAGTCCATCAACCACTTTGGCATCTCCGTATTTGGATCCCCAACGGTGATTGGGAAGATAGAAGGGAATGTTTGACATACTTTCCATTCCTCCACACACCACAACATGATTGATCCCCAACTGAATACTTTGAGCTCCAAAAAAAATAGCTTTCATTCCAGAGGCACAAACTTTGTTGATGGTTGTACAAGGAGTTGTTTTTGAAATTCCCGACCGAAGCGCAACCTGACGAGCAGGAGCTTGACCTAAATTGGCCGAACATACGTTTCCCATAAAAACCTCATCAACAGCTTCTGGAGCAATCTTTGCCGATTCCAATGCCGCTTTCACGGCTTCAACACCCAAATCAATTGCTGAAAATTCTTTTAAAGCACCCCCAAAACTACCTTGTGGGGTTCTTTTTGCGGCACAAACATACACTTCGTTCATAGCTGTGGTTTTTAAATATTCATTTCAGGAATCGTTCCTTCGACTAGGAGCGTTCCCTCAGTAGCGTTTATAATTTCTTCGACACTCACTCCAGGGGCGCGCTCCAATAGTTTAAATCCGTGATCAGTCACTTCGAGGAAAGCCAAATTTGTAGCTATTCGCTTAACGCAACCCACACCTGTTAAAGGCAAAGAACACCGTTTGAGTAGTTTTGATTCCCCTCTTTTATTGGTATGCATCATGGCAACAATGATGTTTTCGGCAGAAGCAACCAAGTCCATAGCACCTCCCATTCCTTTAACCATTCGTCCGGGAATTTTCCAATTGGCAATGTCGCCATTTTCTGCAACCTCCATGGCTCCTAAAATTGTAAGATCTACATGTTGCCCTCGAATCATTGAAAAACTTGTAGCAGAGTCAAAAAAGCTTGCACCTGGCAATGTAGTTATCGTCTGTTTTCCGGCATTGATAATATCGGGATCTTCATCACCCTCAAATGGAAAAGGTCCCATTCCCAAAACACCGTTTTCACTTTGAAATTCCAGTTCAATATCGGAACGAACATAGTTTGCAACCAAAGTCGGGATTCCAATTCCTAGGTTTACATAATATCCATCCTTAACCTCTTGAGCAATGCGTTTGGCTATTCCGTTTTTGTCTAACATAATAAGCGACTTAGGTTGTTAATTGCGAGGTCGAACTGTTCTTTGTTCAATTCGTTTCTCGTATTTTTTTCCCTGAAATATTCGTTGGACAAAAATTCCAGGAACGTGAATATGATCGGGGTTAAGACTACCAACAGGAACCAATTCTTCGACTTCAGCGACTGTGATACGAGCTGCTCCTGCCATACACGCATTAAAATTTCGAGCGGTTCCTTTGAAAATCAAATTTCCTGCTGAATCGCCTTTCCATGCTTTTACAAAAGCAAAATCTGCCTTGAAAGCATGTTCCAACAAATGCATTTTCCCGTTAAACTCTCTGCTTTCTTTACCCTCTCCTACTTCGGTGCCGTAACCAGCAGGAGTATAAAAGGCAGGAATGCCCGATTGAGCAGCTTTGCAGCGCTCTGCCAAAGTTCCTTGGGGAATCAAATCTACTTCAAGTTCACCGCTCAACATCTGTCGTTCGAACTCATCGTTTTCTCCTACATAGGAAGAAATCATTTTTTTGATTTGATGTTGGTGTAAAAGCAATCCAAGTCCAAAATCATCGACTCCCGCATTGTTAGAAATACACGTAATATCTTTGACTCCCAACTGAACCATTTGCGAAATACAATTTTCAGGAATACCGCAAAGTCCAAAGCCTCCAAGCATTAATGTCATTCCATCTGAGAGTCCATTGAGAGCCTCTGAGACACTGGCCACTTTTTTATGGATCATAGTAGATTTGTTTTTGAACTTCTAAGTTACAAAAAAAGTACAATAAAACATTTATTGAAAATGATCTATCCCGCCTCAGAAAATTCTATAAATTAAAAACGAAATTATTCTTCTTTCACAAGAATGATAGTAGCTGTTGAGCCGCTGGAGAGGTTCCATTGATTGGAATGAATTAACAAGCCTGTAGAATCATACACTCTCATTTCGGCAGTATTGGGCCCTAATCGACCTTGATTCAGGGCAATAAAATCGACCTTATTAAAACCTTTCTTAAGAGGAAGATTTACTTTGAAAAACTCTGAAGTTAGCCAAATATCTGATATTACTACTTCATCATTAACGAGAATAGAAATTCGATCGCCATCGACCTCTCCGAAATCTCGACATACAATCAGGACATAAGGAGAAACTGTTTTAAAATCCCCCAAATAGGAGTCTCCAAAATAGGTTTTGGAGCTACCCTCGTCACGGCTATAACTTTTATTGATGTCTTTTTGATATGAGGCCCCTGGATTCAAAAATTTTTCTTGATCTGTCATAGAAAACGAAGGCGAGGATTGCATTGATTCGGGTTTTTTAATAGAAAAATAGTTTGGGTTTTTCGAAGCCTCGGAGATTCCAATGGTTAATGGGGATTTTGGTTTTTCAATAGTTAGCGACTTTCTAGTAGGGAGATCTTGTGAAAAAATAGAACTAAAGAAGAGTAAAAAAACGATTTTTAAAACTGTTTTTACAGCAACCATTTTCCAAAAAATAGGTTTGTTGAATCTATCTAACCCGCTTTTTTTTGGCCCCTTCATTTTTTAATTTTAATAATAATTGCTCCGCCAATTAGGCAGACACCTGTGTTTATAAGAATTAGCGATAAGGTTCCCATCCAAAACCATGCCTCATTCTTAAATTTGGACAAAAGAGCTTCACCAAAAACACACATTCCAGCACCCAAGCACAAAAGTCCAATTACAGAATATAACCACCAGCGAGTATGAGCGTTTATAATCATTACTTGAAATATTTTTTATGTTTGAAATAAGATAAAAATCCTAATAAAAACACAAACAACATGGAGTAATATACAAAATTGGGGGTAATCACTTTATCGCCACTCGCATAAGAATGCAAGCCTGAAAGGTAAAAATTAACTCCAAAATAAGTCATCACAATACTGACAAAAGCAATAATTGATGCCAGGTTAAACAACCACTTGCTTCGTAGTCCAGGAACAAGACGCATGTGAATTACAAAAGCATAAATCATGATACTGATAAGTGCCCACGTTTCTTTAGGGTCCCAACCCCAATAACGTCCCCAGCTTTCATTGGCCCACATTCCTCCCAAAAAGTTTCCAATGGTAAGCATAATCAATCCTACTGTGAGTGCTAATTCGTTGACCACGGTTAGCTCGCTCAAATGGAGCTTCATTGTTTCTTTATTGCTTGAATTGGTAAGTAAGATAAGCAACAAAGAAACTACTCCCAATATCATTCCCAAGGTAAAAGGTCCGTAACTACCTACAATAACAGCAACGTGAATCATTAACCAATAGCTATCCAAAACGGGTTGCAGATTGGCAATTTCGGGATCCATCCAATTCCAGTGGGCTATCATTAAAATCATGGATGCAACAAATGCGGTAGAAGCAAGGGTTAAATCGGATTTTCTTCCAAAAGCCAAGCCCATAGCTACAGTGGCCCAAGCTACATAAATCATAGACTCGTAGGCATCGCTCCAAGGGGCATGTCCGGATATGTACCAACGGGCAATCAGTCCTGCTGTTTGAACCAAAAACAATCCAACAATGGCGTACTTCATAACGCCTACAACAATTTTTATCCAGCGCTTGTTGTTGAATATTTGAACAATTAAAAATAAAAACATCAGCGCTCCAGCATACATATACCAGCTAAAAAGCGTTTTGAAAACATCAAACTTGTTGTAAAGTATTTCGGATTTTATTTTTTGTTCGGATGGAACAACTTTAGCACCGTATTTTTTTTGAAAACCTTTAAGGCTTTCCAGCAACTGATCGGCTTGATCGAAGTTGTCTCTTCTCAAAGAATTGAAATACAAAGGGAGTACATTTTGAACGTACAAAGAATCTGTTCCTTGAAAGTTGACAGTTGGTAATTCCGCAAACGACACCCATTTATTGTTCTCATCGTTGGGAATAGGGAAAATTCGAAGCATTTTTCCTTCCAGAGCAGAATACAATAAATTAACCCGACGATCTACTTCGATAAAGTCTTTTTGAAATTGATTGGGAACAGCAGCTTTATAGGCTTTTTCCAATTGATTTGCCAGTTTGTAATTCCCTTTTCCGTCAAAGAAATCAACAAAAGAGGCGTATTTGTTTTTGGGAGGAATTCCCAGAATATTTCGAAGGCTGTCGTTTCCGCGCTTGAGATAAATCATCGGTGCTTGGTACCACATTAAGGGATTTTGAACAATAGAAAGCATTACCTGATCCGCTGAAAGTCCTTTGTAGCTGTCATTTTTACTTACCTTTCTGAGGAGCTCAGAAGCAAAGGTATTGATAGGCTTCATCCGACCTCCTAGGTCTTGAATAATCAAATGCCCAAACTTATTCGCTTCTTGCGAAGGAACAGCCTGTGAAATTAGCACGGAATCGGAAGCTTGTGTCGCAGGAACTTGGTGCTGATGCGTTTGGCTCATTGCGATGCCAGAAAACAGCAAAGCCACAAGACTAAGAGCCGCTTTTTTCTTTTTGATTTTTTCCAATTGAACTGCCAAGGACTTAAAGCGAGTTTTTCCAAAAAACATAATTCCCATCAATCCAATATACAATAAAAAGTATCCGATATAAGTAACCCAAGTGCCCCAAAAATCGTGATTAACAGACAATACCGTTCCTTTTTCGTCGGGATCAAAAGAGGCTTGGAAAAAGCGATATCCTTTATGATCTAAGACATGATTCATGAAAATTTCATAATCGAAAGACGATTCGTCTTCAACCGTAATTTTGCTTTTAAAACTGCTGTAACTTTTTTCAGTTCCAGGATAGCGTTCTGCGATAAAATCGTTGAGTCGAATGGAGAAAGGGAGGGTCAGTTCAATGGAACCAAAAGCAACCCAAAAATCCAATCCTCCTAATGAAATTTTCTTAGGCGGATTTACCGATCCTTTGCCTCCCAAAACTTTTACCGTTTGGGTTTGTCCTTGGGTAGTGATTGAAACTTCCAAAGCATCTTGAACAGCCTCCTCAGGATTTTCTGCAGCAACCACCCCATAACGACCTTTAACGATTGGGTCAGGAATCACAAATTGCATTCCTGCTAAATTGTATAACGAACGAAGCTGAAGGGGTTGTTCTATTTCCTGATCAACAGCGCCTTGTTGTTGATCCGCCATTCTCAAATAAGAACCTGAAAAGGGCGATTGAATAAAATAATTTTCTCCGTCGTATCGAATATTGATAGCTCCTGAAGTAGGTTTGTTCAAAGCAAACAAAACATTGTGAATGTTAGAGATTTCACCAGACTTGAGATAATGATCATGACGGTTTCCGTCTCCTGCTTCGACTATTTTGATAAATTCCTCGCCATTGGGATCTTCGACAAGTCCTTCTTCGGCATTTTCAATAAATTCTTGATATTGTATTTGAAAAGATTGACCGTTAAAATTATTGTTCCAAACAAAGTCATTGTGAGTTGCCGCAGCCAAAAGCATATCGTCTTGCAACTTCTTTCTACGAGGTTGTCCGTCGATTTCACCATCAACAAAAACAGTCAAATAGGTCTTTTCGGACATAAATACTTGTTCAGAAGCTCCTTCTCGAATGGGCATGATGCCTTCATAACCAATATAACGAGTAATAAAAGCGCCAAAAATGATAAGAATCCAAGAAAGGTGTAGCGTCAAAACAGGCCACTTTTCCCAACGAAGTAAGCGGTATCGGGCTATGTTTCCCACAAAATTTAGCACGAACATTCCCATCATAGCTTCAAACCACCAGGCATTGTAAATCCAGATTTTGGCGGTGGTGGTATTGAAATCGTTTTCAATAAAAGTGCCTATCCCCATAGAAACGGAAAAGGCAATAAAGAGGAGCGCTGTTAAACGTGTA
The DNA here is from genome assembly GCA_030828565.1 of Flavobacteriaceae bacterium. Classification (GTDB taxonomy): domain Bacteria; phylum Bacteroidota; class Bacteroidia; order Flavobacteriales; family Flavobacteriaceae; genus JAQWSC01. The sequence continues at coordinate 13,380 of JAURCF010000031.1, forward strand.
GAAAACAGCGTATTAATAAGTTTATCTTTCAAATTCATAGCGTAAATTTGCGCTTCAAATGTACGAGTTTTTCTGCGAATTTTTGCTATTTACTAGTAGCTTTGAAAGGTCTAGATTCAAATATCTTAAGAAATAAAAAATTACCCATATTGCGGGCTCTGTTTTTAGCTAAAGTTGTTTTACGAACCTATTTATAGCAGAACATATCCATTAATTGCAATTAAAAAAAGATTCAAAAACAAGCTAATGAGGAGAAGATTGAAGTTTACTTTGGTAGGCAACTGCGCCAAAACACCTCCGTTGTAAAATCCACACGAGAAAACAACCAAACTTAATTGAAAAAAAGATCCAAAAGAAATTCCTTGCATCAAAATAAGCATTACTGCTATAGACCCAATACAGGATTGTAAAATAATAGTGAGCGGAATGAGCATGTAATAGTGTGATTCAAAGGCTGAAAGACTTTTATAGTACATAATAATGGTAGGTTTGATACTTCAAAGCTAAAGCATCACCAACCATAAAAACATGATAAATATCAGTAAAGGCAAACTAAATATAACGAGAGCTACTCCTTAATCCATTTGTTAGAAAAGTCGCAATTTTTGTTGTCCTCATTAACACTAACGTAGGTATCTTGGATTTTTTCGGCCATCCATTTTTGAATGGTTTTGAGTTGTTTTTCTTTAAGGGCTAGCTCTTTGACTCTTGTATAATCGTTAACATAGTCAGCCACGTGTTCGTCAAATCGATTGGTAACTTTAAGAATCTTGTATTTTTTAACTCCGGTTCGAGACTCTTCAATCAGAGGAGTAGAAATTTCGTTGTCTTTCAGTTTTTGCACCTGGCTATAAAAAACAGGATCCATTTTAGTCAACTCAAAACGTGTGTCGCCAGTAGAGGGATTGATCAATACACCTCCGTTTGCTCGGGTTTCTTTTTCGTCTGAAAAAGAGCGTGCTGCTTCTTCAAAGGTAAGTTCGCTATCGATAAGTCTTTTGCGAATCTTTTGGATTTTTTCTTTGGCATCTTGAAGCGCTTGAGGAGTCACTTCAGGGATCAACAGAATATGTCGAACGTCCACCTCTTGCCCTCTAATTTTGTCAACCATAACAATATGCCAACCAAAGTCGGTTTTGAAAGGATCCGAAATTTCACCTTCCTGCAAGCGAAAGGCAGCATCACGAAATTCTTTAACCATTTGAGGACGTTTTCTGTATAGGGTATATTTTCCCCCTCTAGACCGAGAACCTGGATCTTGGGAATATAAAATTGCTTTGGTAGAAAAACTCGATCCGTTTTCAAGAACATCCCTTCGAATGTCTTCAAGTTGTTTTATTATTTTATCGGTTGCCTCCTGACTTACTTGAGGTTCGATAACAATCTGTGCAACTTCCAATTCAGCGCCAAATACGGGTCGTTCACTAACAGAAATGTTATTAAAGAATTGACGAACCTCTTCGGGAGTAAGCTCCACTTCTTCAACCACTTTGGCTTGCATTTTTTGAGCGAGCTGTTGGGTTTTGTTAATTTCAAAAAGTTCGTCCCGAAAAGACTGTTCATCTTTTTTCTTATAAAACTCAAGTACTTTATCAACACTTCCTAACTGCTGCACAAAATAATCAATCGTTTGGTCCACATAAGCATCGATATCTTGTTTGGACACCTCCAAGCTATCTTGTTCTGCATGATGGGCATAGAGTTTGTCTTCCATTAGTTTTCCGAGCAAACTGCATCGTTCGATGTCTTTTACTGACACACCCTGAGACTGAAGGTCAATGAGCGTTTTATCAACATCCGATTCTAAAATAACGTAGTCACCAACCACTGCGGCAACACCATCAACTTTGAGTCGCTGCGACAAAGATGATTGTGTTTGCAGACTGTCTTGTGCAAATCCGACAACAAGAAAAAAGGCAAAAAGAAAGGATGTGAAATACTTATTCATTGAGATTGTAAATTTCAAATTCGTTTTTTTGAAGGGCATCATGTAAAATTTCATTGTTAAAGTTTCTGCTAAACTCTACTTTTCTTTTGTTAGTAAGAATTTGTTTGATGGTAGGTTTAACATAATCCAAAGGGGCAACATCCCCACGCTTTAATGTTTCATTAATATGAACCAAATATACTTCTAATGAATCTTCCAAACGTTGGAATTTAGATTTTTTTAAGAACTTGTTGTAATCGTTCTTTGAAAGGGGATAAATTTTATTTAAAAATTTTTGAGATTGAACCCATATAGAATCATTGAGCGAAAAAGAAGAAAACTGAAGAGCAATAGAATCTAAAAAAACAATATCGTTTTCAGCAAACCTTGTAAAGCGCCTTACAATTTCTTTCATGTTATAGTTTTCCTTCAAAATTCGGATATATCTGCCCTTTAACAAGGATTCGTTCAGTTTGAAATTTCTTTTATTGAGTTCGTAATATTCAGAAATTTTTTCTCGAGTAATGAGTGTGTCGATCTTGGTTTTAACCAGTTTTTCCTTGTATGTTTTTGTGTACAAATCGGTTTTGTAGGACTGCACCAAAACATTCAACCTTTTTACTTCGGCTTCGGATAAGTTTACAAAAGCTTTGTTTAACAGTAATTGTTTGATCGCCCAATTTTTAATGAGATTGTTTACAATCAAGATGCTGTCATTAGTATTTTGAAAACTAGACGCACTGCCCTGAATATCTTCCAAGAAAAGATATTCATTTTGTACCCGAGCAATGGCTTTTGAAGGTCTTCCTTGAGACAAGGTACAGCCCATCAAAATCAGTCCCACACCTAATACGACAAGTAATGCCTTGGTCTTCATAATCATTTAGCGCGAATAATTAGGAGATTCTTTGGTAATAGTTACGTTGTGAGGATGGCTTTCTTGGATTCCTGAAGAGGTAATTCTAATAAAGGATGCGTTGTTTTTTAGGGATTCAATGTCTTTTGCACCGCAATACCCCATGCCTGCACGAAGCCCGCCTATAAATTGATGGATACTTTCAAAAAGTTCGCCTTTGTAGGGAACACGACCGACAATTCCTTCGGGAACAAGTTTTTTAATATCCGATTCAACATCCTGAAAGTATCGGTCTTTACTTCCCTGTTTCATAGCCTCAACCGACCCCATCCCACGATAGGTTTTGAATTTTCTTCCTTCGAAAATAATAGTTTCTCCTGGAGATTCTTTGGTTCCTGCCAATAACGATCCAAGCATTACTGAATCTGCACCAGCAGCTATGGCTTTGGGAATATCTCCTGTATAACGAATTCCTCCATCAGCAATGAGTGGAACTCCTGTTCCTTTGAGCGCTTTGGCGACTTCTAAAATAGCTGAAAACTGAGGATACCCAACACCTGCAACAATACGCGTTGTACAAATAGACCCTGGACCAATACCCACTTTTACTGCATCGGCTCCAGCTTCTACCAAATAGGCAGCTGCCTCAGCCGTGGCAATATTGCCAACAACCACGTCCAATGTTGGAAATGAAGCCTTGATTGATTTCAACACACTAACAACCCCTTGGGTATGCCCATGAGCCGTATCTACAACAACTGCATCTACACCAGCGTTGACTAGTGCCTTACAACGATCAACAGCGTCGGCAGTAACTCCAATAGCCGCAGCTACACGCAATCGACCGTAATGGTCTTTGTTAGCAATGGGTTTTTGAGTTAGTTTGGTAATATCTCGAAAGGTAATCAGCCCTATCAATTCATTATCTGCAGTAACTACTGGTAATTTTTCGATTTTGTGTAATTGAAGAATTTCTTCTGCCTCAGCCATGGAAGTTCCCTCCGATGCAGTGATTAGATTTTTCGAAGTCATTACATCACTGACCGAACGCTCGTTGTTTTTTTCGAAACGTAAATCTCGGTTGGTTAGAATCCCAATGAGTTTGTTGGCGGCATCCACAATCGGAATTCCACCAATTCTGTATTCTGACATGCATTTTTTTGCATCGGCTACTTTTGCTGTTTTGGGGAGCGTAACAGGGTCAATTATCATTCCTGATTCGGCCCGTTTCACTTTGCGAACTTTTTCAGCCTGTTCGACAATGGTCATGTTCTTGTGAAGTACTCCAATACCTCCTTCTTGTGCCATGGCAATAGCCATTTTACTTTCCGTAACCGTATCCATAGCCGCAGAAACAATGGGCACATTTAAAGAAATATTACGTGTAAATTGGGATTGAATATTTACATCTCGAGGTAAAACCTCGGAGTAGGCAGGAACGAGTAAAACATCATCGTATGTGAGTCCTGTTCCAATAACTTTGTCTTGTTGAGCTTGCATAGCAATTACAGATTAATTGCAAGCAAATATAAGGAAAAATTAGTCGTTAGGAAGTCTTTTTGTTAAGATATAATTCTTTGAATATCAAAGCCGTAACAATTGTAAAAGTCGGGATCGTTACTGTTGCTGAAAAAACACCCACGTAAGCCATCCCATTTGCTGCTCGCAAAATCCTGTAAACTGGCAAAAAGAAATCCCCTTTGGAACAAAATGACAACAATTCATTTATTGGTAAACAGAAAAAATGTCGGTTGCCTTGTTGAAAGCGGCTTCAAAATGCAGCGGATTTACGGTAGTGGGAATGTTGTTTGAAGTACAAAAAGAAAGGAGTTTTTCGGTGGGCAT
>JAURCF010000058.1 GCA_030828565.1 Flavobacteriaceae bacterium
AAAGAAAGCGACTGCGATTCTTTGAACGCAAAATTTACTTTTTTTCGAAACACTTCATAAGCTAAAAAAGCAAAATATAAAGAGCCCAGTATTTTTAAGAAAGTCATCACAAAAGGCGTATCTACTATCCATACAGAAAGTCCCAATGCTACCAAAGCAGTATGTACCCAAAGACCTGTTGTGAGTCCAAGCGAAACGGCGACTCCTGTTTTTTGGCTCTGGGCAATACTCTGTGAGACCACATAAACAATATCGGGTCCTGGAGACACAGTCAGCAAAGTCGAAGCAATTAAAAATGTAACTAAAAATTCGAAATGCATACAAAGATTTTGTTGGCTAAAACTAATTGAAATTAATTAAAGATACATTATTTTTGCCTCGAAAAAGAAAACAATATGACGGCAGTTCAAACTTTAGAGGCACAACTTCAGCCTTTGAAATCTCAATTAATTTCACATCCTTTATACAGCTCCCTCACCAATAAAAAATCGATTCGGTCATTTATGGAAATCCATATTTTTGCGGTTTGGGATTTTATGTCGCTTGTGAAAGCACTACAACAACAGCTTACCTGCACCACTACTCCATGGATTCCTATTGGCAGCCCCAGTACCCGCAGGCTGATCAATGAAATTGTTTTGGGGGAAGAAAGCGACGTGGATCAACACCAACGACCCGCCAGTCATTTTGAACTCTACACAGAAGCCTTGGAAGCCTTAGGTGGAAACACGAATGTGCTCCATCAATTGGTAGAAAATGTTCGCTCAGGAGCTTCGTACCAAGCCGCTTCCGAACAACTCGACATCCCTGTTGCTGCCAAAACGTTTATGGATTTTACTTTTGAAATCATTGATACCCAACAACCGCATTTGATTGCCGCTGTCTTTACATTTGGTCGCGAAGATTTGATTCCTGATATGTTTATTGAAATCGTACAAAAACTTGCCCAAGAAAATTCCGACGATTTTGTTTCGTTGGTCTATTATTTGGAACGTCATATTGAAGTGGATAGCGAAGAACACGGACCCATGGCGCTTCAAATGATCGGTGAGCTTTGTGGCGATGATTCCAAAAAATGGGAAGAAAGCATCGAAATTTCCAAAAAAGCACTTGCTCATCGTATTGCCCTTTGGGATAGCATTTATCAATCTTTGTAGCCGTTTTGTTAATTGTTAGGGTTTGAGTACTTTTATGAAAAACAAAAAATCATGAAAAAATTACTTTTAGCCCCGCTTTTTGTTTCTTTGGTGTGTTGTGCTCAACCCCAACTTACGCAACAAGATTTTGCAAACACTATTGACGCAGCAGAACTCCGTGTGCTTTTGTACACCTATGCTTCTGATGAGTTTGAAGGAAGAGAAACGGGCACCGCTGGTGAAGAAAAAGCGGTACAGTTTTTAAGAGACCAATACAAAGCCATGGGAATTGCCTCTGGAACTAAAGACGGAACCTATTTTCAACCCATGACACTGGATGTTCGTGGAAAAAATGTAGCCTCTAAGAATGTGTTGGCGTTTATAGAAGGAAGCGAAAAACCGGAGGAAATATTGGTAATTTCAGCTCATTTGGATCACGAAGGCGTCAAAAATGGAAAAATATACAACGGCGCGGATGATGATGGATCCGGAACCGTAGCGATTTTAGAAATAGCCGAAGCCTTTCAGTTGGCGGTTGCTTCTGGACAAGGACCCAAGCGTTCCATCCTATTCCTCCATGTTTCTGGGGAAGAAAAAGGGCTTTTGGGCTCCAAATACTACACCGACAATCCTGTGTATTCGCTCGAAAATACGGTGGCCAATCTCAATATCGACATGGTTGGAAGAACCGATCCCAAACGAAAAGGAAATCGGGATTATATTTACTTGATTGGTTCTGACAAACTGAGTCAAGACCTACACGATCTGTCGGAGGAAGCTAACCAAAAATTCACAAACCTCACGTTGGACTATACCTTCAATGCTGATGATGATCCAAATCGATTTTATTACCGAAGCGATCATTACAATTTTGCGAAAAACAACATCCCCGTTATTTTTTACTTTAACGGAACACACGATGATTATCACCAACCTTCAGATACCCCCGAAAAAATTCAGTACGATTTGTTGGAAAAACGTGCACAGCTAATTTTTCATACCGCCTGGGAGATTGCCAACCGCAATCAACGCGTTGTATTGGACTAATCGCCAATAATCATACAAACAAAAAAAGCCTTCTCAATGAGAAGGCTTTTTTTTGGGTGGAAGACGGGATTCGAACCCGCGACCCTTGGTACCACAAACCAATGCTCTAACCAACTGAGCTACAACCACCGTTTTAGCGAATGCAAATGTAATGGATTTCGTAATTGTTGCAAAGAAAAAAAAGAAACTTTAGCGATTTTTTAAATCATCAAATCCAAACGATGGACACCAATCATTTTTTGAGACGTGAAACCTTCTGCGTGAGCCACTCCAATCAGCCGCCCCAAGTCCGAAGCGCGATGAAATACATTGTCTAAAAAGCCTTGAGTCGAAATGGGAGTGGTCGGCTCTGTACTTTTAGGGTCAAAAAACTGAGATCCATACGCCAAAATGGCTTTCTTTTTTGGCTCCATAAAACCCGAAACATCTACCACAAAATCGGGAGCATCATTGTTCCATTGCATATAATGAAATACATTTTTGGGCCGCCAGGCATCTTGTGTGCCTGTTTTAACTTTTACCAATCCACTCAAAAAACACGCATCTGATACCAATGAAGCACCACGACCGTGATCAATGTGTCGATCTGATTGAGCGTTACACAACACTATATCGGGCTGAAAAAAACGAATGCATTCGATGATCTGCAGCTGATGTTCTTCGTCGTTTTTAAAAAAACCATCTCTAAAGCCTAAGTTTTTACGAACAGAAACACCCAATATTTTAGCAGCTTCAGCAGCTTCCTGATCTCGAATTTCAGCACTTCCTCGTGTTCCCAATTCACCCCGAGTAAGATCTACGATACCCACTTTTTTCCCTAAAGAAATTTCTTTGGCAATAAGAGCTCCACAACCCAACTCAACATCGTCTGGGTGCGCGCCAAAGGCTAAAATATCTAATTTCATTGATTTAATTTAGACTATAAAAGTATTAAAAGAATACCATTCCAGAAAAAATAACACAAAACTACTCTTGGAGCTGTCGAATAATTACCTTTGTAAAAACAAATAACAGCATGTTAAAAGCCGTACTTTTTGATATGGATGGAGTCATTGTAGACACCGAACCGCTCCATCAGAAAGCCTTTCAAATGATGTTTGACGAAGTTGGAATGGATGTTTCCACCGCTATGTATCGAGGATTTACAGGGCAGTCTACCAAAGAGATTTGCCGTTTTCTATGCACACACTTTCGGGTAAAACAATCGCCTGAAACTTTGGTGCAAATCAAACGGTCAAATTTTACACGCTTGTTTTTTGAAGACGAAACTTTGGAACTTCTGGAGGGTGTTGAAGATTTGATTAAAGATTATTACAAAAACGGCCTTACATTGGTTGTCGCATCTTCTGCGTCCATGTTTACCATTAACAATGTGATGGAGCGATTTCATCTGAATCCCTATTTCAAAGACAAGCTAAGTGGTGCTGATCTTAAAGCGTCCAAACCGCATCCAGAAGTTTTTACAAAAGCAGCAAAGGCTGCAGGGTATCTGCCATCGGAATGTATTGTAATTGAAGATTCAACCAATGGAATCATTGCGGCTAAGGATGCCAATATTTATTGTATTGCCTACAAAAGCGAACATTCGAAAGATCAAGACTACAGTCGTGCCGATCAATTAGTGTCTGATTATACATCCATAACATTTGATAAAATCAAAGCGATTATTAACTAACGCCTTTGAAAGTTTTAATAAAGAAATAGGAATGAATTACGATTTGATCCATTCAATGATGCTTGGGTCGTCCGGAAGCACTCTAGGCCCCACTACTCGAACCAAAAACCCATCTTCGTCTATGAGGTATTTTTGAAAATTCCATTTTACTTTGGAATCCGTCACACCGTTTTGGTTTTTTTGGGTCAAAAAAGCATACACCGGATGCATGTTTTTGCCTTTGACAGATACTTTACTCATCATTGGAAAAGTAACTCCATAGTTTTTCTCGCAAAAAGCTTCGATTTCTTCGTCCGAACCGGGTTCTTGCCACAAAAAATTGTTAGCGGGAAATCCAATAATTTCAAAATCCTCGCAGCTATATTGCTCGTAAAGGCTCTGAAGGTTTTTGTATTGGGGCGTCAATCCGCATTTTGAAGCTGTATTAACAATCATTACTTTTTTACCCTTAAGAGATGCCATGTCAAAGGAATTCCCTGAAAGGTCGGTAACGGTAAACTGATGAATGGTTTGTGACATAATAGTTGTTTTTTGAGCCTTCAAGCTTGCAACACTTATGAATGCAATTCCGAGTAGGATTTTTTTGAAAATGTTCATAGGACAAAGGTATCGAATTATTGCTTTAAAAGGGCTACACAATTTCAGCGCTCAATCCTGCAGCTAGTAGTTTGAGACACATCGGCTCAAGTTCATCATAAGAACCAGATTTGACGCCGCATTTTCCTTTATAATGAACGATCAGAGAACATTGTTCCGCTTGTTCTGGCGTATGCCCACAAACCACAATAAGGGTTTGAATAACATGCTCGAAGGTGTTCACCTCATCGTTGTAGAGAATGATTTCATGTTCAAATTCTGAATCCGTTTCGAGGAGAAGTTCTTCAGAAACATCTTCTTCCGGATTCGCATTGTCTGGAAAAGCAGAATATTTCATAAAATAATTATTGAAAAACATAGCGCTTTGTAGTTTGATGGTTAAGATGCAACTAAAATACAAATTTTGCTCCAATCCAATTCCCTTTTTGAAGATGAGAATCAAAAGTAAGTTTGTTTTCTGAGCACTTCTCAATAATCAATGGTAAATCTTCTTTATAAAAACCGCTAAGAATCAAAACTCCTGATGCATGCAGCGCATTGGAATATGTTGGAATGTCTTGCAACAAAATATTACGGTTGATATTCGCTAAAATAATGTCGTATTTTTTATTTATTATTAAAGCAGCGTCACCAAGTAAAGGAGTAATGTTTTTACAGCGATTTCGCTGAATATTTTCTGTTGCGTTTTCAAAGCACCAAGCATCAATATCGATTGCTTCCAGTTGACTAGCACCTTGTATTTCAGCCAAAATAGCCAGTACTCCTGTTCCGCTTCCCATGTCCAAAACTGTTTTTTGAGAAAAATTTTCTTTCAAAACAAATTGGATCATCATATGGGTTGTTTCATGATGGCCTGTCCCAAAACTCATTTTGGGTTCAATCACTATATCAATTTTCGTTGAAGCAGGCTGGTGAAAAGGAGCACGAACCGTACATATATCATCCACTACAATTGCTTGAAAATTGGATTCCCAAGTTTCGTTCCAATTTTCAGGTGCTATTTCATTAACAGATGATAGTGACAAGCCCTCTTTTTGTAGAGAGGTTACCTCCTTTAAAAGCGATTGATTCCAATCGTCTTTGGTTATGTATGCATAAATGCCGTTTTGAGTTTCCTCAAAACTTTCAAACCCAACCGCGCCTAATTCAGCTATGAGAATATCGGCGTCATCTTGAGAAGAAGACACCGAAAAACTGCACTGTATATAAGGTTTTGACATTTATTTTTTGGCTACAACAATCGCATTAAAATCGGCTGCATTGAGGGCAGCTCCACCAATCAATCCACCATCAACATCGGCTTTACCAAAAATTTCCTCTGCATTGGCTGGTTTTACACTTCCACCGTACAAGATAGAAACTTCTTGAGCCAAAGCGTCGTCGTATGCTGCGGCCAAAGTTGTTCGAATAAAAGCGTGCATTTCCTGAGCTTGTTCAGGCGATGCCGTTTCTCCAGTTCCTATTGCCCATACAGGTTCGTATGCCAACACAATATTGTTCCAATCCGAAGAAGGTAGTGCAAAAAGAGCGTTTTTAAGTTGTGAAGCAACCAATTCAAAATGCTTTTCAGACTGACGGTCTGCAAGTTCTTCTCCAAAGCAAAACACAACTCGAAGTCCATTGTCTAAAGCAGCTTTTGTTTTTTCTGCAAGAATAGCATCTGTTTCTCCAAAATAAGCTCTGCGTTCTGAATGGCCAATAATGACCGTTTGAACGCCAATATCTTTGAGCATATCAGCAGCGATTTCTCCTGTATATGCTCCGCTTTGAGCTTGATGCATATTTTGTGCAATTACTTCAATGTGCGAATCACTGGTTTGCTTTACAGCAGCTTGAAGGTTTACAAATGTAGGTGCAATCATGACCTCAACATCCGAAGGATTTAGTTGATTTTTAAGGGCGTCTATTAGCTCCGTCGTTTCCGAGGCAGTTTTATTCATTTTCCAGTTTCCAGCAACAATTTTTTTTCTCATGCTTTTTTTTAAAAGTGATTTATAATGTTAATTTACTCGAACTTTTGGATCGAGCCATCCGTATAATAAGTCGACAAAGATATTAATCAAAATGAAAAGAGTGGCAATAACTAACACAGAACCCATTAAAACAGGAACGTCTAGGGTGTTAAGCGCCCCAACAATTTCTTTTCCAAGTCCGTTCCATCCAAAGATATATTCTACAAAAACGGCTCCGGCCAATAGGCTTGAAAACCAACCTGAAACAGCAGTTATTACGGGGTTTAGGGCGTTTTTTAGAGCGTGTTTTAGCACCACCTGTGTCTTCGATAAACCTTTGGAATACGCTGTTCGTATATAGTCCAATTGTAATACATCTAATAACGAATTTCGCATCAATTGGGTAACTACAGAAATAGGGCGAATCCCTAAAACTACCGAAGGAAGAATCAAATTGCGCCATTGAACTTGAAAACGTTCGCCAAAATCATCGAGTTCATAGAGACTTCCTGTCATATTCAAATGGGTGTATTCTTTTAGTACAAATCCAAAAATCCACGAGAACAGAATGGCACTAAAGAAAGAAGGAACGCTCATTCCCATGGTGCTCACTAGTTGAATGATTCGATCAAACCATCCATCTTTATTTAGGGCGGACACTACGCCCAATCCTATTCCAATCAGCAAGGCAATAAAAATAGAACTCAGGGCGAGTACAATGGTATTGGGAAGTGTATTGGCAATAATTTCAGATACCTTTACCCCATTTTTTTGATAAGAAACTCTCATGTAGGGTTGTTTAATTACCCAATGATAGCCTCCTAATGAAAAAAGATTGAAAGCACGGTATTTTTGAGGCGTTAAAAAAGTAAAGTCTTGTTCGTTTTGAGAGTGAATCGAAATCGGCGATAGATCATTGACATAATAGGCATATTGATGGAATATTGGGCGATCAAATCCGTATTTAGCTTTAATGGCCGCCAACTGCTCCGAATTTTCATTTTGATCCAACATCATTTGAGCTGGGTCTCCCGGTAAAACAGTAAACAAGAAAAATACAACCGAAATCACACCCCACAATGTGAACAATACATAGCTCGTTTTTTTCAGAAGATAAATCATACTTTAGAGGATGATTGGTTTTGCAGTTGTGCTTTGAACCATTCCAAACTTTTTATTGCTTGAATATGTTCATATCGTTCCAATGTAATTTTTGTTGAATAACACCGTTTTGAATCACAACAATTCCGGGATTGGAGCGAATGATTGTTTTAAGAGCTGTTTCGTCACAAAAATAAAATGAAAGGTTCAAAGTCGATTCAAATTCTACTACAGCATCGGGACCTGAAGCTGTTACTCCTGCAACAACATATCCATTGGATTGAGCTTCTTCCACCAATTTTTGGAGGGAATCCATACTCTCCATTTCAAATTTTGTAATATTATAGGCAACAATTAGTACCAGTTTTTCTTTTGATAAGAGTTCTTGCGTAAAATCTTGACCGTCAAGCTCCAAACTAAAATCGTGTATGGGCGGTTCGTATCCTTCAGAAAGGGTTTTGGTTTCAACCGAAAGCAACGAGCCTGCTACGTCGGGATATTTACCCATGGTTTTTACGACTACTTCTTTCCCTTCCTGATCAAACAGCCATTGATATTCCACTACGGGTGGAGGGGCATCTTCGGGATAGCTCATTGCTTGCGGAATGTTAGTCCCTACTTTGTATGCACGAAAATCCCACGATGGCAGATGGTTCAAGACGTGAACACCAAAATATGCAGACCCCAATAGAACAACTGCTAAAACAGTTACAAGCAATTTTTGAGAAAAAAGAGGCGTAATCCAACGCTTTTTTTGAATCAAAAAGAGAATCAAAAGAAGCAAGATAATATCTTTGGTGAACGATTGCCAAGGGGTAAGCGGAATGGCATCTCCAAAACAACCGCAATCGGTTACCTTGTTAAAGTATGCTGAATAAAACGTTAGAAACGTAAACAAAACAATCATCGCCAACAAACTCCACAGTACGGCTCTTGTTTGATATCCTAAAAGCAAAGCGACACCCAAAACGACTTCAACAATCACCAAAACAATCGCTAAAAAAAGTGCGTGTGGAATTATAAATTCTATGTTGAGAATTTGAGGGTCAGCGTACTCTTGAAGTTTGTAGGAAAATCCCAACGGATCGTTGAGTTTAATGAGTCCACTGAAAATAAAAAGAACTCCAACAAAAATCCGAGCAAATTGCGTTAAGACAGCGGATAGTGACATTTTTATTGGTTTTTTTGTAAATGAATAAGCGCAAATACCGCATAATTAATCATGTCTTGGTAATTAGCGTCAATCCCTTCACTGACTAAGGTTTTTCCTTCGTTGTTTTCAATTTGTTTAACACGTAGCAATTTTTGAAGGATCAAATCAGTAAGCGA
>JAURCF010000002.1 GCA_030828565.1 Flavobacteriaceae bacterium
AAACAACCCTTAACGTACCGTTTAAATTGGAGGCGTTCTTTTGCGGTGTTAAATAAACAAATCTATAAAAAAATGAAAAAACTATTTAAAAATTATTCTTTGTTGTTGATCACTTTATTAATCACTTCTTGTGGAGGTGACGATAGTGTTGTTATTGGTGAAGAAAATAATGATTCATCTTCTTACACGTTGAGTGGTACTTATTCAGACAGCAAAACGCTATCAGCTGACAACATTTGGACTCTTAAAGGAAGAGTTACTTTTACTTCTGGAACTACATTGACTATCCCAGCGGGAACTATAATTAAGGCTCAAGGAGGTACAGGAACTAATGCATCTACTTTAATTATTGCAAGAGGAGCAAAGATTGATGCTCAAGGAACTGCTAGCAATCCTATTGTTATGACTTCAGTAGCGGATGATATTGAAGTTGGTCAAAAATTTGGAACTAACCTAAACGAAAACAATCGTGGTTTGTGGGGTGGACTTCTTATATTAGGATATGCTCCTTGCTCATTCGAAAATGACGTTACTCAAGTTCAAATAGAAGGAATTCCAGTAACCGATACCAACGGTCTTTATGGTGGAGATGATGCCACTGACAATTCGGGTATTGTAAAATATATCTCTATACGTCACGGTGGTGCATTGATTGGAGATGGAAATGAAATCAACGGCCTAACATTAGGAGGTGTTGGTTCAGGAACTGTAATTGAAAACATTGAAGTTGTCGGAAACGTAGATGACGGAATTGAATTTTTTGGAGGAACTGTAGACGCTTCAAACTTGTTGGTTTGGGGTCAAGGAGATGACGGTTTGGATATCGACCAAGCCTATTCAGGTACTATTGATAACGCAATGGTAATTGCTGGAAACGTTTCTGATCATGGTCTTGAAATTGACGGTCCTGAAGGAGCTGCCGAAGGTTCATTTATTCTCAAAAATGTTACCTTAATTGGAAGCGAAGTTGCCGCAGATGGAGAATACGCTGATTACCGAAGCAATGCTATGGGAGCTTCTGAAAATATTTTTGCTTATGGTTTCCAATCAGGGAAAGATGTTGAATTAGACAATGACGGTGTTGCAACCAACTTCAATAGTGGAAAATTGAATTTTGCCAGCTGGGAAATTATCGCTCCAGCAGGAGTAACTGTTGCAGATATTTTTCAAAACAAAGCAGAAACAGTAACTGTTTCAAACTTTGGAGACTTTGCAACTTTAGTAACAACAGGGACTGTTGGTGCTAATGCCGCTGATTTTGCTTGGACATACGCTAAAGAAAAAGGAGCTTATTAGGGCATCACTTTTCATAAAATTTAAAAATCCAACCTTTAGGTTGGATTTTTTTTTTAACCAATGCATAACTTTTTAGTAACATACTGGGGGGATTGAATTGGGATATTTGCAAAAAATATTTCTCTAATGAAAGTGTTCAAAATTACTGCTACTATATGTCTTGTTCTTGGATTGAGTTTCTTTGGAAATTCCCAAACAGGGATTGTGTCTGGAACCATAATTGATCAAGGGTTTCAAGATCCAGTTCCTTTTGCTAATGTCATTGTTAAAGATCTTCAAAAAGGAACTTCGAGTGATTTTGATGGGAGTTACGAATTGGTTTTAGAAGAGGGAGAATACACGCTGATTTTTTCGTTTTTAGGATACAAAACCGTTGAAATTTCTGATGTAATAGTCCAAGTTGATCAGGTAAATGTATTGAATGTTACTCTGGAAGAACTTTCGCAGGGCTTGGATGAAGTAGTTGTTACTGTTAGTGCTAGGCAAAATACAGAGCAAGCCGTTTTAACCTTTCAAAAGAAATCGGTGAGTTTACTGGACGGTTTGTCTTCGCAAAGCTTTAAAAAAACGGGCGCAAGTGATATCGCATCGGCCGTAAAAAACGTTCCTGGAGTTTCGGTTCAAGGAGGTAAGTATGTATATGTTCGAGGTTTGGGCGATCGCTATACCAAGTCAATTTTGAACGGCATTGATATCCCCGGATTGGATCCCGATCGCAATACCATTCAAATGGACTTATTCCCAACCAATATATTGGATAATGTACTGGTTATTAAATCTGCCACAGCCGACATGCCAGCCGATTTTACCGGTGGAATTGTTAATGTAATTACCAAGGAATTCCCCACTCAAAAAGAGTGGAGTGTATCGATTGGTACTTCTGCAAATCCAAATATGCATTTTAATAGTGATGCTTTGGATTATGAAGGTGGAAAAACCGATTTTTTAGGATTTGATGATGGAACGCGATCGCTGCCTACAAATCTCAATGCGAACTACTCCCCCATAGAAATAATTAACAATCCCATTCTAACAGAAGTAACCAAAAAATTTACTCCTACATTGGCTGCTGAGCGAAAGTCGAAAGGACCCAACCTAAGTCTTTCGATTTCTGGTGGAAATCAATTCAATATTGGAGAAAGTGGAAACAAACTAGGTTTTTTTGGATCGCTTTCTTATAAAAACAACAGTACTTTTTATAAAAATGCCGAAGATAATACCTATCGAAGAAGCTCAAACAAAAGTGTGTATGATATAGAAGTCAATCGAACTCAAATAGGAGATTTATCAACCGATAACGTTATATTGAGTGGTATGACGGGTGTCTCATTTAAGACCAATACCTCCAAATACAAACTCAACTTACTGCACATTCAAAATGGACAGTCGACTTCAGGGGTTTTTAACCAATCGCTAAGATTTTCAGATTTTGAGAACTATTTAAAAGATAATTTAGAATATGTTGAGCGATCTATATCCAATGTGCTTCTCTCTGGAGATCATTCTATTTTAGATGGTTCTTGGAAAGTGGCCTGGAAGCTTTCGCCTACTCGTTCGTCAATTCAAGACAAAGATGTAAGAACAACCGCTTTTAGAATCAACGATGAAGGAGGCTTTAGTATTCCCCAAAACCTTCGCCCCACTCGTATTTGGAGAGATTTACAAGAAGTCAACGTAGTTGGTAAATTGGACGTAACTAAAAAACTCACATTGTTTGGAAGAGATGCTCGGCTGAAAACCGGAGGTTATGCTTCTTTTAAAGAGCGTGATTTTGACATTTATAAATACGAGATCGCTATTAGTGGTTTCAAAGGAATTTCGGAAGGAGACTCTAATCAAATTTTGGCAGCTGATAATATTTGGTCTTTAGAGAACCCAGAAGGAAATTATATAGATTTATTATCTACGGTGGCTGAACAAGGAACGTCTTTTAGTGCAAAGCAAATTACTTTTGCTGGCTATTTTTCGTCCGAATTTAAGGTGTCTGAATCTCTTCGAACCGTGTTGGGTCTTCGTGTTGAAAAATTTGATGTATTCTACACTGGTGTAAATAGTTCAGGAAAAATAGCGCTAATCAATGCTAAAGTAATCGATAAAATTGATTTGTTTCCTTCGGCAAACTTTATTTATGCGCTAACCGATGAAAAAAACATTCGCTTGTCGTATTCAAAAACTACTGCAAGGCCTTCTTTTAAGGAAGTTTCTATTGCTGAAATATTTGACCCACTTTCGAACCGAACTTTTTTAGGAAATATCAATTTAGAGCCTACTTATATTGACAATTTGGATTTGCGTTACGAAATTTTTGGCGAAAATGCATCCTTTTTTGCGATAAGCGGGTTTTATAAATCGTTTAAAGATCCTATTGAATTGACCTATTCCGAAGCTGCTGCTGATAATTTTCAACCCAAAAACTTAGGAAATGCCGAGGTATTTGGAGTTGAATTGGAAGTTCGAAAAAATTTAGACTTTATGGGAGCCGATAACTGGAATGTAAATCTAAATACTTCCATTATTAAGTCCAAACAAGATTTTAGCGAGAGCGAGTATAATTTGCGTTTATTGGGGTTGAGGGAAGGCGAGACTATAGAAAAATCAAGAACATTGCAAGGACAGTCTCCTTTACTAATAAACGCTGGACTGACTTATAATAATGAAGACAATGGAATTCTTTCAGGGCTCTATTATAATGTTCAAGGAAAAACATTGGAAATAGTAGGAACTGGGGTTGTTCCGGATGTATATACGCTCCCTTTTCACAGTTTGAATTTTAATTTTTCAAAGAATTTTGGAAAAGACAAAAAGCACGCAATTACACTACAAATTAGTAATGTGTTAGATTCCAAAAGAGAAAGTCAATATGAGTCTTTTAAGGCTGACAACAAAATCTTCACACTTAGAGAACTAGGAAGAACGTTTTCGGTGGGGTATCAAATTCAATTATAGAAAATTAATATTATCATAATGTTGAATAAACTTTTTAATAATATCATATAATTATTTTTGGTTGTAATTACATTTTTAGATCATTGGACAATTAGTTTTAGTCAACTTTATTTGAATTTGATCTTTTTAACTGCCTCTGGCCAAGGCAGTTTTTTAACTTTGATTTAATGTTAAGTTAACATTGGTGTTAGATATTTACCGCGACTAAAACTAACATCAATGATAATAAAAAAACGACTCATATTTGCAGTTGTATTGTTTGCTATTTCTTTTGCAAATGCTCAAACAGAAAACAATTATATCTCTAAAGGAAAATTCGGTAAAGGAATTTTCAACTTTGTAGGCAAAGACAGTACTTGGAGTATTAAAATGGCTGCAAGAATGCAGATGCTAAGCACCTTTAATTTTGAAAACGAAAATGGACTAAGAAATATGAGTTCATCCGCATTGTTAAGAAGGTCTCGTTTGAAATTTGATGGATTTGCATACACGCCAAAGCTAAAATACAAACTGGAGCTAGGGTTATCAAACAACGATTTGAGTGGAGGAGATATTACTTCAAAAAATGCCAACCGCTTGATTTTGGATGCCGTAGTAATGTGGAATTTTGCAGGAAATTTTGAGTTGTGGTATGGACAAACCAAATTACCTGGAAATATAGAGCGGGTAATTTCTTCAGGGAATTTACAACTTGTAGATCGCTCAAGGCTTAATAAAGAATTTACCATCGACCGTGAGTTTGGTTTGCAGTTAAGGCACCATTTCAATTTGACGAAAACATTTGTAGTTCGTGAAAAACTAGCCATTTCTCAGGGAGAGGCAAGAAATATTACGGTTGCCAATAAAGGAGGGCATCAGTACACAGGACGTTTGGAACTCCTTCCGCTTGGATTGTTTGAAAGCAAAGGAGACTACTCGGGTGGGGATTTGAAAAGAGAAAAATCTCCAAAATTAATGTTGAGTGCAGGCTATAGCTATATTGAAGATGCTGTAAGAAAAAGAGGAAACCAAGGTGATTATTTTATTGACTTAGACGAAGATGGAAAGTGGTTGTCAACTGGAGCCAGTGCAACGGATGTGAAAACGACTTTTATAGATGCTATGTATAAGTACAATGGTTTTTCTTTTATGGGAGAGTATGCAAAAAGAACTGCCAATGATGAAACGAATGTAAGAGTTGGAGATGGATTGAATTTGTCAGCAGGATACCTATTTAAAAGCAACTGGGAAATTGCAGGGCGTTTTACAAACGTTTCTTTAGATGGAGTTGCAAAGGTGGAAGAAAGAAATGAATATACGATTGGAATTTCACGGTATGTTGTAGGCCACAAGCTAAAAATACAAGCAGATGCAAGCTATATCGATATCATTGGAAAAACGAATACAGCAGGAGTTCGATTCCAAGTGGATATTCATCTATAAACCTTAACGTTTAAGTAACATAACAAAATTCACTTATACAGACATTTACAAAGACGTCTAGATTAAAATTATTGTAACAGACAAAATTATATTTATGGATACTATTTATTTATTAATGATTGTCGCTTTAGCAGTTCTTGCTATTGCAGACCTTGTTGTGGGAGTTAGCAACGACGCTGTAAACTTCCTTAATTCTGCGATTGGCTCGAAAGCTGTATCGTTTAAAAATTTAATGATTGTTGCTAGTTTAGGAATCGCGGTTGGAGCCGTTTTTTCGAGCGGTATGATGGAAGTGGCTCGGAAAGGAATTTTCAATCCGGGAGAATTTATGTTCAACGAAATCATGATCATATTTATGGCCGTGATGATTACAGATATTCTTTTATTGGATTATTTCAACTCTGTTGGAATGCCAACCTCTACTACTGTATCCATTGTTTTTGAATTGTTAGGAGCTGCAGTTGCCATGGCTTTAATTAAAATTGGTGTAGCGGGTGGTGATTTTTCTGAAATCGTTAATTACATCAATACCTCAAAAGCAACTCAAATCATTTTTGGAATTCTACTGTCTGTTGTCGTAGCATTTTCTGTAGGTGCTGCCGTACAATGGGTTTCCAGATTGTTGCTTTCTTACGATTTTGAAAAAAAATCAAAATGGGTAGGTGCGGTTTTTGGAGGAATTGCTTTGACGGCAATTACCTACTTTATTTTGATGAAAGGAATCAAAGGAACACCTTATGCCAAAGTGAGTTTTGACATCATTGGAGAAAGCACTATTAAGGATTTTATGGAAAATTATGTTTTGGCAATTGTAGCTGTTGCCTCTGTTTTTTGGTCTTTATTGTCCTATTTGTTAGTTCAAGTTTTTAAAATCAATATTTATAAACTAATCATTTTAGTAGGGACTTTTGCTTTGGCATTGGCATTTGCTGGTAATGATTTGGTTAATTTTATCGGAGTTCCTATTGCTGCATGGCAATCGTACGGTGCTTGGATTGATTCAGGACTTGCTGCCAATGAATTTAGCATGGGTGTATTGGCTTCCAAAGTTCCCACTCCCAGTCTCCTATTGTTTTTTGCTGGAATGATTATGGTGGTTACACTTTGGTTTTCTTCCAAAGCAAAAAGAGTCGTTAAAACCTCCATTGACCTGTCAAGTCAAGGCGATACCAAAGAGCGTTTTGAGCCTAATTTCTTGTCTCGAATGTTTGTAAGAGTTGGTATAAAAGCTTCTGAATACACAAATACATTGATTCCTAATAAAGTGCTCCAAAAAATCGAGAAACAATTTGAACCCATCAAAGTTCAAAAAAATACAGCCGTAGCTGAAGCCGATAAGCCTGCCTTTGACATGGTAAGAGCTGCCGTTAACCTTATGGTTGCAAGTGTGTTGATTTCTATTGCTACTTCCTACAAGCTTCCCTTGTCAACTACCTATGTCACCTTTATGGTTGCTATGGGTACTTCATTGGCTGATAAAGCTTGGGGAACCGAAAGTGCTGTATATCGTGTAGCAGGTGTACTCAATGTTATTGCTGGATGGTTCTTTACTGCAATTATTGCTTTTACTGCAGCCGCTACCATTGCTTATTTAATCAATATAAGTGAGTTGATGATTGCTGTATTGCTCTTTGTAGCATTGATTATACTTGTCAAAAGCTCAATGTCTGGAAAGAAGAAAAACGGGCAAGTTGATGAGGAAGAATTGAGAAATGCTGAAAGCAGCTCTATCCAAGGAGTCATTCAAGAGAGTACCAAAAACGTTGCTAACGTTGTGAAGCGTGGTCAACGAATTTATTCGAATGCAATCGAAGGACTTGCAAAACAAGATTTGAATTTGTTAAAGAAAAACAAACGACAAATTGTTAAGCTTTCCGAAGAGGTAAACGACTTGCGCGATCATATCTTTTACTTTATAAAAAATCTGGACGAATCCAGTTTAGGGGCAAGTAACTTTTACATTAGTCTTTTGGGCGATTTGCAAGATATTACTCAATCTTTGGAATACATTTCCAAAGTTAGCTTCAAGCACGTCAACAACAACCACAAAAAATTAAAATACAATCAAATTCATGAATTAAAGGAAATTGATAATGAATTGAATTCGTTATTGAACGAGATCAGGGACATATTCAGTCAAAATGAATTTTCTAGAATTGTGGGTGTCTTGTCTAAGAAACAATCATTGTTTGATGCTATTTCATCAAAAATAGAAGCGCAAATAACCCGAACCAGATCGGATGAGTCAAGTCCTAAAAACACAACGCTATACTTTTCATTGTTACTAGAATCAAAAGATTTAATCAACACAATGATGTCCTTTTCGGAGTTGTATCATAAGGAATACGATGCCTCTATTGAACCAGCAACGATTAAAGAAGATTAATACGGTAAAATGCCTACCAACAAAAAATGCGATTCGTTTGAATCGCATTTTTTGTTCATTACTGATAAAGAATTATGAACCACACATCAAGCAATCATCGTCTTCGCTTTCACGCGATTTGGCAAGCATTTCCTTCAGCTCATTGGGTGTTAAGGGCTCCACAGGAATCCCTGCAGGCTGCACTTTCCCAACAGTTGGACTGGGCTGCTGAATTTCCTTTTTCTTTTGAGTCAAGGTAAATTTAATCGCATCCACAGCCGACTTGGTTCTCAAATAATACATTCCGGTTTTAAGACCTGATTTCCATGCATAAAAATGCATTGAAGTCAATTTTGCCATGGTAGCTCCCTCCATAAACAAATTCAAAGATTGTGACTGATCGATAAAATATCCTCTATGACGAGACATATCAATAATGTCTTTCATACTCAGTTCCCAAACTGTTTTGTACAATTCCTTGATATCGTCAGGGATAGATTCTATTCCTTGAACGGATCCATTGGCACGCATCAATTCTTGTTTCACATCTTCGTTCCAAAGCCCTAAATTAACAAGGTCTTCCAACAAGTGCTTGTTTACTACAATAAACTCTCCTGATAACACTCTCCGTGTATAAATATTGGAAGTATAGGGTTCAAAGCATTCATTATTTCCTAGAATTTGTGAGGTAGAAGCCGTAGGCATCGGTGCCACTAACAAGGAGTTTCTGACTCCATGCTTAAGGACCGATTTTCTCAACTTAGCCCAGTCCCAACGACCGCTCAATTCTTCGTCCTTAATTCCCCACATATTGTGTTGAAATTCTCCTTTTGACATAGGAGAACCTTTG
Source organism: Flavobacteriaceae bacterium (assembly GCA_030828565.1). GTDB lineage: Bacteria > Bacteroidota > Bacteroidia > Flavobacteriales > Flavobacteriaceae > JAQWSC01. The sequence continues at coordinate 8,880 of JAURCF010000002.1, forward strand.
AATGTCTCATAGGGTCCGTCTGCTTTGGCCTCTTCAACAGAAGCAGTTACAGCGGCAAAATAAAGGGTTTCAAATATTTCTTGGTTCAGTTTTTTGGCTTCATCTGAAGTAAAAGGCAAACGAAGTTTGATAAAAGCATCTGCAAGTCCTTGCACACCCAAACCTACTGGGCGGTGTCTGAAATTGGAATTTTCCGCTTCTTTAACTGGATAATAATTTCGATCAATAACTCGATTCAGGTTTTTGGTTACTTGTTTGGTAACCTTAAACAATTGCTGGTGATCAAAAGCATTATCTTTAATAAACATAGGCAATGCAATAGAAGCCAAATTACAAACTGCTACTTCATCCTCGGAAGTATATTCTAGGATTTCTGTACACAAATTGGAGGAGCGAATGGTTCCTAAATTTTGTTGGTTTGATTTTCGATTCGCTGCGTCCTTGTATAACATGTAAGGAGTTCCTGTTTCAATTTGAGATTCTAGTATTTTATCCCAAAGTTCACGTGCCTTTATGGTCTTTCTTCCACGGCCTTCTTTCTCATAATTTGTGTACATTTTTTCGAATGCTTCACCATGACAATCATACAACCCTGGGCATTCGTTGGGGCACATTAAAGTCCACTTGTCATCTTCTTCAACACGTTTCATAAACAAATCCGAAATCCACATGGCGTAAAACAAATCTCTTGCCCGCATTTCTTCTTTTCCATGATTCTTTTTAAGCTCTAAAAAGTCGAAGATATCAGCGTGCCAAGGCTCCATATAAATTGCAAATGACCCTTTGCGTTTTCCTCCTCCTTGATCTACATATCGTGCCGTGTCATTAAACACTCGAAGCATCGGAACAATTCCATTGGAAGTTCCGTTAGTCCCAGAAATATAGGATCCTGTAGCGCGGATATTATGAATAGACAACCCTATACCTCCGGCTGATTGCGAAATTTTGGCCGTTTGCTTTAGGGTATCATAAATTCCATCAATGCTGTCGCTTTTCATTGTCAACAGAAAGCATGACGACATTTGAGGTTTTGGAGTTCCCGAATTAAATAAGGTTGGCGTTGCGTGGGTAAAGTATTTTTTAGACATCATGTGATAGGTCTCAATAGCCGCATCAACATCATTGAGGTGAATTCCTATCGAAACACGCATCAACATATGCTGGGGACGCTCTACAATGTTACCGTTGAGTTTGAGTAAATAGGATCTTTCTAATGTTTTAAAACCAAAATAGTCATAATTAAAATCACGATTGTAAATGATTGTTGAGTCTAACAATTCGGCATTATCATCAATGACTTTTTTGACCTCATCAGAAAGCAAGGGAGCGTCTTTTCCAGTTCGTGGATTGACATATTGATGCAAATCCGTCATCGTTTCGCTGAATGATTTTTTAGTGTTTTTGTGAAGATTGGAAACCGAAATTCGAGCCGCTAATTGAGCAAAGTCAGGATGCGTAGTGGTCATAGTTGCAGCAATTTCTGCCGCCAAATTGTCCAATTCCGATGTCGTTACTCCATCATAAAGTCCTTCAATAACACGAACAGCTACCTTTACTGGGTCTACTAAATCGTTCAATCCATAACACAACTTTTTAATTCGAGCCGTTATTTTATCAAACATCATTGGCTCTTTGTGACCGTCTCTTTTTACTACATACATGAATTTCTAGTTTTTATTTTGGTTAATGAAGCCTCTCGCCCTATCAAACAAAAAGTGTGTTTGATTTGAGAAAAAAGCTTTATAATTAGGTGACGACAAGCGTCTAGTTATTGTTTAAAAATCAGCGTCGGTACTAAATTTAGCCGACTGGGTATCATTGTTAAGTACACCCGCTTTTTGATATTCCGATACTCGTTTTTCAAAGAAATTGGTTTTTCCTTGCAAGGAGATCATATCCATAAAGTCAAAAGGATTTGTAGCATTGTATTCTTTTTCACACTCGAGTTCAACCAACAATCGGTCAGTAACAAACTCCAAATATTGGGTCATTAGGTTTGCATTCATACCAATCAAACTTACAGGAAGTGATTCAGTAACAAATTCTCTTTCAATAGTAAGCGCATCTATAATAATTTCGCGAATTCTTTCTTTTGAAACTCGGTTAACGAGGTGGTTGTTATGAAGGTGGACTGCAAAATCACAGTGAACGCCCTCATCTCTAGAAATCAACTCGTTAGAAAACGTAAGTCCGGGCATAAGTCCTCGTTTTTTTAACCAATAAATAGAACAGAAAGCTCCAGAAAAAAAGATTCCTTCAACGGCTGCAAAAGCAATAAGTCGTTCGGCAAACGAATCCGATTCTATCCATTTTAGCGCCCAATCGGCTTTCTTTTTAATAGCTGGAAATACTTCAATAGCCTGAAACAATTCGTTTTTTTCGGCCTCATCTTTTACGTATGTGTCGATCAAAAGAGAATAGGTCTCCGAATGAATATTTTCCATCATGATTTGAAATCCGTAGAAAAATTTAGCTTCTGAATACTGAACTTCGTTCACGAAGTTCTCAGCTAGATTTTCATTGACAATTCCATCAGATGCAGCAAAAAATGCAAGAATGTGTTTGACGAAATACTTTTCGTCCTCATTCAGCTTTTCATTCCAATCGCTAAGATCTTGTTGCAAGTCAATTTCTTCTGCAGTCCAAAAACTTGCTTCCATTTTTTTGTACCAATCCCAAATATCGTGATGTTCAATTGGAAATATAACAAAACGATTCTTGTTTTCTTGAAGGATGGGTTCGATTGCAGACATGTTTTATGTTTTAAAAATTAGTGTTGTAAATAAAATCATTTGGAGTTCTACAAAGATTTCAAAATGTTTGGAAAAATAAAAGGGGTACTTATCCACAAAGGGAGTTAGTTTTTAACAATTACTCGGTTTTTTCCTACGTCTTCTCTTTTTTGCGAAATTCGCAATTGTTTGTTTATCAGGTTTTTATGTTGATTTTTTTTCGTGTAACTCCTATAGACACTGAAAACATCAGCTAAACGTTAGCAGACAAAAAAATTAGCTGTCGTGGTATTGTTTTGCAATTTCCTCTAAAGAGGCATACCAGTCGCTTCCAAATTTTCGAATCAAGGCTTCTTTAACAAATTGATACAACGGAACTTGCAGAGACGCACCCAAAGAGCAGGCATCGTCACAAATTTGCCAAGCATGATAATTTACCGCCGTGAACTCTGAGTATTTTTGAACTCGAATAGGGTACAAATGACACGAAATGGGTTTTTTCCATTCAATGGCTTTATCGTTATAGGCTTGCTCAATCCCACAACAAAGAACGCCTTTGGAATTGTAAGTGACATAAGCACACTCCTTATCATTTACAAGTGGGGTTTCCCAGTCGCCATCTTCACCTTTAATAAAAGTGCCTTGAGCGTCGATAGCGGCAATTCCTTCGGGTCGAAGATAAGGGCGAATGGCTTTGTGTTGGGATTCCAGTATAGCGGTTTCTTCTTCCTCTAAAGGAGCGCCGGCAGTACCTTCTATGCAACAAGCTCCTTTACAAGCCGACAGATTACAAACAAATTCTTGTTCTAATATCTGCTCCGATACAATGGTTTTCCCTAAGTGAAACATCCCGCAAAAATAGGGATTTAAAATGGTAAAAACGGAACTGAAAATTTAGGAGTAAAAAAAAACAACTGATTAAAATTAAATTATCTTTGCTTGGTTATTTAATGAAATGATTGTGATGAATTTTAAAGAAATATTTACAGCAGGAATGGTTCTTTTTGCAGTTATTGATATTGTGGGGAGTGTACCTATAATTATTAGTTTGCGAAAAAAAGTAGGCCATATTCAATCGGGCAAAGCCTCTTTGGTAGCTTGCATCATTATGATTTCCTTTTTGTTTATAGGCGAAGAAATTCTCGGATTGATTGGTATAGATGTAAATTCTTTTGCGGTTGCAGGAGCCTTGGTAATATTGTTTTTAGCATTAGAAATGGTTTTGGGGGTTTCGTTATTTAAAGAAGAAAGTCCCGCATCAGCATCTGTAGTTCCTATTGCCTTTCCTCTGATTGCTGGAGCAGGAACCCTTACTTCTTTGTTGTCGCTCCGTGCAGAATATGAACTTATCAATATCATCATTGCTATTGTATTCAATATTGTTATTGTTTATGCAGTACTAAAATCTTCCAAACGAATCGAAAGTGCTTTGGGAGCCTCAGGAATTGCAATTATTCGAAAGATTTTTGGCATCGTTTTATTGGCTATTGCTGTAAAGCTATTTGCCGGGAATATTCAAGAACTATTGTAACTTTTTTTAGATGAAAACACTGATTTATACACTATTGATTTTGAGCGTTTCTTTGTTAATTTTTAACGCTACCCAATTAAATTTTAATGACGTTTTGGAAGGGCAAAGTAAAATTGCTATAATTGGGATTTTGGCAAGTTTGTGTAGTATATTGCTTTTGTGGATTTTATTAGTTTCTAAAAAAATAAAAGAAAAAACAAAACAATAATACGGTACTACAATTCTGAAAGATGTGTCAATTCAATTCCAGCTTGGGATAAAAACTCCAATCCCGTTGCGTCTTTGTATTTTTTGTGATACACAACCCGCCGGATTCCTGCTTGATGGATTAATTTGCTACACTCTTTGCATGGAGACAGCGTAATATACAATGTTGCATCTTGACAAGATTGTGTGGATGCTGCCACTTTCATAATGGCATTCGCTTCAGCATGAAGAACATACCATTTGGTATAATGATTTTCATCTTCACATACGTTTTCAAAACCAGAAGGCGTTCCGTTGTATCCGTCGGAAATAATCATACGATCTTTTACAATCAAGGCGCCTACTTTTTTTCGTTCACAATAGGAAAGTTTTGCCCACTCTAGCGCCATTTTTAAATACGCTCGATCGTATTTGAGCTGTTTTTCATCCATCCTTAGGAAAGTGTTGCGTTAATAATCATAGGTAAAACTACTCCAAAAACAATTGCAGAGCCTATCAAAATAAAATCGCGACGAGACACTTTAAACAATCCAACAATAATAAATGATATTAAAAAAACAACAAACCCTATGATCAGTTGAGCCAACTCTACTCCCAAAGCAAATTCAATCAAAGGAAGCAACTTAGAAGACAAAGAGCTGGTGATTTGTTTGAAATAACTTGAAAACCCAAGTCCATGAATCAATCCAAAAAATAAAGCCGAAATAACAGAAACAATAAACGTTTGGTCAGAGCCTGCTCGACGTGCCGTGAGCATGTTGTACAAAGCAGTAACCATTATAGTGACTACAATCAAGTATTCTATCCAAGATGAAGAAACTCTAACAACACCATAAACAGAAAGCGCCAATGAAATACTATGGCCAATGGTAAATACAGTAATTAACCAAATAAGATTCCTCCATTGTTTGGATGCATAAGGCAAGCATAGCACTACCAAAAATAGTAAATGATCTAGGGCGTTCCAATCCAAAATATGGTACAATCCTAATTTGGAATAAAATAAAAACTCATTCATCGTTTTTGTGTTTCAGTCAAACTTACAAAAAAAGCACTAGAATCCACGTTCTCGTTTAATTTGTTCATAGGCTTTTTGAATTTGTTGGAATTTTTCTTGAGCACCTCTTACATAGGCTTCTCCCAAATGTTGTACTTTATCGGGGTGGTGTTTTTTTGCTAAATTTCGATACGCTTTTTTGATAGTCTCATCGGGGGCACTTCGATCTACTTCTAAAATTTTATAGGCACTCCCCACTTCTTTAACAAACATGGCTTTGATGCTATTAAAGTCCAGCATACTAATTCGAAGATAATTGGAAAATGTATTTAGTTTTTGAAGTTCTTGTTCTGAAATCTTGCCGTCTGCATTGGCAATCCCAAACAGAAAATGAAGCAGTTGTAACCGAATTTCGTAACGGGCAAACTGAACAAAAAAGTTGCAGATTTCTGTAGCAGAAATTTGTTCTTTATCCATTTGTTCGTTAAATACCTTAAAAACCGCGTTGGCTCGCTCTTTCCCATATGCCGAAACAAAATAATTTCGCACGAAGTCCAACTCTTGTTGTAGCACTTTTCCATCGGCTTTAATAATTAGCGAAGCAAGTGCTAAGAGTTTCAGCTCGAAATCTTGAGGCGTTATTTTGGAGCGTTGCCAGGTGTCAAAACCCCGTCTTTGATTTCCATTTTGAAACCCTTCAAAAAGACTTCCCATAAAATATCCCAAGACAGCTCCTGGTATACGAAAAAGGAAATATCCAATAATGGCCGCAATCCATTTCATTTGAGTCTGTTTTTAGGGAGGCTAAGTTAAAAAATGTTTTCCTTTAGAACGAAGCTTATTTTTGAATCTTTAGTATCTTTGCTGTTCAAAATTAAACGTTTTATTATGTATCCACCAGAACTTGTACAACCAATGCGAGAAGAACTTACCTCCATTGGATTTGAAGAAATTGTAACTTCAGCGGATGTTGAATCAGCAATACAAAACGAAGGAACTGCGTTGGTCGTGGTAAATTCTGTTTGTGGTTGTGCTGCAGCCAACGCCCGACCCGGAGCAAAAATGTCATTAGATAATGACAAAAAACCCAACCGATTAATCACTGTTTTCGCTGGGGTCGATAAAGAAGCAACCGATGCCGCTCGTGGCTTTATGGTTCCATTTCCTCCTTCATCGCCTAGTATGGCGTTGTTTAAAAATGGGGAGTTGGTTCATATGCTAGAACGCCATCACATCGAGGGAAGACCTGCAGAGCTTATTGCAGAGAACCTCAAAGATGCCTTCAACGAACACTGTTAATTGACAACCCTCTTATGGAGGGTTTTTTTAATGAAAAAAATAGTCGCATACCCGCTCTCGTTTTGCTTTTATTTCCTGTTTGGGCTTGTGCTTTGTTTTTTTCATCCCATTCTTTGGGTAGGATATAAAATTTCGCCCAACTCATTGGATCGCTGTGTCAGCGTTTTGAACCTCTTTCTAATTCGATTGCTTCTTGTTTTAGGAATTCGCGTTTCTATTGAAAAACCTTCTTTAGAAAAAAACAGGCCCTACATCATTGTTGCCAATCATCAAAGCACTTTTGATATTCCTCCCATTTTGTGGTTCCTAAGAGACTTGCATCCCAAGTTTATAAGCAAAAAGGAACTCGGAAAAGGCATTCCAAGCGTTTCCTTTAATCTGCGTTATGGAGGATCGGTTCTTATCGATCGTAAAGATTCTATACAATCTATTAAAGCCATTCGAAATTTTGCAGTGGCTACCTATTCAAAGGGGCATTCTGCTGTTATTTTTCCTGAAGGAACGCGAAGTAAAAATGGAAGAGCGAAGAGTTTTAGACCCAGTGGTTTGAAAGTTTTATTGAAACACATGCCCAATGCTCTTGTGCTTCCAATAACTATCAATCATTCCTGGAAAACAATGCAATACGGAAGTTTTCCTATGGGGATATGCGCACATATTCAACTTAAAGTTCATGCGCCCGTTGCCACAAAAGATATCGCAGTAAATGAAGTAATCGAAGCCGTGGAAAAAACAATAAAAGGGAGTATTGTTGCCTAAAATTTTGGAGTCTTTTTACTCAAAAATGCTTTGGTGCCTGTGATAAAGTCATCGGAATCAAAACACGAAGAAAATGCTTCCATTTCTACTTTGTATCCGTCAACTCCTTGAGAAAATCCAGCACGAACTGCGGCAATTGCTTTGGAGATGGCATTGGGTGAATTTTTAATTACTTTTTCTGCAATCGAAAACGACAGATTAAGGAGTTGATCGGAAGAAGTAACATGATTTACCAAGCCTACTTCCAAAGCTCGGTTGGCGTCAATCATTCCTGCGGTTAAAATCATTTCATAAGCAATTCCTTTTCCTACCAATTGCGGAAGTCGTTGTGTGCCTCCATACCCAGGAATCAACCCCAAGGTGGTCTCTGGAAGGCCCATCTTTGCATGATCGGATGCAACTCGAATGTGACACGACATCGCCAATTCAAGACCGCCTCCAAGCGCATATCCGTTGATTGCAGCAATGACAGGTTTTTTGCTTTGCTCAAGAAAATCAAAAACGAGTTCTTGGCCTTCTTTGGCTAAATCATACCCTTGTTGCGAATCGAAGGTGTGAAATTCTGAAATATCAGCTCCCGCAACAAATGCTTTTTCTCCGCTTCCTGTCAAAACAATAACACGAACTGCGTCGTCGTCTTGCAGTGCAGCAAAAGCCCAATGAAGCTCTGTCAATGTTTGCTTATTAAGTGCATTGAGTTTTTTGGGTCGGTTGATGGTTACCAAAGCAATTTTTTGCTTGACAGTTACTAGGAGGTTTTTGTATTTCATAACGAATTATATTGCCGGAAAAACAACCCTAAAAGTGGTTTTCTTATTAGGTGTGGAAGTTAAAGTAATTGTGCCGTTATAGGTTTGAAGAATGTTTTTAACCATGGCCAGCCCTAGTCCCATACCGCTTGTTTTGGTAGTGAATTTGGGTTCGAAAATTTTATCTGTGTTTTTTTCTTCAATCCCTACTCCATTATCAATAACCTCGATCATGACGTTTTCTTTCTTTTTTTGTACTGAAACTGTAATGATTGGGTTGGGAAGATTTTCACATGCTTGTAGCGCATTTTTTACCAAATTAGTAATCACCCGAATCAACTGTGTGCGATCAAAAATAGCTCGAATTTCAGTATCGGAAGACTCAAATTGAATGTGTTTTTCATTGAAAATATCCAGTGCTAATTTGGTAATTTTTACCACGTCCAATTGCTCGGATTGTTGAGCAGGCATTTGAGCAAAATTGGAAAATGCAGAAGCAATGGAAGTCATGGTGTCAATTTGTTGAATGAGCGTATTCGAAAAATCATCGATTTCTTTTACGGCTGGGGGTTGATTTGAGTTGAATTTTTTTTGAAAACTTTGCACCGTTAAACGCATTGGTGTTAATGGATTTTTAATTTCGTGAGCCACCTGTTTGGCCATTTCTCTCCAAGCCTGTTCGCGTTCGCTTTTTGCTAATTTTTCTGCACTATCCTTAAGTTTGTCAACCATATTGTTGTAGGCATTCACAAGGGCCGAAATTTCTTTTCCCGATCCTGGAACATTGATTTTTTCGTTGCGTTTATTCAGACTTGTACGGGCCATTTTATAACTGATTTTTCCCAGCGATTTTGTGATGTATTTGGATACCAAAAAAGCCAAGAGTATTGCTACTAAAAACATAATAAAATACACTTGAATAAGGCGAATTAAAAACTCTCTTAGTTCCATAGAGCTGAGAGAGTCATCGTCAAAATAAGGCAAGTTTAAAATCCCAATAGGCTTAAATTTAGCATCAACAATGTAAGTATATAACGATCGGAATTGACCTTCATCATTGATGATTTTCTCTACAAACCGCTTGTCTGAACTATTCATCAACGCAGATAAAACTTCCTTGTTCATAGTATGATCGCTCTTTTTTAAATTAAAATCGGCTATAGAGCTTAGCACCAAATTTCCAGACAAATTGTAGATGTTGAAATTAACATTTTGAACATCCGCAATTTGATAAATTTCATTTCTAAAAATAGAATCCAAATAGGCTTCGTCGGGTGAGTACAATGTATTTTGAAGAACATAAGCGATACTGGTTTGCAATTGAATTTCTTTGCGCTCCAAACGCTGTTGATGGTATTCGTTGGACTGCTCTTGATATTGATAAATTGTTACGCCAGCAATGAGCATAGAGGCAACTAAGATCAACGAAATCATAGCCACAAAAATTCGAGTTCGAAGAGAAAATTGAGTTTTCATCTACAGGATTTATGTAAAGATACTAAAAGTTAAAGGGCTCTTTAAATCTATCGTCTGATTTGCTTGTAAAGTCGAATTCCTAACATCAAAAGGATTCCCAGTCCAACAATCCCTAACACTCCAAAAAGCCAACTAAACGAATCGCGTAACATCACTAAAAAAATTACCGCAAACAAAATGATCGTAGAACCTTCGTTCCAAATTCTCATTTTAGTAGAGGAATAACGAATTACATCGCTTTGCATTTCACGAAAAATCAAATGTGTTTTGAAATGATACGCGAACAAAAGACCTACAAATACTAATTTAATCAGCATCCATTGTTGTGTCAACCAGGCTGGCATTAAATACAGAAGCCAAGCCGCAAAAAATGTAGCCAATATTGCAGAGGGCCACGAAATTATATACCACAATCTTTTGGTCATTATTTTAAATTGAGCTACTAAAATAGCACTCTCAGGGGCTGGTTTCTGAGAAGCCTCAATATGGTAAATAAACAATCGAGGAATATAGAACAACCCCGCAAACCACGTAATTACAAAAATCAAATGCAAGGCTTTTATATAATTATAATATTCCAAAGCTTTTAATTTATTTTAATTTAAAAATACACGTTTAAAGTTGAATACGGCGCATTCATGCAAATATTATGACAACAACTTTTTAAGAAACGGGTTGCATTGCCCATTCGTCGATCCAACGACTCAATACTTTTACCCATTCGTGATCTGAATTCAAACAAGGAACAACATGAAATTGCTCTCCTCCTTTTTCCATAAAATCTTCAGCGGCCTCCATACCAATTTCCTCCAATGTTTCCAAACAATCAGAAACAAAAGCAGGGGTCACTATCGCCATGTTTTTGGTGCCGTTTTTAGCAAAATCTTCAACAGTGGTATCCGTATAGGGTTGAAGCCATTTATCTCCTGCCAATCGCGACTGAAACGAAGAAGAATACGTGCCCTCTTTGAGTTCCAAATACTCCACTACTTTTCGAGTCGTTTCATAGCACTGATGTCGGTAACAAAATTGATGTGCGGAAGAGGGTGTTTGACAACATTGACCGTCGATTTTACAATGGGATTTGGTAATATCTGTTTTTCGAATATGCCGTTCTGGAATACCGTGGTATGAAAAAAGTAAGTGCTCCCATTCTTTGTCTTTTAGATAATTTTGAATAGAATTTGCTAAAACCCTAATATAATCAGGGTGGTTATAAAATGCTGGAAGGTTGGTAAATTCCATATTCGGAAAAAACTCTTTTCGCAATGCTTCTGCCAATACCAAAATGGTTTCGGTGGAAGCCATAGCGTGTTGAGGGTACAACGGAATAAGCAACGTTTCAGTAACTCCTAAATCCGAAAGCTCTTGAAGTCCTTTCTTGATAGAAGGTTTTCCGTATCGCATTGCCAAAGCAACGGGTATGGATGTTAATTCTTTTACTTTTTCTTGAAGTCGTTTTGACAATACAATCAAAGGCGATCCTTCATCCCACCATATTTTTTGATATGCTTTTGCCGATTTCTTAGGTCGCGTATTTAAAATAATTCCTTTTACCAAAAGCGTTCTTAAAAATTTGGGTGCATCAATGACGCGTTCGTCCATCAAAAATTCTCCTAAATATTTTTTTACATCTTTGGGTTGTGGGCTGTCTGGAGAGCCCAAATTCACCAATAATACTCCTTTCATCTGCCTGAATTTATTGTTTAATACAGTTTTAATTGTTTACAAGGTTAAGGACATTAAGTATTTTTTTGGGGTAGTATTGTATTTCTTTTTGAAGGCTGTTATAAAATGACTCGCAGTACTATAACCTACTCGAAGCCCTACTTCATTTACGTTAAGATTGCCCGAAGAAAGCATTTTTCTTGCCATTTCCATTTTATAATCAAATAAAAAACCATAGACCGAATTCCCATATACTTGTTTAAAACCTTCCTTCAGTTTTTTCAAACTCAAACCAATCTCATCTGCTAAATCTTGTAAAGATGGTGGCTCGGCCATTCGGGATATGATGATCTCTTTGGCGTTTCTTATCTTTCTAACATTGGACTCATCCGTTAGAAAGGGGCATTGCTCTATATTGGCCTCTTCATTACGATTGAAATACAAACTCATCAACTCAAAAACCTTTCCTTTTAAATAGAGCGACTGAACAGAAGAATGCACTTGTTTTTGAGAAATTTGACTCAATACCACAGCCACCATGGGGCTAATAGGAAGGTCTTTGTAATATTTTTTTTCTTTGTTATCATCATTCAAAAACGAAATCTGATCGGCTTCTCGGGAAAAAAGACCGTGAAACTTTTTAATTGAAATCAATACCGATACCAGCCAAGAGTGAGGTTGTAGGGTTGCTCGAATAGGCAATTCTCTTTGGGGATTGTATAATAATAGCGAAGTTTCGGACTGAATGGGAAGCCGATAAGCACCATTATTAAACCCAAACTGCACCTCGCCACGAAGGCAAAAATGAAATTGAATGTAACTGTGATTTATTTCATGCTCCACCAAAATCGGCTCATGATGATCGTGGTATTTTGTTAGCACTCTCAAACCCTCCTCCACAACAACTTCCTCAATAGAACCTAAAGCGATATTTTTTTGAGAATCTATCATAAATTATTAATTTAGAAGTGTTCTAAATTACGCACTTCTTACTTTTATATTTTCAACAAAAATAGGACATTTAAGCATCATTTTATCTAAAAAAATAAAAAAATCCTTGAGCGTTATTAAAAGTTCTTTTAGCGTTATTTTTTAGTTTTTTAGTGAATTATTTTTGACCCAATGATTTATGAGCCCACTTCAAAAGGAAATACTTTTTATGCCATTGGCCTAAACTATAAAAAAGCCGACGCTAACAAGCGCGGTAGGTTTAGCGTACCCACAAAACAAATTGAGCTTTTACTACAAGACGCAAAAGATCAAGGAATCACATCCATCCTAGTCAATTCAACTTGCAATCGTACTGAAATTTATGGGTTTGTTAGCAATGCTAGTCATTTAATTACCCTATTGTGTAACTATTCTGAAGGCACTCTTGAGGAATTTGAAGACATCGGATATGTGTTCAAAAACGCCCAAGCCGTGGATCATATTTTCAATGTAGGTTCGGGATTGGATAGTCAAATACTTGGTGACTTTGAAATTATTGCTCAATTGAAAAAGAGTTTTTATCGGTCAAAAAAAATGAAACTGACAGATCCTTTCATGGAACGACTGGTTAATTCAGTTATACAAACTAGCAAACGAATTAAAAACGAAACTGAAATCTCTTCCGGTGTTACTTCAGTTTCATTTGCATCTGTACGTTATATTTTGGATAATGTAAAAAACATCACTTCAAAAAATATTTTGTTGTTTGGCATGGGTAAAATTGGAAGAAATACCTGTGAAAATCTGGTAAAACACACCCAAAATAACCACATCACACTGATCAATAGAACCCGAGGAAATGCAGAAAAAATTGCCGGAAAATTTCATCTAAAAGTAAAAGATTTTGCAGATCTAACAACCGAAATTCACACTGCCGACATTCTTATTGTTGCTACTGGAGCTTCGAAACCAACCATTACCAAAAACCTGATTCATACCAACAAGCCATTGCTCATATTGGACTTGTCTATCCCTAAAAACGTAGACGAAAATGTGTTGGAGCACGATCAAATTTCTTTAGTACACCTCGATGATCTATCAAAAATTACAGATCAAACGCTTCATCGAAGAAAGCAATACATCCCCCAAGCACAAAAAATCATTCAAGAAATTCGAAATGAATTTGATCAGTGGCTAACAACCCGAAAATTTGTTCCAACAATCAAAGCGTTGAAAAACAAATTGATTCAAATTCAGGAAAACGAAATTGCATCCCAACGAAAAAAAATTAAAAACTTCGACGAAGAACAAGTTTTGTTGGTTTCCAACCATTTGATTCAAAAAATTACGAATCAAGTTGCCAATCATCTTAAAGATCACGACGAATCAAACGATCGTTTGACCATGATTCAAGAAGTCTTTAAACTCAATCCTGATGAGTAGTCCGATTCGCATTGGAACTCGTGACAGTGATTTGGCTTTGTGGCAAGCAACTCATGTTCAAAAAAAAATGACCGCATTGGGTCTAAAATCTGTTTTAGTCCCTTTAAAATCCGAAGGCGATCAAAACCTAATCCAACCCCTTTACGAAATGGGAATTGTGGGGGTTTTTACTAAAGTGCTAGATACCGCTTTGCTTAATGATCGTATTGACATTGCTGTGCATAGCATGAAGGATGTTCCCACACAACTCCCCCAAGGCCTCGTTCAAGCCGCTGTTTTGGAAAGAGAAAGCCCGCTCGATCTTTTGGTATTCAAAACGAATGAAATCGATTTTTCGAAACCACTAACGATCGCTACTAGCAGTCTTCGCAGAAAGGCCCAATGGCTTTGCAAATACCCACACCATCAAATTGAGGTGTTGCGAGGAAATGTAAACACGCGTCTTCAAAAACTTAAAACGAGTAATTGGGACGGCGCCATTTTCGCAAAAGCAGGACTCGAACGATTGAATATGGTTCCTAAAAACAGTATCGATTTGTTCTGGATGACTCCCGCACCAGCCCAAGGAGCTTTAATGGTTGTAGCAAAAAGTGAAAATCCAGAGCTTTGCAAATTACTTTCAAAAATCAATCACCCAAACACTGCCAAATGTGTTCAAATAGAACGTAATTTTTTAAGAACACTTCAAGGTGGGTGTTCGGCGCCCATTGGGGCTTTGGCTCAAATGAAAAACAAAGAAATTCACTTTGCTGGAAATATTTCTCATCCCAACGGAAATGATGCCGTAGTCATTGACAAAACTGCTAACATCAAAAGTAAAAATCTTGGGGAATTGTATGCCAACGAAATATTATCTCAAGGCGGGAAACGAATTTTAGAACAAATAAATCGATAAAAAACCATGAAAAGACATCGTGTTTTATCGACAAAAATTTTATCCGAAACTCAACGGGAACGATTGATTCAAGCCAATATTTCATTGATTCAAGCCAATTTTATTGAAACAAAATCGCTGTCTTTTTCGATTCCTACCAATTGTGAAAATTGGATATTTACAAGTCAAAATGCTGTGGAAGCCGTTTTTTCTTTATTAAAAAAAGAACAATGTGTAGGCAAAAAGGTGTTTTGTGTGGGAGAAAAAACAAAATCCCTTTTAATCAAAAATGAGCAAAAAGTAGTAAAAATGAGTCGAAATTCACTAGAATTAGGTCATTTTATAGCAAAAAACTATAAAAACGAACCGTTTTTGTTTTTTTGTGGAAATCTTAAACAAGAAGATTTGCCTCATGTTTTATTAGAACATCAGATTCCACTTACCGAAGTTGTGGTTTATCAAACCGATTTGATTCCTAAAAAAATGGAAACCCCTGTGGACGGTGTTCTTTTTTTTAGCCCTAGCGGAGTAGAAAGCTTCACTCGCCTGAACCAACTGGGCAAATCGAAAGGCATTTGTATTGGCGAAACAACAGCCCAAGCGTTAAAACCTTACACATCAAATATTTCAGTAGCTACGTCTCCAACCATTGAAAACGTGCTGCTAAAAACAATTCAACATTTTGGCACTTATGAGTATGTTAAAAAATGATCTTTTTTTAAAAGCCCTTCGGGGTGAAACCGTTGAGCGTCCTCCTGTATGGATGATGCGTCAAGCAGGAAGGTACTTGCCTGATTTTATGAAGCTCAAAGAGAAATATGATTTTTTTACGCGATGCCGAACTCCAGAGTTGGCTACCGAAATCACCGTAATGCCTATTGATCAAATCGGTCCTGATGCTGCGATTTTGTTCAGTGACATTTTGGTAATTCCGCAAGCAATGGGCATCGAAGTAGAAATGAAAAACGGAATAGGTCCGTGGTTGCCCAATCCTGTTCGTTCTTTAGAAGCCGTTGCTCAAGTAAACGTACCCGACATCGATGAGAGTTTGGGATATGTCCTAGAGGCTATCAAAATGACCAAAGAAGCGCTCAACGATGAAATTCCGCTTATTGGTTTTGCGGGTTCTCCATGGACGATTCTCTGTTATTCCGTAGAAGGTCAAGGATCCAAATCTTTTGACAAAGCAAAGGGATTTTGTTTTTCGCAACCCGAAGCTGCCCATCAATTGCTTCAAAAAATCACCGACACCACCATTGCTTACCTCAAAGCCAAAGTAAAGGCTGGAGTGAATGCAGTTCAAATTTTTGATTCGTGGGGAGGCATGTTGTCTCCTGTAGATTATCAAGAGTTTTCTTGGAAATACATCCAACAAATCATTGACGCTCTAAAGGACGAAGCTCCCGTAATTGTGTTTGGGAAAGGATGTTGGTTTGCTCTTCATGAAATGTCGCAATCAGGAGCTGCTGCTTTGGGTATTGACTGGACCTGTTCGGCTCGTAACGCACGATATCTTACAGGAGGAAACATTCCCCTTCAAGGAAATTTTGATCCTTCTCGATTACTTTCTCCCATTCCAGAAATTCAAAAACAAGTTAAAATTATGATTGATTCGTTTGGGAAAGATCGATACATTGCGAACTTAGGGCATGGTATTTTGCCTAATATTCCTGTCGATCACGCAAAAGCTTTTGTTGACGCAGTTAAAAATTATCATTAATTTTTATATGAAAACATCATTCTCAAATTATATCGAACAACTGCAAGATCGCATTACCAACAGACTTGAACAGCTAGATGGCGGTGCTACATTTCAGGAAGACCTTTGGGAGCGAGAAGAGGGCGGCGGCGGAAGAACACGCGTTATTGAAAACGGAAATGTATTTGAAAAAGGAGGAGTCAATATTTCAAAAGTGCACGGAGACTTACCTCCATCCATGCAAGCCTATTTTGGAGTAAAAGACTGTACTTTTTTTGCTTGTGGATTGAGTCTGGTGCTTCATCCTAAAAATCCAATGGTTCCAACCGTTCACGCCAATTGGCGGTATTTTGAATTGTACGACATGAAAGGAGCTAAAATCGATGCATGGTTTGGTGGCGGACAAGACCTAACTCCCTATTATTTGTTTGAAGAAGATGCGCTTCATTTTCACACAGTTTGCAAACGTGCTTGCGATGCGCATGAAGGTGATTTTTACAAAACATTTAAAGAAAAATGCGATCAGTATTTTTGGAACGCTCATCGAAACGAGGCAAGAGGTATTGGTGGACTGTTCTTTGACTATTGCAAAGCTACGGGTACTTTTTCCATAGAACAGTGGGCAAATTTTGTGTGTGAAGTCGGAGATTCTTTTTTGGAAAGCTACGTTCCTATTGTTGAACGAAGAAAAGACAGCGCCTATTCGAAGGAACAAAGAGAATGGCAGGAAATTCGAAGAGGGCGTTATGTAGAATTCAACTTGGTTCATGATAAAGGCACTTTGTTTGGACTCAAAACCAACGGACGAATTGAAAGTATTTTAATGAGTCTTCCTCCAAAAGTGCAATGGAATTATAACCATCAACCTAAAAAAGGAAGCCCAGAAGAACAATTAGTTACGGTGCTAAAGCAGCCCGTAGAATGGATAAAATAAACGAATATGTACCCACTAAGAAGAAATAGAAGATTACGAACCACCCCTGCACTTCGGGCATTGGTCAGTGAAACGCAACTAAGCACTACAGACTTCATTGTTCCTTTGTTTGTAGTAGAAGGATCGGGGATTAAGGAAGAAATTCCTTCGATGCCCAACTATTATCGCTACAGCTTGGACCTTATTCGAAAAGAAGTAAAAGAATTATGGAGTTTGGGGCTAAAATCCGTTCTTCTTTTTGTAAAAGTTCCTGACAAACTAAAGGACAACGCTGGCACGGAAGCATTGAACGCTAAGGGATTGATGCAACGGGCCATTCAGGAAGTTCGAAATGCTGTCCCCGAAATGGTAGTCATGACCGATGTTGCTTTGGATCCCTACTCCAATTATGGACATGATGGCATTGTTGAAAATGGAATTGTGGTGAATGATGCGACCAACACTATTTTGGCCGAAATGGCAGTTTCTCATGCAAATGCAGGAGCCTCTATTGTTGCGCCTAGTGATATGATGGATGGTAGAATTTTAGAAATTAGAGAAGCTTTGGAAGATGAAGGATTTGTAGATACAGGCATTATGAGTTACAGCGCTAAATACGCTTCTTCGTTTTACGGCCCTTTTCGAGATGCGTTGGACTCTGCTCCAGGATTTGGAGATAAAAAAACATACCAAATGGATCCTTCCAATCGGTTTGAAGCAATCAAAGAAACACAAATGGATATTGATGAAGGGGCAGATATTGTTATGATTAAACCTGGTATTGCTTATTTGGACATTGTTCGAGAAATAAGAAACGAAGTGGATGTTCCTGTTGCCGTATATCAAGTAAGTGGCGAATATGCCATGATTAAAGCAGCGGCTGAAAAAGGATGGCTTAATCATGACGCCGTAATGCAGGAACAGCTTTTAGCAATAAAACGCGCGGGGGCCAATATGATTGCTTCGTATTTCGCAAAAGATATGGCGCGGATTATAAACTCTTAAAATTAACTTCTCCATAAAATCACTTGGAAACTTTGACAAATGAAGCTCCTGATGAATCTATTCAAGTAACTAAAATTCTAACAAATACATTTAAAAAACGTATTTTTATAAAAAAATCATATGCAGCTCTTCATTAAACTTTTACGCAAATTAATATTCATTCTATTGATTTTTATTGGAGTCTTGTATTTTTCTGGATATGAATATCTTGTAGATATGGGATTTACTATTATCCGTACAGGAAGAGCAGGAGCGGGTATCGATGATTATAAATATTTTTACAATCGATCTATTGAAAAAAGTTCCAATCCACAGCCTTGGGCAATTCACAAAGACTATAATCAAACGCCTCCCACCAAAAAGCTGAGCCAACTTCATAAAGACTTGGGTACTGTTGCCTATATGATTATTAAAAACGATTCGATTTGGCACGAACAATATTTTGAAGGTTACGGAACAAGCTCTTTTAGCAATTCGTTTTCGATGTCTAAAAGCGTTGTTTGCGCCATGCTTGGAAGAGCTATTTCGGAAGGATTTATAAAAAATATTACCCAAAAAGTGGGCGATTATTTACCTGAATTTAATGACGGATATGCTGCACAACTCACAGTGGGTGACTTGGCTAGTATGTCGTCAGGTCTTCAATGGACAGAAAGCTACACCAATTTACTTACGATTACACCTAGAGTGTATGTCGAAAAGGAGCTGAACGCACTCATGCGAACCATTCCCATAGAGTCTGAGCCTGGTAAATCTTTTCGATACCTGAGTGGAAATACACAACTTTTAGCAATGGTACTTGAAGAGGCCACGGGTAAAAATGTTTCTACACTTCTAAAAGAGTGGTTTTGGGAAGATATGGGCGCAGAAAATGAGGTGCTATGGCAACTAGACGATGAAAACGGGAATGAGAAAGCCTATTGCTGCTTTAATTCCAATGCAAGGGACTTTGCTCGATTTGGAAAACTCTTTAAAAACAACGGTGTTTGGAATGGCAAAACCTTATTAGATCCCGAGTTCATTAAGCTATCTATCACCCCACGGTTTGAGGAAAGCCCACAATATGGTTACGGCTGGTGGCTTGGAGAACGTGAAGGAAGAAAATTCTATAGCATGCAAGGACATCTTGGGCAGTATGTAATTGTACTTCCAGAAGAAAACACGATTGTTGTTCGACTTGGTCATCAAAAAATTGGCAACCTAAATGGCAATCCTCATCCCGAAGATTGTTACTATTACATAGAAGAAGCCCTTAAAATGATTGCTAATGATTCAACGTCTTAATCTTGAACATATTCTGTTTTTAGACATAGAAACAGTTCCGCTTTACAAAACGTATTCTGAAGTGCCCGAAATAGAAAAAGACCTTTGGGCAGGGAAAACACAGTACCAACGCAAAGATGAGTTTTCACCCGAAGCGTTTTATCCACGTGCCGGAATCTGGGCTGAATTTGGAAAAATCATCTGTATTTCTGTTGGCTATTTTGCTCCCGATCAAAGCCAAAGATCGTTTCGAATCACTAGCTTTTCGGGAAACGAAAAAGATCTGTTACTTTCTTTCAAATTATTATTAGAAACTTATTTTTTTGAAACCAAAAAACTATTGTGCGCTCACAATGGCAAAGAATTTGACTTTCCCTATATCGCCAGAAGAATGCTCATTCATAAAATTTCTCTTCCCAAAAAACTAGACTTGTTTGGCAAAAAACCTTGGGAAGTGCCTCATTTGGACACATTAGAACTTTGGAAGTTTGGCGACTTCAAGCACTATACTTCGCTAAAGTTATTGACTCATGTATTAGGAATTCCTTCTCCAAAGGATGATATCGATGGAAGTCTGGTTCGGGATATTTTTTATGAAGAAGAAGACTTGGATCGTATTGTCAAATATTGTGAAAAGGATGTCATCGCCGTTGCTCAAATAATACTTACCTTAAGGGCAGAAGAATTGCTAAATGATTCTGAAATTATTCGCGTTTGAAAAACACAACCCCCATACTGTCTGTTCAAAATCTTTCCATAGCCTTTGGGAAACAAACAGTAGTTCACGACCTCAGCTTTGAGGTTTTTTCTGATGAAATTGTTGGAGTTGTTGGTGAATCAAGCAGTGGAAAGTCAGTAACGGCACTTTCCATAATGGGATTGCTCCCCAAAGGAAATAAACACATTCAAAAAGGATCGATTCGATTTGAAGCTATGGATTTGCACATGCTTTCAACGGATGAATTCAAGTCCCTTCGTGGAAATCAAATTTCTATGATTTTCCAAGAACCTATGAGCGCTCTCAACCCAAGTATGCGTTGTGGAAATCAGATCTTGGAGGCTATTTTATTGCACACCTCACTAACTAAAAAAGCGGCAAAAGAAGAAGTACTCCGATTGATGGAACTCGTCCAACTCCCCGACCCAAACATTTCATTTTCAAAATACCCGCATCAAATCAGTGGCGGACAGCAGCAACGTATCATGACAGCCTTAGCTATTGCCTGTCAACCCAAACTATTAATTGCCGATGAACCAACAACTGCACTTGATGTGACGGTTCAAAAAGAAATCATTTCGTTACTAAAGGATATTCAGAAAAAAACCAAAATGGCGATGTTATTCATTACCCATGATTTGGGTTTGGTTTCAGAAATTGCCGATCGATTGCTAGTCATGCATCAAGGGAAACTTATCGAACAAGGACTCGCATCAAGTATTTTTAAGTCTCCAAAAGAGACTTATACTCAGGGACTCTTGGGGGCAAGACCTCCCATGAAGAAAAGACCTTTACGACTTCCTACCGTTGCAGATTCTATGGATGAAAAAATATCCATTGCATTTGAAACAAAAAAAGCACGGAACGAGAAGCATAAAAAAATATACTGCCAACCTCCTATTTTGGAAGCTGTGCATCTTAAAAAAGAGTTCATGACTCCAATAGGATGGCTAGGAGAAAACAGTCGTTTTACGGCTATCAATGATGTGAATTTCAAACTTTTTCCTGGCGAAACGCTCGGTCTGGTTGGCGAGTCGGGCTGTGGGAAATCCACGTTAGCAAAAGCAATTCTACAACTGGAATCTTTGGAGGAAGGAACGATTTTGTATGAGGGAATTGACATCAAAAAACTCAAAGGTAAGGCTCTTAAAAAATTCCGAAAGGAAGTGCAATTGGTTTTTCAAGATCCTTTTGCTTCGCTAAATCCTAGCATTCGGATAGGAAAAGCCATTATGGAACCCATGCGGGTTCATAAAATGTATGCAACCCAAAAACAACGAAAAGAAAAAACCCTTGAATTGCTTCAAAAAGTAGGTTTAGAATCGATACACTTTGATCGTTATCCCCATGAATTTTCGGGAGGGCAAAGGCAACGTATAAATATTGCTAGAGCATTGGCTTTAGAACCCAAAATAATTGTTTGCGACGAATCCGTTTCGGCCTTGGATATTTCAGTTCAAGCTCAGATTTTGAATCTCCTAAACGACCTAAAAGATCAATTTGGTTTTGCCTATTTGTTTATTTCTCATGATTTGTCTGTTGTTCGATACATGTCAGATCATTTAATGGTTATGAAGCAAGGAAGAATGATTGAACACGGAGAAGCTGACTCGGTATTTTCAAACCCTAAAAACAACTATACGCAACAACTTTTAGCGGCAATTCCCTCTGTATAATCTCAGAAAAACAACATTAATTATTGTACATTTGTTACAAATAAAACAAAAGTGATGCATACTATAAATATTCATAACACTTTGTTGGCGTTAAACCTCCAAGGTCACAACCTAGGAACCTCCACAGGAAACGAATGGATGGATAGTGATTCCAAAATTGTGTCGATATCTCCTGTTGACGGAAAGAACATTGCGACAGTAAGTATTACCGATCGCAAGCAATATGAAGCAGTCATAGATTCGGCGTGTAGCGCCTTTAAAAAATGGCGGGCTATTCCTGCCCCACAACGCGGAGAAGTGGTTCGGCAATTTGGAGAAAAGCTACGCCTCAAAAAGCAGGCTTTGGGCACATTGGTTTCTTATGAAATGGGAAAATCTTTGCAAGAAGGACTGGGTGAGGTTCAAGAAATGATTGATATCTGTGATTTTGCCGTTGGATTGTCCCGACAACTTCATGGGTTAACGATGCATTCCGAGCGACCTAAGCATAGAATGTACGAACAATACCATCCTTTGGGGATTGTAGGTATAATTTCTGCATTCAATTTTCCGGTAGCCGTTTGGAGTTGGAATACTGCATTGGCATGGGTTTGTGGCGATGTTTGTGTTTGGAAGCCCAGTGAAAAAGCTCCATTGTGTGGAGTGGCTTGTCAAAAAATAATTTCAGAAGTATTGATCGATAATAACTTGCCAGAAGGTATTTCGTGTTTGGTTAATGGAGATGCTTCGGTAGGAGAATGGCTTAGTAAAGACACTCGAATTCCTTTGATTTCGGCAACAGGGTCCACAAGAATGGGTAAAATTGTAGCACAAACCGTTGGTGCTCGATTGGGAAAATCGTTACTCGAGTTAGGAGGTAACAACGCCCTCATTATTACGCCCGACGCAGATATAAATATGACCATTATTGGAGCGGTCTTTGGAGCTGTTGGAACTTGTGGGCAACGCTGCACAAGTACTCGAAGACTGATTATTCATGAAGACAAATACGATCAAGTGAAAGAGGCTTTGAAAAACGCGTATCAACAACTTCAAATTGGAAATCCGCTCGATGAAAGCAATCATGTAGGCCCTCTAATTGACCGAGAAGCAGTAAAAAACTACTTAAACGCACTCCAAAAGGTGGTTCAAGAAGGAGGAAACATCCATGTAGAAGGCGGTGTATTGAAAGGCGATTTGTACCCTGGAGGTTGTTATGTAAAACCTGCAATTGCAGAAGCTTCTCCCAACTATGACATTGTACAACACGAAACTTTTGCTCCAATTTTATACCTCCTTAAATACAAAGGAACTTTGGAAAACGCTATTGATATTCAAAACAACGTCAAGCAAGGTTTATCCTCAGCAATTATGACCAACAATCTGAGAGAGGCTGAACTCTTTTTGTCGGCAAATGGATCCGATTGTGGAATTGCAAATGTAAATATTGGAACTTCCGGTGCTGAAATTGGAGGCGCTTTTGGAGGAGAAAAAGATACTGGAGGCGGTCGAGAAAGTGGCTCCGATGCATGGAAAGTTTATATGCGCAGACAAACCAATACAATCAATTACGGAACGGATTTGCCCTTGGCGCAAGGAATCCGTTTTGATTTGTAGCGCATTTGAGTTGGGATTGATTATCTTTGTAACAACCAAAAAAAAATAGGTATGTATGAAATTTTACAAGCGCTTCATTCTTATTGGGCGTATTTCGTTTTATTATTATTAACTGTCGCTGTAATCAATGCGTTTGTAGGAGCTTCCAAAAAGCGTTCTTTCGGTAACAAAGACCTTAGAGTTTCTTTATTCGGATTGATTTTTTCTCATATTCAACTTTTATTAGGACTCGTCCTTTATTTTGTGTCTCCTAAATTTGGATGGTGGGGAGAAGGAATAGGTGTCGTTATGAAAAACAGTGATTATCGACTTTATTTAGTAGAGCATCCTTTCACAAACATTTTAGCCATTTTATTGATTACCATTGGATGGTCTCTTCATAAAAAACAAACTTCTGACACTAAGAAATTCCGTCGTATTGGAGTTTTCTATTTGTTAGGGCTTGTCTTTCTTCTGAGTCGAATTCCTTGGAACGTTTGGATCTAAAAAAACACCCTCTAAAGATTAGAGAGTGTTTTTTAGTAACCAAACCAATTAAACTATGAAAAACTAATTTTAATTTGCTGTTAAAAACCATTTTAACAACACTGCAATTTAAGAACTTGTTCTACAACATTTTCTTAATCAAATGTTAAATATTTATCCTCTCGTTTTTAATATTATAAAATCGATTATTTATGTCTAAAAAACTAACTTACGGAGTTGTTGGAGGAGGAAGTTGGGCAACGGCAATTGTAAAAATGTTGTCAGAAAATTTAAGTGAAATTCATTGGTACATGCGAAATGTAAGTGCTATTGAACATATCCGAAAAGAAAATCACAATCCTAATTATTTAAGTGCTGTAGAATTTAATCCTGATCAAATCAAGCTAACCTCAAATATAAATGAGTTAGTTAAGGCTTGTGACCTTATTATTTTAGCCATTCCCTCTGCTTTTTTACATAGTGAAATGCAACCCTTAACAACTCCCTTAACAGATAAAATTGTGTTTTCTGCCATCAAGGGAATTGTTCCTGAATCGCATCTTATTGTAGGTGAGCATCTTCACGAAAAACATCAAATCCCCTTTGATCAAATTGGAGTTATTACGGGACCTTGCCATGCAGAAGAGGTTGCGCTGGAACGATTGTCTTATCTAACCATAGCTTGTACTGACAAAAGCATTGCCAAAGAGGTAGCCTCGTCCCTAAGTTCAAACTATATTTTCACAAAAGTTTCTGACGATATAATTGGAACAGAGTATGCGGCGATGCTCAAAAATATTTATGCCATTATTGTAGGAATCGCTCATGGTTTGGGTTACGGAGACAATTTTCAAAGCGTTTTAATGAGCAATGCCATTCGAGAAATGAAACGGTTCATTAAAAAAGTACATCACATGAAGCGAGACATCAATCGTTCGGCTTATTTAGGTGATTTATTAGTTACTGGTTATTCTGTTTTTAGTAGAAATCGGATGTTCGGGAATATGATTGGCAAAGGATATACTGTAAAATCAGCCATGATGGAAATGACCATGGTTGCTGAAGGGTATTATGCTTCAAAAATTGCTTATGAAATTGGTAAAGAAAATGACACTAATTTGCCTATGATTGATGCGCTATATGCAATTTTGTATCAAGGTAAATCTACCAAAAAGGTCATGGAAAAGTTAACAATGAAATTGGATTAAATAGACGCTTTGAATTGCTCCAAAAATCGGATGTCATTTTCGTAAAACATACGAATATCTTCAATTTGATAGAGCAACATTGCAATTCGCTCTATACCCATTCCAAAAGCATATCCTGAATAAACGCTAGTATCGATTCCACAATTCTTTAGAACATTGGGATCAACCATTCCGCAGCCCATAATTTCTAGCCAGCCCGTGCCTTTGGTAATTCGATAATCTGCCTCGGAATTCAACCCCCAATAAATATCCACCTCAGCACTTGGCTCGGTAAATGGAAAATAGGACGGACGAAGACGAATCTTTGATTTTCCAAACAATTCCTTGGTAAAATAAAGTAGCGTTTGTTTTAAATCCGCAAACGAAACATCGGTGTCAATATACAATCCTTCTACCTGATGAAATACACAATGTGAACGAGCAGAAATAGCTTCGTTTCTAAAAACACGTCCAGGAGAAATGGTCCGGATAGGCGATGTGTTGTTTTCCATATACCGCACTTGAACAGAAGATGTATGCGTGCGAAGAAGAATGTCAGGATTGGTTTGAACAAAAAAAGTGTCCTGCATATCGCGGGCAGGATGGTGTTCTGGCAAATTTAACGCAGTAAAATTATGCCAATCATCTTCGATTTCTGGACCTTCTGAAACGTTGAATCCAACTCTAGAAAAAATATCAATAATTTTATTCTTTACAATTGAAATAGGATGACGTGCTCCAATGTCTATGGGTTGAGAAGGGCGCGTCAAATCTCCATAAACTTGCTGCGATCCAGCCGTGCTTGAAAGCGCCTCTTTGAGGGTCGCTATTTTGTCAGCAGTTGATTGTTTGAGCTGGTTGATTGCCTGTCCATAAACTTTCTTTTCTTCGTTTGGCACATTTTTAAAGTCGGCAAAATACTGAGTAATGAGTCCCTTTTTGCCCAAATACTTGATTCGAAATACTTCGACTTCTTCCAAAGAATTGGCAGTAAAGTTGGAAACCTCTTCAATATGTTTTTCAATCTGTGCTATCATATTCATTCTGCATTAACAATGGCAAAAATAGGGTTTTTGCTTCAGTCAATCATTCCCTTCTCCAAGAAATACTGAACGATGGCCTCTTTCATTAGAATGGACTGCTCACCAGGTTTTAAAGGGGGAAGTGATTCTTTTACTCTATAGTGTGGCCAACCGTCATCGTCTATAAAATCAAAGATATAGTACCCATAGGGTTCTAACAAACGACAAATGGCTATATGCATTAAATTAATTTTTTCGTCTTTTTTAAACGATTTGTCAACTTGACCCAATTCTTGAAGTCCAATTAAAAAAATTATTCCGTCCAAATCAAGAGATTCTCCGTCTGAAAACTGTTTGGAAAGCATTTCTACCACCAAGCTCCATCGATTTTTAAGTTGTTCTTTTAACATCTTTGCAATTGTTCTACAAATGTACCAAATAGAAGCCAATCAAAATACTATATTTGTACAAAAGCAACCTTATGAGCTACTTGGATATCATTTTGGGAGGACTGATACTTTTTGGTGCTGTCAAGGGACTTATCAAAGGACTTATTGTTGAAATAGCTTCTTTACTGGCTTTGATCCTTGGAACCTACGGCGCTATTCACTTTTCACATTTTGTAAGCAATGTACTTTCTGATTATGTGGAGTGGGAAGAAAAATATTTGAATCTATTGGCTTTTGCTCTTACCTTCGCCTGTATCATCTTTGTGGTTTCTTTGTTGGGCAAATTCTTAACCAAAATCGCAAAAGTAGTGGCTTTGGGAATGCTAAACAATTTAATGGGAGCGGTGTTTGGAGGTTTAAAAATCGCCCTGATTATAGGCGTTTTATTACTGTTTTTTGACAAAGCAAACAATAACTTTCATCTCATAGGAGAGGACGTGATGAACGAATCCATTCTCTATCAGCCTATTCAAGAATTGGGGGAATGGGTCTTTGGAAAAGTTGTGGAAGAACAAGAGAAATTAAATACTTTGTTCTAAATTACTCTTTGATTTTTTTTACAGCATCGGTCAAAAGCCATCCTACGTTTCCATCTGACAAACTTACTTTTGACCAGTTGTTAATTGTTTCATCAATATTAACTTTAGTTCCTTCGTGTAGTTGAAAAAGAATTTCGCTGCGCATATTAGGTTCGGCTCTAAAAGAAACTTTTTCAAAAACAATGGCTGGTTGTTGGGCATTATCATTGGAAACTTCTATCGTACTTATGGTTACTGAAACAACGGCAAGTAACAAGAAAGTAATAGCTCCTCCAAAAAATGTGCGTTTGAAAACAGAAGAATTGCTGAAAAAATAAATCACAAAACATAGAAATGCAACCCACATGAAAACAACGGCTCCAAAAGCCCACTGATCTGAAGTAAAACTTTTTGCCAAAGATTCATAGCTTTGAGAAATTTGATCTTTTGGCAAAATTTCTATCGCATCTATAGTCATTTGTTTTGCAAACCCGATGTTGTTAAGGGCGTCTTGATGATTAGGATCGAGCAACAATGCCTTTTCGTAATAATAAATACTAGGTGCAATATGATTTAGTTTGTAATGAGCGTTTGCTAGATTAAAATACAAGGCCGCCGAGTGAAAGTCGTCTTCCAAAACTTTCTCGTATAAATCGATCGCTTTTTGATAATTTCCTTCGTTGTAATGAGTATTCCCTTGATCAAAAAGAGTAATATTCTGTGAAAACAAAAAGTTTCCCATCAGTAGCAATAGAAAAGAAATGTTTTTTGTCATTACAATATATATTTATCAATTTTAGAAATAACCTGAATAGCCAGTTGGTAATCACTTTGCATCGCTCCTTCGGAAGTGGGGGTATATCGAGTTAACTCGCAGTGTTCTAATAATTTTATAAAATCCGATATAACAGCTTCCGCTACTTGGTGCTTGGCCAGCAAGGATTCTATTTTAGCTTTGCTAAATTCGGAAGTTTCAATGGAAATTTTAGCTTTTAAATAATTGTGCAATGCCCGTTCCAAAGCAATATAAAACGTATCTTTTTTTGTTAGATTTTTTTTGGCTTCTGAAAGGTATTTTTTTGCAAGTCGATTGGCCTTACGAAGTCGGACTCCACGGATGTCGGAATTGTAATCTTCCTTTTTTCGGGCTACAAAAAATACCACAGGAATTAATAGAATCGGAAGCAACAGCCCTAGATAAAACCATTGCGATCTAAAAAATGCCTTTTTTGAAATGGGTTCTAAAGAGGTGTTGAATTGAATAAATCGAAAGCTAAATCCGGATTGGGAAATTTTGTTTTTGTTGGCATTACTAGCCGTATTTGTAGATGGACTGGAAACCGATTTACTCAATGGACCTTCCGTAACATTCACAATCAATTCTTTGGATTGAAGGGTTTTGTACTGTTTTGCAACTGGGTCAAAATAGGAAAGCAAAATCGGAGGAATCGGATATTTTCCCTGAAACTGTGGCACAAGGGTGTACGTATCCGATCGAAATCCGCTCATCCCCGAAAGATTGGTTTTTACCGATTCGTTTTGCTCAGGGTCATACTGTTCTAAAGCACTTGGCACAACCAGTTTTGGTAATGAAAACAATTTTAGATTTCCCTTGCCCGAAACTTTGACTTCGGCTTGTAAGGACTCCGATGCCTTCAATTCGGATTTACTAGTAGTCACTTTCAAGTCGAAAGTACCGACTGCTCCCGAGAAGTTAGCAGGCTGACCTTGTTTGGGGAAAGGACGAACTCGAATGGTGCGTTTGCCAGTAGAAATTGTTTTGGGAACTTGGGTGTAAATCCGATTTCTAAAAAAATCAACTCTATTGGTTGGAACCTCAACCGTCACATCCATGGTTAATGGATCCAGAGACAGTTCTCCGGATTGCTGCGGATAAAGCACCATTTTTTTCCAAACAACATAATTGTAAATTTCGTTTTTATAAGTTCCTCGCTCAATTTCGAGTCGTGAAATCGGAATGCGATGCGACCAAAAATTGGTGTATTCCGGGCTTTCTATTTCTCCCAAGTTAGAAACATTGACTTTAGGACTAAAGTACAGTTTGTAAACTACCGATACTGCTTGATTGATATAGGGTTTTGAATTCGAAATCTCTGTTACCAAATAAATGTTTTCACTCGCCTGATAATCTATCGAGTTGTTTTGATTGGGAGTGGCTACTGCTTCCGAAACTTCAACACGAATAGGAGACGTTTTGTAGGTTTCTCCATCAATTTCTATGTTTGCTTGACCGATTGTTAGTTCTCCTTTTTTTCGAGGAGATAAAAAATAACTGTAGCTTTTTGAATACGATCGCTTGCCATTAATCCACGAATTGCTTACCGACTGATTAGGACCTCCAATAACTCTAAAATTTTCAAAGGAAGGTGGGGAAAAATTATCGCCATCTTGATTCATTATAAAATCAACTCGTAAGCGTTCATTGATCCCCAATGTTTTTTTGCTCACACTAGCCTCGAAAGAAACCTGAGCAAAAGCCACTGGGCTTATCAAAAGAATAAAAGCTATATGTTGAAGTAATCTTATCATGGACAATTTTTGTCAGAAGTCTGTAAATTTACCAATCTTTTTTGGCTTTGATTGGAACTCCCTTTGCTTTTTGGGCATTCACTTTTTCTTGTACGTTTTTTTCTTCATTGGACATGGCTTCCAATAAATTTTTTAATTGTTGAGGTGACATTTGAGTGGAGGGCGGCGGGGTTTGTTGAGAATCGTCCTTTTCTGATTTTTCATCTTTTGGAGAATCTTTCTCTTCTTGCTTGTCTTCAGAATCGTCCGATTTTTCTTTTTCTTCTTTATCTTCTCCCTCTTTATTCTCCTTTTCTTGATCTCCTTCCTTGTTTTCGTCTTTCTTCTTATCGTCTTTAGAATCTTTGTCGTCTTTGTCGTCCTTATCCTGATCTTGATTCTTTGGGTCTTCTTGTTGTTTTTTTAGAAGCTCTTTTGCCAAAGCATAATTGTATCTTGTTTCATCATCTTTGGGATTATTTCGAAGTGCATTTTTATAGGATTCAACCGCTTTATCATATTCTTGGGTTTTCATAAAAACATTTCCCATGTTGTGAAATGCGCGGTGTTTTTCCTCTTTTGTTTTACTTTTTTGGGCCGTTGTTTTGAATTGATAAAAAGCTTCGGCATTGTGATTATTTTCGTACAATGAATTTCCCAAATTATAGGTTGCAGTGGGGTTATCAGGTGTAAGCGAAATCGAGTTTCTATAGGATGCTTCGGCTTGGACGTACTCTTTTTGTATCAACTCTTGATTTCCTTGGTACAGAAAATTATCCGATTGCTTTTTCTGAGAAGGTGCTTGCCCAAAAGCATTCCCAAAACAAAAAACAGCTAAGACAAAAAGAATTTCTTTTTTCATTTTTTTTCTTCATTAAATAAGTTAAGACTCTGAATCCATTTTGTTTTTTTCCTAAATAAAAACAAATCCAAACATATCAAAAATAGTGCTGCACCCAAAAACCATTGAAACTGGTCTTTGTAGGAAACAAATTGTTTGGCCTCAAACTCTTGTTTGTCCATTTGCTGCAAACGCTCAATAATTAAATCCACTGCTTCTTGGGTGTCTTCGCCAGAAACATACAGCCCATCTGTGGCATTGGCTAGTTCTTTTAATGTTTCGGCTTGTAAACGTGTAATTACAACTTCGCCTTGATCGTCTTTTTTATAACTTTCTACAACGCCTCTTTTTTTGATGGGAATGGGACCTCCTTTTTCAGTACCTACGCCAATCGCAAAAATAGTAATTCCTTGTTCCAATGCTTTTTCAGCTACAGCAAGAGCCCCTGTTCCGTGGTCTTCTCCATCCGAAACAATACACAATACTCGATTGGTTTGGTTTTCATCGTCAAAATACCCATTTGCCAGTCCAATGGCTTCGTCAATTGCCGTTCCTTGAGAAGAAAGCATATCGGTATTCAGCCCTTGTAAAAACATTTTGGCAGCGCCAAAATCGGTTGTGATTGGCAACTGCGGAATTGCCTTAGCCGCATAGGCAATAATTCCAATTCGATCGCTTCTCAATTGATTGATTGTTTCAGAAACAAGACGTTTGGATTTTTCCATTCGATTGGGCGCAATGTCTTCGGCAAGCATACTCTTGGAAACGTCAACCGCAAACACAATATCAACGCCCTCTCGCTTTACCGTTTCTAGTTGAGCCCCTATTTTAGGATTGACCAAAGCAAGGGTTAAAAACAAAATGGCTGCCAAAAAAAGATTGAATTTAAGCCCTTCTTTAAAAGTCGATTTTTCGGGTGTCAATATAGCCAACATAGAAGATGAGGCAAACTTGTTTTGAGCTCTTTTTTTCCACCATTGAAGCCATAAAAAACCTAGCACCATTACAGGAATGACTGCGAGCAAGTAAAAATATATGGGCGATTCTAACTGATACATATCAAACAAAACTTTTAAAAAGAGTGCTTCGAAGCAACCATTCTATAATCATTAGCAAGCCAGCAATTAGTGCAAAAATTCGAAATTTTTCATCATAATTGGTATATCGAAATTCTTCCACATCGCTTTTTTCTAGCTTATTGATTTCCTCATAAATTTCTTCGAGTTTTTTATTGTTTGTAGCTCTAAAATATTTTCCCCCTGTTTTTTGGGCGATTTCTTTAAGGAGAGCTTCGTCAATTTCTACTTTGGTCATTCCGTATTGAAATTGTCCACTTTGATTGATTCCAACCGGGGCCAAGGCATTTCCATTGCTTCCCAAACCTATTGTGTATGTTTTAATCTCAAAATTTTGAGCCAACTCTGCGGCGGTAATAGGGTTGATAAAACCCGAATTGTTTACTCCATCAGTCAAGAGAATGATCACTTTACTGATTGCCTTACTGTCTTTCAATCGATTGACCGATGTTGCCAAGCCCATACCTATGGCCGTTCCGTCATTAATAACACCTTCAAAATTAATTTCTCGAATAGCATTTACAACAATGTTTTTGTCACTTGTAATGGGGGTTTTTGTATAACTTTCTCCAGCATAAACGACCAGTCCTACGCGGTCATTGATACGATTTTCAACAAATTCGGAAGCAACTTTTTTTAGGGCTTCGAGTCGGTTGGGCTTTAAATCACGCGCTAGCATACTCGACGAAATATCAATCGCCATCAAAATATCAATTCCTTTGCTGGTTTTGGTTCGAAAAGAAACATCTACTTTTTGAGGACGCGCCAATGCAATGATGAAAAAAGCAATAGCAGCTGTCCGCAACAGCCATAAAATAGGTTGTAGGCGCACTGTTAAGGATGTATATGAAAATCCTTTTAGGCTTGATATTTTCAAAACCGCCGCTTGTTGTTTGCGACTCCACCACAACCAACCAAAAAGCAGTGGCAATGCTAAAAGTAGCCACAAAAATTCAGGATTTGCAAATGAGTATGCGTCCAACATATTATTCTTCTTTATTGAATTGAATGGAAGCTGTTATTCGATCCATAATTTGTTCAGCATACCGGTCTTCGCGATCGAATACCATTTGAACTTGTTGATAGCCTCCTTGTTCCACAAAATTTAAAATAACGTAAGCTCTCCGAATTGTAGAGGTTTCTCCATAATCAAAAGATCCGTATATCTTGACCCCTTTTGTCCCATTGGGTGTTGAAAATTCATCTTGCTTAATCAAAATATTCTTAGCACCGATTGCTTCGTATTCGCTAACCGTTTTCTCTATTCTCGATTGCAAATCAAATTCTTTTTCCTCTTTGGGAACTATTTCCACTGAAAATTTTGTGTAAAACGGGGCTTCAAAATTACCCATCAAAAATTCTTGCAATGCTGGAGAGGTTGCCTCTTGACGAATCAAAACAGAAGGAGTCGATAGAGTAGTAGGAATCGCGCCGTAGGTGCTGTTTGCCCATTGATCTTCCAATAACGATTTTGTAGGATGTCCAAAAACAGTATCATTAACTGTGTTAACTCCATAAATGAAAGAAAAAATCCCCCAAGTAACAACCAGCAGTGACACACTTCCAATCAACGACCATTGCAATTGTTTTTTTCGTTTCTCTTTACGAAGTTGCGCAAGGTATTCTTCGTTTTTTCTTAATTCTTCTTCAGTGGGTTCGGGCAAAGCTTGTTTGGTTTCTTTAACGACAACTTCCAAAACCGCTTTGTCGGCCTGAGCAATCCCAACTCCAGGTATGGAACGTGCAAATTTTACCAGATCGGCTGTTTGGAGTACCGATTTGAAATTGTCAATGGTTTCTTTTTTCAAAGAAAGTTTTCCAGAGTCCTTTAACAGTTCCAGTTTTAAAATCAATTCTTTAGTGGTGCTTTCCATGGCGTCAATCCGAACATCGTCTTCTATATAATTTCGAACAATGTCGGTTAGTTGGGAATAGTATTCTTTGTATTCAAATTGTTCGTTCAAAGAACTGGCTTCAATAGCATGAAGTGCATTGATAGCTCTTTCAAAAGGAGGTATTTCACGTTTGCGCTCCCTTACTTTTTGCCGTGTTTTTTTAATTAAAAAATAGGAGCCTATCAAAGCCAAAATCACAAACAAACTCCATGCATAAGGGCGCCACCATCCGGATGTGTTTTTTTGAGTAACTACCATGGGTTTTATTTCAAAAAACTGCTTGCTAACCGTATCTACCTCAACCGTAGCAACCTCAACTTGAAGGGAATCAACCTGATATAATAAATCATTTACAAAAATTCGCTGACGAGGAATTGTAAATTGTCCCGAATCAAATTGAGTAAGAGCGTATTGACGCACAAAATTATAGGCTGCTTTGGCTTTGATGGTATCAATATCAAAGGTCTCTACAACCTCAAAAGGAAGAAAGGTTTGTCCTTCTGGAAACTTGACCGTTGCTGTTGAATCCGCTTCTACGCGAATTGTATAAAGCATTTGCTCCCCAATTGTGAGAGAAAGCGTGTCAACCACAGCCGCCACCTTAGGGGTTGTTTGAGCCATCATTGCAACGGAACATATCCCCAAAAGAAAACCCGATATCGATTTCAATTTATCCACGTCTTTTAAAATAAGCTAGTAGTTTTTTAACATAACTTTCGTCCATTCTACAGCTAATAGCGCCCGAGCCACTTTTGCTGAATGATTCTTGAAAATAATTCACATTGTTTTGAAAATATTGAGCATACGAGCGGCGAACTTTTTTGGAAGAAGTGTTGATTAGCTGAAACTGTCCTGTTTCTTGATCTTCCATAGGGACAACTCCCAAATTGGGGATTTGTTCTTCCTGTTTGTCGTATATACGAATGCCTGTAACGTCGTGTTTTCGAGAAAGAATTTTTAAGGTTCTGTCGTATGGATCGGCCATAAAATCGGATAGAATAAAAACAATCGCTTTCTTTTTCATTACACCCGAAACAAATTTCATCGCATTAGAAATGTCTGTTTTTTTACTTTGGGGGTGAAATTCTATCAGCTCTCTAATAATTCGTAAAATATGGGATTTTCCTTTTTTGGGCGGGATGTATAATTCAATTTCATTTGAAAAAAGAACCAACCCCACCTTGTCGTTATTTTGCAGTGCTGAAAATGCCAAGGTTGCAGAAATTTCGGTAAGAATGTTTTTTTTGAATTGCGTGTCCGTTCCAAACAATTCTGACCCACTAACATCTACCATCAACATGAGAGTAAGTTCTCGTTCTTCTTCAAAAACTTTTACAAAAGGTTCGTTATAACGAGCCGTTACATTCCAGTCAATGGCTCGAACATCATCCCCATACTGATACTGTCGAACTTCACTAAAAGTCATTCCTCGACCTTTAAACGTACTATGATATTCGCCTCCAAAAATATGGTTGCTCAATCGTTTGGTTTTGATTTCGATTTTACGAACTTTTTTTAATAATTCTTTAGTATCCATAATTAAGGAATGACCTTGATAAGGAATTTTTTATTGGTTATTAATTGAATGAAAAAATCAGTCGCTGCCTATGGGACTTCAACCTGATTCACAATTTTATTGATGATGTCTTCGGTGGTGACATTTTCAGCCTCTGCTTCATAAGTGATTCCAATACGGTGTCTAAGTACATCGTGAATTACGGCTCTTACATCTTCTGGAATTACATACCCCCGACGCTTAATGAAGGCGTAGCACTTTGCCGCTAAAGCCAAGTTGATACTTCCTCTTGGGGATGCTCCAAAATTAATTAGGGGTTTGAGGTCTTCCAAACCGTAACGATCAGGATATCGGGTAGCAAAAACCAAATCAAGTATGTATTTTTCTATTTTTTCATCCATATAAACTTCTTGAACCGCTTTTTGAGCTTTTAGGATTTGGGAAGTTGTCACAACGGGCTTGATGGTTCCAAAAGAATCGTTAATGTTGGCTCTAACAATGAGTTGCTCATCGTTCAGTTTGGGATAATCAATAATTGTTTTTAGCATGAATCGATCTACTTGTGCTTCGGGCAATGGATAGGTTCCTTCTTGTTCTACGGGGTTTTGAGTTGCCATTACTAAAAACGGAGGTGCAAGAGGAAAGGTTTGGTCACCAATCGTTACTTGTTTTTCTTGCATGGCTTCAAGCAGCGCAGACTGAACCTTTGCAGGGGCTCTATTAATTTCATCTGCCAACACAAAATTGGCGAAAATAGGCCCTTTTTTAATGGTAAAGTCGTTTTCTTTTACATTGTAAATCATTGTTCCTACTACATCGGCAGGCAATAAGTCGGGTGTAAATTGTATTCTACTAAAACTTCCCTTTACTGCTTTACTTAGGGTGTTAATTGCAAGTGTTTTTGCCAGTCCTGGCACACCTTCTAACAAAATATGCCCTCGGCCTAACAACCCTATCAGTAATCGTTCAATCATGTGCTTTTGACCTACTATGACCTTGTTCATTTCAAGAACCAAAAGATCTATAAAAGCACTTTCCTTTTCTATTTTTTCATTAATTGCCTTAATGTCTACGGGTTGGTTTTCTTCCATATTTAAAAAAAATTATTTTTGTGAATTTAAGCATCCTTTTCAAGGGCTGCAAATTGAGAAAAAAAAAACTAT
Organism: Flavobacteriaceae bacterium; assembly: GCA_030828565.1. Lineage (GTDB taxonomy): Bacteria > Bacteroidota > Bacteroidia > Flavobacteriales > Flavobacteriaceae > JAQWSC01. The sequence continues at coordinate 45,076 of JAURCF010000002.1, forward strand.
GATTGTGTTAATAATTGGTTAAAAAATACCAAAATCGATTCCTAATAATTTCATACATTATCACATATAACAGCTTTTTTTATGATCAACAAGCGCCTTCTAGTTAAGAGTTTACTCGCTCATAATGATGAGAACAGTTTTTATGACAAAAAACGGCAACTAAATATTGGACAGCGAGAAGGAAAAGCTAAGTTTCTAAAGCATATTTGCGCACTTTCCAACAGCAATCCCGCAAACAATTCGTATATCGTAGTAGGTGTTGAAGATGAAAGCAATGAGATTGTTGGAGTTGATTTTTTTGACGACAGTAAAATTCAAAACCTCATCAATGCTTATTTGGACAACCCTCCCATTGTGTTATATGAAAACATTTTGTTCCCGCATCTCCCAGAGGGGAAAGTTGTTGGTTTGGTTACCATTCGTCCGATTCAAAAAGTAACTTCGTTACGAAAAAACATCTGGAAATATTACGGAGGCAGTGTATTCTTTAGAGATGGAAGTACTTCTATGTCGAAAGTGTATGATATTCAGCTCAACGATGTGAATTCAAAATTGGTTGAAACCATCGAACAACACGCAAAAAACAATATAAAGTTGACTTTAGACGGGGTGTTTGAGTTTATGGAGCATCATCGAGATGGGCTCAATCCAAAATACAAAGTGTTCAAAGAATTTTTTGTGGTTTGCTGGGCTGGACTCAAAAAAACGGTGAAAGACAAAGTGTATTACTCTCGGATTGACATAGAGCTTATTAATGAGCAGGTCAAACTATTTTACTCCGCTTTGGACGAAGTAGAAATTGAAATGAATGAAGATTCATTTTCAATTATCGAGTACGTTCGTTTGGGGCTATACGGGGACAAAGACTACTTTCCTCTCGAAAAAGTAAGTATTGATTTTTCTGAAAATGGCGTGTATTCTATAGAAACTGAATTACTTTTTGAAGCACCTCAATACGACAAAAAAACACTCCACCATATTTACAATAGTAACAATATTCTTCTTGAAAAAATCAAAAATAAGCAATGGCTTAACAGTAACGAAAAAAAGGATATTCTTCAGCTTCCAGCTACTTATATGCTTTGTTATTTAAACGATTTTGACGAAGCTAAAAACAAACTCTTGGAATCCCAACCCTATCTTTTGGATTATGGGGAATCTGTATATCTTCTCTACAAAGAAAGTATGCGTATTTTGAGGAAAATAAAATACAGTCATTAGGCCTACACTTGGTATAAATCGTGTGTTTTAATGTAATTTTCTACGGATTTGGGGAGCAATTTGGAACACTCTGCTCCTTTCATAATTCGCTTGCGAATATTGGTAGATGAAACTTCAACGATAGGAAAATTCATCACCGTTACCGATGCGTAATTGGGAGATGTTTCTAAACAATTATGGGGTGCTCTTGGGTACACAAAAATCGGGAAATCCAAAATTCGTTGGTGGCGGTTCCAATTAGGAAGCGTTTCAAGGCTGTCGCAACCCATTAAAATTGAAAAAGTTCATTTTGGATATTGCTTTACCAAATAATCAAGTGTATTAGCGGTGTAATATGGAGCTGATAATAAAAACTCAACTTCCGATATTTTTATATTTTTTGATTGGTTTGAAAAAGCCTCTTTGAGCATTTGCAGTCGATGCTGATCTGGCGCCAATTCATCTGCTTTTTTGTGAGGATTTTGGGGCGTTAAAACAACCCAAAGCTCCTCAAGATTGGCTTGTTTTAAAAATGCCTTGGCAAGCTCTATATGCCCAATGTGTACCGGATTGAAGGAACCAAAAAACAATCCTATTTTTTTCATGACTGAGAAAGATAGTTGGAAATTAGAGTGACCGCTTCTTTTTTGGCCGTTTCTAAGTCATTGTTTTCAAGCAATACATCAAACTCCAAAGATCTGCTTATTTCCTTTTTGGATTTTGCCAATCGCATGCGAATTTTTTCTTCAGATTCGGTATTTCTTGAACGCAGTCGTTGTTCCAAAACTTCCAAACTTGGAGGCTGAACGAATACGGCTAATGTTTGATCCGGAAATTGTTTTTTGATTTGCAATCCTCCTTCAACATCGATATCAAAAATAACATGTTTTCCCGCTGACCAAATTCTTTCAACTTCACTTTTTAAGGTTCCATAAAAAGCGCCTTCATAAACCTCTTCGTACTCCAGAAAATCTCCATTGGCTGCTTTTTCTAAAAAGTCCTTTTCTGAAAAAAAATAATAATCTACCCCGTGTTTTTCCGAGCCTCTGGGCAATCGAGAAGTTGCAGAAACAGAAAACGAAAGCAACAGCTCAGGATGGGACAATGCATGACGGACAAGGGTTGTTTTGCCACTACCCGAAGGTGCTGAAAACACAATAAATTTTCCTGTATGCATCACAAAACGTTTAATAATTGTTCTTTTAACTTTTCAAGTTCGTCTTTCATTTTTACAACAACTTGTTGCAATAAAGCGTAATTGGATTTGGAACCAATCGTGTTTATTTCTCTTCCTATTTCTTGAGCAATAAAAGCCAATTTTTTTCCTTTCATCGCGTGGGGCTCTTCCATAGTTTGAAGAAAATATTCCAAGTGATGTTCCAAGCGAGTAATTTCTTCGGTTACATCGTATTTTTCGAGATAATAGATCAATTCTTGCTCAAAGCGGTTTTGATCGACCTCTATTTTCAATTCTTCCAACGATTTTTGAAGTCGTGTTTTGACTTCTTCAACACGTTTGGGCGCCCATTTTTTTACCTCTTCTAGCAAGACTGTCAAGGCTTTGATTCGAATTAAAAAATCTTTTTCCAACGCCAATCCTTCTTGATTTCTATACGATAGGACTTGGTTCAATGCGTTTTGAATCGTATCAACCAAAACATTCAGTTCCGATACATCTACTTCCGAACGCTGTGAGCTAATTGCATCGGGCATTCGAACAGCCATTTTCAAAAGCTCCATATCTTCCCCATCTGAGATTTCTTTCAATTGTTTGATATAACCTTTTACAATTGGCTGATTGACTTCAGAAGAAGTTTCTTCTCCTGTGTAGTCCATATAAACGGATAAATCAATTTTCCCACGCTCCAA
>JAURCF010000022.1 GCA_030828565.1 Flavobacteriaceae bacterium
ATCTTCGGAAACTACTGGGAGCAAAACCATTTTTTTAATAACCAAAGGCACTCGAACCTTTCTGTGGGAGCCTTTTTCAAACAAACATGAGGGGGTATATCAACGCTCTCGTAATTTGTATAAAAATGCTTTCGGTAATAAAATTATTTTTGAAGAAATCAATCACGACCTAGAAGTTGTTTTTACTTACGAATGGAATTCTAGTAACCTGTATGGTTTTGTTAGAAAATCCAAACTCTCTAACAAAAATGCTGAGGAAATCACCGTAAACCTTGTCGATGGAATTCAAAACATTCTTCCTTATGGAGTAGAGGAAGCGCTTCAAAACAGCAGTAGCAACCTGGTAGATGCCTACAAAAAAAGCGAGCTTGAAGAAGACACTGGATTGGGAATTTATTCCTTGAGTGCCATTATTGTAGACAAGGCTGAGCCTAGTGAAGCATTGAAAGCGAATTTGGTTTGGTCATTGGGTCTTAAAAATTCTAAAAAACTGATTTCTTCCCTACAACTCGATGCCTTTAGAAAAGGACAGTCTGTGGAAGAAGAGGTAAATATAAAAGCCGAAAAAGGAGCCTACTTCTTAAACGACGAACTCACCCTTGGCGCAAATAGCTCCAAAGGCTGGATGCTCGTTGCTAACGTTAATCAAAACATGCAGGATATTGTTCGTATCAAAGAACAAATCCTTAACAATCCCTATATTGAGAATGAAATTGAAAACAATATTGAAGTTGGATCAAAACATTTGGTCGAACTCGTAGGGGCTTCTGACGGATTACAATTAACTGCCGATCGACTTCGAAACATTCGTCACTTTGCCAACACTATGTTCAATATTATGCGAGGTGGAATTTTTGACGACAACTACCAAATCGAAAAAATAGATTTCACAAATTATATTGCTAAAGCCAATAAAAAAGTACACAGAAAAAAGCTGGAAATTCTCAACAACCTTCCTGAACTTTTTACTCTAAACGATTTGAAAGATATTGCAACTCATGATGACGATCCGAATTTTAAACGCTTGTGTTTTGAGTATTTGCCTTTAAAATTTAGTAGAAGACACGGTGACCCAAGTCGACCGTGGAATAAATTCTCTATCAATACTCGAAGCGAAGTTGACGGTTCAAAAATTCTTGATTATCAAGGAAATTGGCGCGATATTTTCCAAAATTGGGAAGCTTTGGCGCATTCGTATCCAGAGTTTATTGAAGGTATGATTCACAAGTTTTTAAATGCCACCACTTTCGATGGCTACAATCCTTACAGAGTCACCAAAGATGGATTTGATTGGGAAACTATTGAACCCGACAACCCATGGTCATACATTGGATATTGGGGCGACCACCAAATCATTTATTTATTAAAGTTTTTGGAGTTTATTGAGGATTATTATCCCCAAAAACTTGCTGATTATTTTACTCAAGATTTGTTTGTCTATGCCAATGTTCCGTATCGAATCAAAAGCTACAAAGACATACTGAAAGATCCTAAAAACACCATTGAATTTGACGATGAAAATGAACAAAAAATTCAATTCAAAAGAGAAGAAATAGGTGTTGACGGAGCGCTCCTCAGAGACGAAACTATATTTATTTATAAAGTCAATTTTATTGAAAAAATACTAGCTACTGTATTAGCCAAAATGTCAAACTTCATTCCTGAAGGGGGTATTTGGATGAATACTCAAAGACCTGAATGGAACGATGCTAACAATGCTTTAGTTGGTAACGGAGTTTCAATGGTTACGCTATACTACCTTAGACGTTTCTTAAAATTCTTTGAGGGTATTATTGAAAAGTCAAAACAAACAGATATTCTTATTTCCAAAGAATTGCATTTGTTTTTTGATCAAGTATCAAATGCTTTGCACAAAAATCGCGACTTACTCAAAGGAGCTATCTCTGATAGCGATCGTAAAAAAGTACTTGATTTGTTGGGAGAAGCGGGAAGTTTGTATCGAAATACAATCTATGACAAACACTTTTCTGGAGATAAAGAAGTTCTTACAAAAGATGAAATTGCTTCGTTTTTAAAGGTATCCATTGCATTTTTAGAACACTCTATAGATGCCAATAAACGCGATGATAATTTGTATCACGCATACAACTTGATGACCCTAACAAATGAAAATCAAGTTCAAATTTCTTACCTGCCCGAAATGTTGGAAGGGCAAGTAGCCGTTTTAAGTTCTGACTACTTAAGCTCAGAAGAAAGCTTAAAAGTTCTTGACAGCCTAAAGACTAGCAGCCTATTTAGAGAAGACCAATACAGTTACATTCTTTACCCTAACAAGGAGCTTTCCCGTTTTGTAAACAAAAACACGATCCCAAAACAAAAAGTAGAAAATTCTAGCTTGCTAAAACAACTAGTAGCCGATGGAAACACCCAAGTTTTGAATCAAGACTTGCAAGGAGATTTTCACTTTAATGGCAACTTTAATAATGTAAGCAGTTTGCAAGAAGCGCTACAAGCTCTTCCAGAACAATACAAAGAGCTTGTTCATCAAGAAACTCCATTGATTGAACAATTGTTCGAAGACATTTTTAATCACAAATCATTTACGGGTCGTTCTGGAACATTTTTTGGGTATGAAGGTCTTGGGTCTATCTATTGGCACATGGTTTCCAAGCTTCTTTTGGCAACCTTTGAAATTACCAAAAAAACAATTGACCAAAAAGGAAACGGTACTTTGATTGGAAAATTATTCGATCATTATTTCGAAATTGTTGCTGGAATTGGAGCACACAAATCTCCTGAGCTTTATGGTGCATTTCCAACAGATCCTTATTCCCATACGCCTGGCGGAAAAGGGGCTCAACAGCCCGGAATGACTGGTCAAGTGAAAGAAGATATACTGAGTAGATTTGGAGAATTGGGAGTTGAAGTAGAAAATGGAATTTTACAATTCAACCCCGCTATTTTAAGAAGCGAAGAGTTTTTAAAAGAACCTAGGGTATTTGATTATGTAGATGTCAAAAAACAAAGAAGCTCAATTGAACTTGAAAAAGATTCATTGGCATTTACCTATTGTCAAGTGCCTGTGATTTATAAAAAATCATCCGAAGCCGCTATTGAAGTTCAATTACAAGATGGCACTTCGTTACATTTTAAAGGAAAGCAATTGGATAAAAACACAAGCTACTCGATCTTTAAAAGAGATGGTGAAATTATACAGTTAAAAGTATTTGTTGTTAAGGAATGAAGAAATACACCCTAAAAGGGAACATATAGGAAACCCCTCTACTAAATGGTAAACAAAATGAGAAGAAATATAAAATTTTTATTGTTTGTTGTTTTAGTTAGCGGACTATTGATTTCTTGTAACAATAAACATAAGGGAATGAAAAGTGAATATAAAACTGCGTCAGAAATCTTGGGGAATCCCAACTACCCAGCCATTTCTTATGGCGGATATCGACACAAAACTAGACAAACGCAGCCTACACTTGATGAGATCAAAGAAGATTTGAAAATTTTAGCTGCTTTAGGCTTTAAAATACTTCGAACATACAATTTGCAATTCGATCAAGCGCCCAATATACTCAAAGCCATTCGACAATTAAAAACTGAAGATTCAACGTTTGAGATGTATGTAATGCTAGGCGCCTGGATTGATTGTAAAGATGCTTGGACCGAAAGTCCTAATCATCAACAAGAAAACGAGGCTGCCAATACCCTTGAGATTGAAAAAGCAGTGAAAATGGCCAATCTTTACCCAGATATCGTTAAAATAATCAGCGTAGGAAACGAAGCAATGGTTCACTGGGCATGGTCATATCACGTAAGACCGGGTATCATTTTAAAATATGTAACCTATTTACAAAATTTAAAAACCACCCAAAAACTACCTAAAGATTTGTGGGTAACCAGTTCCGATAATTTTGCATCCTGGGGAGGAGGCGACAGTTCTTATCATCAACCCGATTTGGAAGCATTGGCTCATGCGGTTGACTATATTTCTGTTCACACCTACCCTTTTCATGACACCTACCACAATCCCGGTTTCTGGGAAATAAACTCAGAAGATACCAAAGGCTTGTCGGATATAGAGTCCATAAACGTCCTTATGGGTCATGCAAGTGATTACGCTATTTCTCAATACCATAGTGTCAAAAAATACATTTCCAATTTAGGAGTAAAAAAACCTATACATATCGGAGAAACTGGATGGGCGAGTGATTCTGGAGATATGTTTAATATCAATGGTTCTCGAGCCGCCGATCAATACAAACAGGCTTTGTATTTCAAAAATATTGTATCGTGGGCAAACAAAAACAACATTAGTTGCTTCTATTTTGAAGCTTTTGATGAATCTTGGAAAGATCCAAACAATTCGAAAGGTTCAGAAAATCATTTTGGGCTAATAACCGTTGACGGAAAAGTAAAATACGCGCTGTGGGATTCCTTTGACCAGGGTATATTTAACGGCCTTTCAAGAAGTGGGAAAGCCATTTCAAAAACATTTGAGGGAAACCCCGATAATTTATTCATTTCCGTTTTACCACCTACAATTATTGAGTCTCAAATGAATTAAAAAAACCGTAACTATGATTACAAACAAACTCATTCTGTTCTGCTTTTCAATAATTGCTATTGGATGTGTAACCACGAATTCTGTTGATGTTGTTACTACCCAAGGAAGGCAGTTAATGGTTAATGGAGTTTCTTATTTTATGGAAGGAGTTTGTTATCATCCTGTTTCGAAAAACGCTACAAAAAGAAGTTTTGAAAACATCGATCAAGACCTTGCGCTAATGAAAGAAGCAGGAATCAACACCCTTAGAGTGTATGAGCCTATTGATCAAATCGAAATTCTTGATAAAATTGAAAATGCTGGAATGAAAGTCATCATAGGCTTTGGATACAATCAAAATGGATATTATGATATTCTTTCAGGAAGCTTCGTTGATTACATTCTAAAATATAAAAATCATAACGCAATCTTGTTGTGGGAACTAGGCAATGAATACAATTACCATCCCGAATGGTTTGAAGGGGATATCAAAAATTGGTATCAAGCGATGAATAATGCCGCTCAAAAAATTCATCAAATCGATTCAAACCATCCTGTTGCAACAGCCCACGGCGATATGCCCGACTCAATAGCTTTTTCAATGAGCCCTGCTATTGATATTTGGGGAATAAATGTATACCGATGGATCCATCCTTCTAGCTTAATTTTTGAATGGAAAGAAGCGAGTGACAAGCCAATGTATTTTTCTGAAACTGGCGCAGACAGTTATATGTCTGTTGCCAAAGAAGGATTCGATCAAGGAGAAAATCAAAAGGCTCAAGCCGTAGCAAACGGAAAAATTATTGACGATACCCTAGAACATACCGATATTGTTTCGGGCATTCTGATATTCTCATTTACCGATGGGTGGTGGAAAGCAGGAAATCCAAATCAACAAGACGTGGGTGGACAAGCACCCAACAGTTCGGGAGTCCCTTTTGACAGAAATCCCAACGAAGAATACTGGGGAATTGTTGATATCGAAAGGAATAAAAAAGAAACGTTTCACGTAATCAAACAGAAATTCAATCAATTTTCATTGAATTAAAAATTTTTAATCATGCATCTTAAATCACTTTGTTCAATCCTAATCCTCTTTTTGATCATGAGTTCTTGTAATGAAATCAAGCCCCTCGATGTAACCGTTTATGAAACTTCTGAAAGCGGGAATAAGCTGACTCAAATCAATGAATTTTCGGAATTAGACAATGCTTCAATCATTAAACTCGATCCTGAAACAACTTACCAAACCATCACAGGGTTTGGTGGAGCCTTTACCGAAACCTCTGCTTATTTATTGAATCAAATGAGCAAAGAAAACAGAGCGCTTATTTTAAACGCCTATTTTTCTGAAGATGGCGCTCAATACTCTTTGACTCGAACTCATATGAATTCGTGTGACTTTTCTCTCAACAATTATTCTTATGCCCCTGTTGCAGACGATGTTAACTTAGAACATTTTTCAGTACAAGAAGACAAAGAAGATTTGATTCCTATGATTCTTGACGCCATGGCGGTTTCCAAAGATGGGTTTCGAATTATTGCTTCCCCTTGGACTGCTTCTCCCTGGATGAAAGACAACAACCATTGGGTGGGAGGAAAACTGCTTCCAAAATACTACGATACATGGGCCCTTTTTTTCTCTAAATATGTCAATGCCTACAAAAAAGAAGGAATTGATATTTGGGGATTTACTGTTGAAAACGAACCGCTTGGAAATGGAAATAACTGGGACAGCATGCATTATACGGCCGAAGAAATGACTCAGTTCGTTCAACACCATTTGGGTCCAAAACTAGAAGCAGATGGAAAAGGCGACTTGGTTATCTTGGGATACGACCAAAACAGAGAAGAATTGAAAGAATGGGTTGACTCCATGTATAAGGATGAAGCCTCTTCCAAATACTTTGACGGCACTGCCATTCACTGGTACGAAAGTACCTATGACTACTTTCCAGACGCACTTCAATATGCACATCAAAAAGCGCCTAACAAATATTTGATTCAAACCGAAGCCTGTGTAGATGCTGAAGTCCCTGTTTGGAACAACGATCCATGGTATTGGAAAAAAGAAGCCACCGATTGGGGATACGATTGGCGTGAGGAAGAAAAAAAATACTTGCATCCAAAATACGCCCCTGCCAATCGATACGCTAGAGATATTATTGGTTGTTTAAACAATTGGGTTGATGGATGGGTAGATTGGAATATGGTATTGGACACAAAAGGAGGCCCTAACTGGGCAAAAAATTGGTGTATCGCTCCCGTAATTGTTGATCCCCAAAAGGATCAAATTTACTTTACACCTCTTTATTATATCATGGCACATTTTAGTAAATTCATTCGTCCCGGAGCCAAAGTAATCGCAGCTAATAAAACCGATAACGACCTCATGGTCGCAGCAGCTAAAAATCCTGACAATTCTATATCAGTTATTGTATTTAATGAAAATAAAACATCCAAAAGTTTTGAGTTACATCTTGGAAAAGAATCCAAGCGAATGACTATCAGTGCTCAAGCTATTCAAACAATAGTCATCAACTAAAAACGAACACATGTCAACAACACCATCCACTTCAAAAATTCCTATGAGCCAAAAAATTGCTTTTGGTGTAGGAATGCTCGCAAACCAGATGTTTCCCGCTGCAATTAGTATTTTTATTGTAGTCCTTGTTCAGGATCTAGGTTTTCCTGGATGGATGTGGGGTGTGGTATCATTAGCGCCCAGAATTTTTGACTCAGTTACAGATCCAATTATGGGTTTTATTTCTGATAACACCAAATCTAAATGGGGAAGAAGAAGACAATATGTTTTTTTAGGAGCCATTATCATGGGGGTTTCGTTTGTTATTATGTGGCAATTATTTAGAGAAAGTCCTATAGATTATAACTTTGCTTATTTTCTTTTTTGGTCCATTGTTTTTTATTTAGGCTTGACCATTTTTAGTGTTCCCTATGTCGCCATGGGGTACGAAATGAGTGATGACTTTCATGAGCGAACAAGCATTATGGCCGTATCTCAATGGATCGGTCAATGGGCGTGGGTAATTGCACCTTGGTTTTGGGTAATTATGTACGACACCGAATGGTATGCTACAGCAGATTTGGCTGTTAGAGACTTGGCGGTATGGGTCGGTATTATTTGTGCAATCTTTGCTATGGTTCCCGCTATTTTCATAAAAGGAAAATCAACTTTAGAAGAAGATTATTCGCCGCTAACATTTCGGAATATTGGGGGCAGTTTATTAGAAATATGGTATAGTTTCGTTGAAGCATTCAAATCTGCTCCATTTCGAAAACTCTGTTTTTCTACTTTTTTAATTTTTAATGCTTTCAATACTGTAGCTGCATTTACTTTTTTTATTATAGTATATTATCTGTTTAATGGAGACGCTGGTGCTGCAGGATTATGGCCCACGTTGTTTGGGAGTTTAGGAGCACTTTCTACAACATTTTTGGTTATTCCAGCCATTTCAAGAATGTCCAAATTGATGGGGAAAAAGAAAGCCTTTTTAGTTTCTCAATTCATTTCCATAATTGGATATATACTCCTTTGGTTTTTATTTGTCCCTGGCAAGCCGTATTTATTTATAATTGCCCTACCCTTTTTCTCTTTTGGAATTGGAAGCTTGTTTACCATTATGATGTCTATGACTGCAGACGTGATTGATTTGGATGAACTACACTCTGGCAAACGTCGTGAAGGGATTTTCGGAGCCATATATTGGTGGATGGTAAAGTTTGGATTTGCCATTGCTGGGGGGCTTAGTGGTGTTATTTTCTCTATTATTGGTTTTGATGCAAGTCTGGAAGTACAAACAGAATCGGCTATAACTGGGCTGCGAATGTTCTTTTCTGGATTGCCCATTTTAGGAACATTGTTCGCTATGTATATTATGTGGAACTATGAAATTGACGAAGAAAAAGCAAACGAAATAACCTTAGAGCTGGAAAAAAGAAAAGCTAAAAAATAAAAATTAATAATAAAATGTCATACAGAAAAGAGAAAATGATGTCCCTTACTGGAGTCAATTGTGCCAATATGAGCACAGACAAACTCCAGAAAATGAGTGAAGAAGTTTTAAAAAATGGAATGCACGGTTTGTGCTTTAGCCCCTACGAAGAAGGGCAAGAACCTGGCCAACAAATTAGCGAGCAACAAATCAGAAGAAGGCTCGAAATTATTAAGCCTTATACACAGTGGGTTCGTGTGTTTTCCTGTACAGATGGAAACGAAAATATTCCGAAAATTGCCAAAGAATTAGGTCTAAAAACGTTGGTTGGCGCTTGGCTTGGAGACGACACAGAAATTAATGAAAAAGAAATTCAAGGTCTCTTAGATCTAAGTAAATCCGGATATGTGGATATTGCTGCCGTTGGAAACGAAGTGATGTACCGAGGCGATTTGGAAGAAGAGGAATTGATTGACTTCATAAAAAGAGTAAAGAAAGAAATTCCTAACATTCCCGTAGGATATGTGGATGCTTATTATGAATTTTCTGCCAAACCAAAAATCACAGAAGTTTGTGATGTAATTTTAGCCAATTGCTACCCTTATTGGGAGGGCTGTACTCAAGAATACTCGTTGATGTACATGAAACAAATGTACCAAGAAGCCGTTAGAGCTGGTAATGGAAAAAAAGTCATTATCACCGAAACAGGCTGGCCAAGTCAGGGAAGTAGTTTGGGCGGTGCTCACCCATCCTATGACAATGCTTTGAAATATTTTATCAACGCCCAACTATGGTCCGAACAAGAAGACATTGAAATGTTTTACTTCTCTTCTTTTGATGAATCATGGAAAGTAAGTGCCGAAGGTGATGTAGGCGCTTATTGGGGGCTTTGGGATAAAAACGAAAAACTCAAGTTCTAGTTTTTATTATTTTTATTTAAAAATCATTCATGATATATTCCGATTTATTTTCCATTCCGCTTGGAAAGGCTGTTTGCTATTCTGGTTTTAGAGAAGGACAAGTGCCTGGTACTAAATACCCAAGCTATGCCGAAGTCAAAGAAGATTTGCTTATTGTTCAGAAACATTGGAAATACATTCGTCTTTATAGCTGTGACTTGCATTCCAAAACCGTTTTGGAAGTCATTAAAAACGAAAAGATTTCACTGAAAGTTATGTTGGGAGCCTATATCACTGCTGAAGAAAACAACCCTAACTGTCCTTGGGATGGAGGTGTATATAGCGAGGTTCAATTAAAAAAAAATCGCGAAAAAAACACACACGAGATTTCCGAACTCATTGGCCTTGCCAATCAATATCCTGAAATTGTGTTTTCACTTTCTGTAGGAAACGAAGCTTGTGTAGATTGGACTGATCATTTGGTGTCAGTGGATCGTGTAATAGAATATGTTAAAGCTGTCAAAAAAGAGGCCAAGCAGCCTGTTACTTTTTGTGAAAACTATGAACCCTGGCTTCATAAGCTAAAACCATTAGCGGAAGTTGTAGATTTTATTTCCATACACACCTATCCTGTTTGGGAATACAAAACTATTGACCAGGCAATGGATTTTACACAACAAAATTACAACCTAGTTGCGGAGAAATATCTAAACAAAACAGTTGTGATTACCGAAGCAGGCTGGACCACGAAGTCGAATGGGCAGGGAATTCCTAAAGAAAATGTGAATGAAATTTTTCAAAAAATATACTTTCAAGAACTGAATCAGTGGGCGGATGATCACGACATTTTGACCTTTGTTTTTGAAGCATTTGACGAACCGTGGAAAGGATCTCCCGATCCCGATGAACCCGAAAAACACTGGGGATTGTATACAGAACAACGACTCCCAAAATTCGCCTTGAAAAAAACAGCATACAAAAAGTAGTCTTCGTTTTAAAGCTATTTGACTGAGCATAACACCCTGCTTAGCAATAAAAGTTTGGTGTGTTGATTGAATGTGTACCTAACATCAATCGGTTAGGACTTGGAAATTTTCAACGGTATATCCAATTTCCTCGTCTGCAATTTGCTCATCCATATCAAAATAAACCGACGTAGGGTATCCATATTCTTTATCAAAAGCTAAGTTATAATCAAACGGATCTTGACTCAATAAGTCTTTTATTTTTACAAACAATTCTTCAATAGTAAGGGGAATTCCTTCGTGGCCCCATTCTTCATTTCCAGTAATACTGGTTGGTTCGCCATCGACAACAGTTATAGAATACGGTTCAGTAATCAAACAATAGCAAGAAACCATCAAGTCAAAACTATACGATTGAATCCCCATAGAATTCCAAAGATTGAACTCCTTGTCGACTTCGATACTAGAACAGGCTCCTTTCGTAAAAGATTGAACTCCTGCATTAGTAGCTTTACACGGGTTAGAATACGTCACCAGATTACATCCACAAACCGGCATGTACTCTTCCGTACACATCGCTGTTTCATCGATTGATTCGTAATCAATACACTCCGTAGTTTGTTCGTCGTTTCTATCATTGCAGGTAAACGCCAAAAGAAAAGGGATTAAAAAAAGAAGTCGTTTCATAAGACTAATTATTATTGTTTCTTGCAAGATAAAAAATAAAATACAGTGTAAATCAAAATTCATTCATTATGTCATTATTAATTACCTTTGCACCCGACACATTTTTTAATGAACCCAGAAAAAAACCCGTTATATCCGATTTTTTTAAAAACCACTCAACTACAAATTTTAATTGTGGGAGGTGGTTATGTGGCATTGGAAAAAATGGAGTTTTTGTTCAAGTCAAGTCCAAACAGCTCTGTTACTTTGGTAGCACCTATGCTGCGCGAAGAAACTTCAAAATGTGTAAATAAAAACAAGGTGGTATATATGAAGGGGTTTTACGACAAAAAACATCTTGAAGGCAAGCATTTGGTGATTGCTACAACCGATCAACCCGACGTAAACCTTCAAGTGTATAAAGATTGTCGCGCAAAGAACATTTTGGTAAATGTGGCCGATAATCCGCCCTTATGCGATTTTTATATGGGAGGAATTGTAACCAAAGGCAACTTAAAAATTGCAATTTCTACCAATGCAAAATCTCCTACAATGGCAAAAAGAATTCGCCAATATCTCGAAGATTTTTTACCCGATCAAATGGATGAATTGTTAGAAAAATTGCACACATATCGCAATAAACTCAAAGGTGATTTTGAAGAAAAAGTTGAGGCCATGAACGAGTTGACCAAAAAAATGATGGAAAAATAGATTTTCCATTTTTAGACAAAGATTTCAAATATAATATTCGGAAGTGTGTTTAATTTCTTTGAGAACAAAAGTACTGTTTAAAGTCCCTATATTTTCAATTTTTGAAAGTTTATTTTTCACAAAATCATGATATTCCTCCAAACTCTTAATATTAATTTTTAACACGAAATCCACTTGCCCTGCCATATGGTAACACTCCTGAACCTCTTCCAAATCTTGAATTTGCCGTTCAAAAGTTTCAATAAAAGCCTTATTGTGATATCTCATTGAAATCTGACAAATAGCCGTTACATCTCTGTCTATAAGTTTTTTGTCGAGTATAGCTACATACTTTTTTATGTACCCATTTTTTTCAAGGCGTCTTACTCTCTCGTAAATTGGCGAGGGAGTAAGGTGTAATAATTTTGCGATATCCTTTGCAGTAGATTTAGCATTTTGTTGCAAAACTTTAAGTATTGTTCTGTCTATACTGTCAATTTTTTCCATTTCTTAAAATAGGATTTACTGTTTTGAATATTATTTTTTATTTTACAAAAGTAATTATTATTTTAATTATGCAATTATTTAGTAAAAATTATCTATTTAATGATTGAATTGCATTTAATAAGGCGTATTTTATAACTTTGATAGGTGATAACGCTTTTTAATTAATGATATGAAAACACGCATATTGATTATTGGAGCCAACGGCCAACTAGGCACCGTACTTACCCATTCACTTCAACAAAAATATGGAGTAAAACACGTTATTGCCTCAGATATTGTAAGAAAAAAATCATTTAAAGGGCTTTTTGAAATCATAGATGCCACAAATTTTAATGCGCTACAAAGCATTGTCTTTAAAAATAAAATCACACAGATTTATCATTTGGCAGCTATTCTTTCAGCTAAAGGAGAGCAAGACCCTTTACAAACTTGGGAACTGAATATGAAAACTTGGTTAACTGTTTTAGAGGTCGCAAGAATTCACCAAATAGAAAAAGTTTTTTATCCCAGTTCAATTGCTGTTTTTGGAGCTTCAGCAAAAAAAAATAACACGCCCAATAATGCGTTTTTGGACCCTTCAACAGCTTACGGAATTAGCAAAGCTGCAGGTGAGCAATGGGCTAATTATTATTTTACCAAATACGGATTAGACGTTCGCTCAGTTCGATATCCTGGTATTATAGGGCATCAGTCACTTCCAGGAGGCGGAACTACCGATTATGCCATTTCCATTTTTCATAAGGCCGTTCTTAAAAAACCTTTTATTTGTTACTTGGAGAAAAACACCAAACTTCCCATGATGTATATCCAAGATGCTATTCGGGCTACTATTGAAATCATGGAAGCTCCAAAAGATACTATTCAAGAAAGAACTTCTTATAATATTGCAGGAATCAGTTTTTCACCACTAGAATTGTATCAGCAAATTATTGCTGTTTATCCTGATTTTAAAACAACATATCGTCCCGATTTTCGTCAACAAATTGCGGATACTTGGCCTTGTTCTCTGGACGATCAAGCTGCTAGAAACGATTGGGGGTGGAAACCCCAATACGACATAAAAAAAATGACAAGACTAATGATTGATCGATTGGAAAAAAAATATCGTTTGAAAACTAATATTTAAAAAATTATGATTGAAAATGTAAAAAAATCATTGCAACAAGAGTTAAATGAGATCAAAGCCAAAGGATTGTACAAATCCGAAAGAATCATTACCTCGCCACAGGGAGTTAAGATTGGCACAACAGCAACCCGAGAAGTCCTAAATTTTTGTGCAAACAACTACTTGGGTTTGTCCTCACATCCTTTAGTTATTGAAGCTGGGAAAAATGCAATTGATTCTCACGGATTTGGATTATCGTCTGTTCGGTTTATTTGCGGCACACAAGATATTCACAAGGAACTGGAACAAAAAACTGCCGATTTTTTAGGAATGGATGATTGTATCTTATACGCAGCTGCTTTTGATGCCAATGCCGGAGTCTTTGAGCCCTTGTTGTCCGAGGAAGATGCTGTAATATCAGATGCATTGAATCATGCCTCCATCATCGACGGGATCCGCTTGTGTAAAGCAAAACGCTATCGATACCATCACAATGATATGAAAAGTTTGGAATTGGAATTAAAAAAAGCATTTCACTTGAGAAGAAAGCTCATTGTTACCGACGGAACTTTTTCAATGGACGGAACCATTGCGCAACTTAAGAAAATATGTGATTTAGCCGAAAAATACGATGCAATGGTAATGGTAGACGACTGTCATTCTACTGGATTTATTGGAAAAACAGGGCGAGGTACTCATGAATTTCATAACGTAATGGGGAAAGTGGATATCATTACTGGAACGTATGGCAAAGCACTGGGAGGGGCTTCTGGAGGTTTTACAGCTGCCAAAAAAGAGATTGTTGAATTGCTTCGGCAACGATCCAGACCGTATTTGTTTTCAAATACATTAGCTCCTTCTATTGTTGGTGCCTCAATTGCTGTATTAGATCTTCTGAAAAATTCTACAGATTTAAGGGATCGCTTGGAAGAAAATACGTGTTATTTTAGAACTGAAATGAAAAAAAAAGGATTTGATATTATCAAAGGAAGTCATCCTATTGTTCCTATTATGTTATATGATGCTGAATTAGCACAAAAGTTTGCTTCCAAGTTGCTAGAAGAAGGTATTTATGTAGTTGGGTTCTTTTATCCTGTGGTCCCTAAAGGAAAAGCGCGCATTCGAGTTCAGTTATCGGCCTCTCATAGCAAAGAAGATTTAAGAAAAGCCATTAAAGCATTTAAAAAAATAGGAACCTTACTTAAAGTTATTACTTAGGAAACTACCGTTATAAAGTTCTCAAATACTCTGCAATTGCTCTAGCCTCTTCCATAGTAAGGTTTTGATTCAGCATCAACACATTGTTGTATTCCTTTAAAAGTGCCGTGGCATCGGGATCTTTTTTAAGCATTTCAATGGGATTTAACATGATGTTCATTACCCACTCTGGGCTTCTTCTTTCATAAATCCCTTTCATAGCGGGTCCGATTAATTTGGATTCCTCCATATGACACGAAGTACATTTGGCACCAAAAATTTTATCTCCCCTTTCAGCCATGTTGATATCAACAATCGAATCAAACTCCAAATGAGTTACTGGTCCAATTCCTTTGTTGGTCAAATCAATGGAAGCAGTTGTCGTCTTTGGGTTGTTTTTGGGGGCATTGTTGCAATTCCACAAAAGCAATACCATCAGTAATCCTAATAAATATCTCATCGGTAACCTCTAAAATTTGAACCCTAGTTTATTCATAGTAAAAAACCTACGAGTTTGATTTTTGTGCTTTTAACAATTCTATTCGATCCGATTTTAATACAATGCGTTTTCTTTTATATAGTGCTCCAACTGCCTTTTTAAACGCTTTTTTACTCATTTCCAGATAAAAACGAATTTCCTCTGGAGTGCTTTTATCTGTCAATTCCAAAAAATCATTTTTTTCTAAATGCGACAGAATCGTTTGGCAATCCTTATCAATGACGTTTAAAAACCCTTGAGGGCGGAGAGAAACATCTATCTTACCATCCTCTCTAATGTTTTTAATATATCCCGTTAGTTGCATCTCTTCATGAACGGGCTGAAAAATTTCACTCGAAAACAAAAGTGCTTCATACGATTCTTCGATAAGTACATTGAACCCAAGGTCTGTTTCTTTGACTACATACAATGCTACTTGATCTCCTATTTGAAATTCCATGCGTTCTTTATTTGGAGTTTAAAAAAGTGATGATTTGACTGCAAATGTAATCTATCTGATCGAGCTCTAGCTCCGTATGCATCGGCAATGATATCACTTCTTGAACCAATTGATTGGTTATTTGAAAATCATTTTCTATGTATCGAGGATCGGCATAAGCCTTTTGTAAATGCAAAGGAATGGGGTAATAGACCCCACACGGAATATTATGAGCATTAAGATGCTCTACCAATGCGTCTCGATCAGCATCAACTACCCGTAAAGTATATTGATGAAAAACATGCGAGTCACATGACGCTTCTCGGAAGGGAGTAATCAACTTTGGATGACTTCCTAAACGCTCCGTATATCGAATAGCTGCTTCTTTTCGACGTTCGTTATAGAAATTTAAGAGGGGTAGTTTGGCGCTTAAAACGGCCGCTTGAATGCTGTCTAATCGCGAATTGACTCCAACCACATCGTGGTGATAGCGAACATACATTCCGTGATTCACAATTCCACGAATGGTATGTGCCAGTTCATCATTGTTGGTAAAAATAGCGCCGCCATCGCCATAGCACCCTAAATTTTTGGAAGGAAAAAAGGAAGTAGATGCAATATCTCCAATAGTTCCTGTTTTGGCTTTTGTTCCGTCAGAATAGGTGTAATCTGCTCCAATTCCTTGGGCATTGTCTTCAATTACATACAAATTGTGTTTTTTGGCAATCTGCATAATAGCCTCCATGTTGGCAGCCTGCCCAAACAAGTGAACTGGAACAATCGCTTTAGTTTTGGGAGTAATCGCTTTTCGAATGGCTTCTGGACTGATATTAAACGTGTCCTTTTCAACATCTACCAAGACAGGAGTAAGCTGAAGCAGCGCAATCACCTCAACAGTAGCCGCAAAAGTGAAATCTGCAGTTATCACCTCATCGCCGGGTTTAAGTCCCAATCCCATCATTGCAATTTGAAGTGCATCAGTGCCGTTGGCACAAGGAATGACATGTTTTACACTCAAATAACTCTCCAATTCGTTTTGAAAATTACGCACAGCAGGTCCGTTTATAAAACTTGCTGTGTCAATTACTTCTTGAATGGTGCTATCAACCTGTGGTTTGATGAACTGATATTGACCTTGAAGATCAACCATTTGAATTTTTTTCATAAAATAACGATCGCTATTAGTTGGTAAAATTACAAAAATAGACTGGTAAACATATTACAGCTTGGAAGTTCTTCTCTTTAAAAACCGTATTTTTGTCTCTTTGAAAGACCGTATGCATTTTGTTTACTCACTCTTAACACAATTTATTCAAGGCATTCTTCCCATAGGTTCGCTGATGGGCGGCAAGATAGAAAGTTTTGCAAAAGGTCGAAAAAATTCCTTTGTTCTGCTTGAAAAAGCACTTCATTCCAATCCTAAAACCTTTTGGTTTCACGCAGCATCGCTTGGAGAATACGAACAAGGTGTCCCTGTTATTGAGGCAGTCAAAAAAAAGCACCCTAATCACAAAATCGTGCTTACTTTTTTTTCGCCCTCTGGATACAAGGTTCAAAAAAACAACACCCTTGCCGATGTAACCTCATACCTGCCTTTGGATACCCCAAAAAATGCGCAACGATTTTTAACCATCGTACGGCCCGAAAAAGCCTTTTTCATTAAGTATGAATTTTGGCCTAACTATTTGAAAGAACTCAAAAAACAAAACATTCCTACTTATCTAATTGCTGGAATTTTTAGAAAACAACAATGGTTTTTTAGGCCATCTGGAAGCTGGATGCGTAAAACACTTTCTTGTTTTACTCATTTTTTTGTTCAAAACAATGCATCTAAAGAATTGCTTCAAAACATAGGTTTAAAGAATATAACCATTAGTGGAGATACTCGTTATGACCGAGTAGGCGCACCAAAAGAACCTCTTTCTTTTATGGAATTGTTTGTGGGTTCACGAAAATGTATTGTAGCGGGTAGTACATGGCCTGAAGATGAAGCCGTGCTTTTGGAGGCAATTCACCAAACGCCAAACAATTGGTGTTGGCTGATAGCACCACATGAAATGCATGAAGAAAAAATAAGTCGTCTCATGGCGCAATTACCCGAAGGAAGTCAACGATTCACCCAAACAGAAGTGTCAAAGCAAAGCAATTGTCCAGTGCTTGTTTTAGACACTGTAGGCCTCCTAAATCGTTGTTACACCTACGGATCTATAGCCTATGTTGGAGGCGGTATGGGAACTTCGGGACTGCATAATATTTTGGAACCTGCAGCAGAAGGCATACCCATTATCATTGGAAAAAACTATGCAAAATTTCCCGAAGCAATTGATCTGATTGCCAACGGTGGACTGCATAGTATTGCTTCTTCTTCAGACTGCTCAAAACTCATACAGCAACTTATAAGTGACGATGCGCTGCGAAATCAAAAAGGCAAATTAAATCGTAACAAAGTAACTCAAAACCAAGGAGCAACTCAAAAAACAATAAACGTTTTGAATCAAATACCATGATTTGTATTCCCACTGATATCCCAGCAGAACTATGCGCTATTGATGACGAGCTAAAAGCCATTTACCACAGTAAAGACCGTTTTTGCGTTTGGATTTTTAACACTCGAGAAGACCGCAACCGTTTTATGGAACAAACCCTTGGAATGGATAAAGAATCACGCGCAGACTGTTATATAAAAAATTATGCGTAAAAAAACCCCAACAATTGTTGAGGTTTTGTGCGGGTGAAGGGACTCGAACCCCCAAGCCGTTAAGCACTAGATCCTAAGTCTAGCGTGTCTACCAATTTCACCACACCCGCAAAATGTGGACTGCAAATATACACAAGATTATTAAAACTCCGACGTTCAATTGTGTCAAAAAAACAAGCGGTTTTTTGTACCTTTACTTTCAAAATCATTGCCCATGAATATTCATAAAAAATACATAGAAAAACACCAAAAGCGTTTTTTGGAAGAACTGTTTGATTTGCTTCGTATTCCCTCCGTAAGCGCAGACCCAGCCTATGCAAACGAGGTCATCCGAACGGCCCAAGCCGTAAAAGAACAATTGGAAAAAGTGGGTTGTGATTCTGTAGAAATTTGTGAAACTGATGGCTATCCAATTGTTTATGGAGAAAAAATAATAGACTCCAAATTGCCTACTATTTTGGTGTATGGCCATTACGATGTTCAGCCCGCAGATCCTTTAGAACTTTGGGACAATGACCCTTTTGAACCAATCATCAAAACAACCGACATTCATCCCGAAGGAGCTATTTTTGCTAGAGGATCCTGCGACGACAAAGGGCAAATGTTTATGCATATCAAGGCTTTTGAATTGCTGCAACAAACATCGGGGCTTCCCTGCAATGTAAAGTTTATGATTGAAGGTGAAGAAGAAGTTGGTAGCGAAAACCTCGAGGTTTTTGTCAAAAAAAACAAAGAAAAACTCGCCAACGATGTTATTCTAATTTCCGACACAGGAATGCTAAGCAATACGCAGCCTTCCATCACTACAGGACTGAGAGGACTGAGCTATATGGAAGTAGAAGTAACAGGCCCTAATAGAGATTTACACTCAGGCCTTTATGGCGGTGCGGTGGCAAACCCTATCAATATCTTAACCCAAATGATAGCTTCCCTTCACGACCAACATAACCACATTACCATTCCAGGGTTTTATGATAAAGTAGAAGAATTATCTAAGGCTAAGCGCGAAGAAATGGCGAAAGCACCCTTTTCATTAGAAGCCTATAAAAATGCATTGAACATTGAAGCCGTTTATGGAGAAAAGGGCTATTCGACGAACGAACGAAAGTCCATTCGACCCTCTTTGGATGTCAATGGAATTTGGGGAGGATATATGGGAGAAGGCTCCAAAACGGTAATTGCTAGTAAAGCTTACGCAAAAATATCCATGCGATTGGTTCCCAATCAAAATTGGAAAGAAATCAGCCGTCTTTTTGCTGAACATTTCACCTCCATTGCTCCAGCCGGTGTTACTGTTAAGGTTACCGAGCACCACGGCGGCGAAGCTTATGTAACGCCTACAGACGGAATTGAGTATCAGGCAGCAAGCAAAGCATACGAAGATGCTTTTGAAATCAAACCCATTCCCGTTAGAGACGGAGGAAGCATTCCTATTGTGGCATTGTTTGAAGAATCGCTAGGTAGCAAAACCATCCTAATGGGATTTGGGCTGGATAGCGATGCTATTCATTCTCCCAATGAACACTATGGAGTGTTCAATTTCTTAAAAGGAATTGAAACCATTCCGCTTTTTTATCAAAATTTTACCCAACTATTTTTAGAAAAAAATCGATAGTTCAAAAAAGACCGTTTGTTCTACGAAAGATTGATCAAAAATAGCGCAGAGGCAATTCCGTCGCTTAAAAAACTTCCTTTTGCAGTGGTTTTTAAACATTTATGATCCCAAAAAAGTAATCCTTCATTCACATAACGTTGCGAATGTTTCAATAGATGTTGGGCATACGAATCGCCAAAACGATGGGAAATTTCTTTTTCAGAAACACCCCAAATAGTTCGAAGGCCCGTCATAATATATTCGTTGTATTGATCTACTTTGGTCAAAATTTCTTCTTCAAAAGGGCGCACATCTTTTTGAAGAGATTGTATATATTTTGCATTATTAGACACATTCCAGCTTCGTGTTTGACCGTCAAAACTATGCGCTGAAGGACCAATTCCCAGATAGGTTTTGCCTTTCCAATAGGCTGTGTTGTTTTTTGAAAAATATCCTTGTTTTCCAAAACTTGAAAGCTCATAATGCACAAATTTATTTTGTTCCATCACATCAACAAGTAAATGGAATTGGTCTTGAACTTTTTGCTCATCAAGTGGAACGATGACTTCTTGTTTTACAAAATGATGAAGGGCTGTTTTGGGCTCAATGGTAAGTGCGTAAGAGGAAATGTGTGGCAAATCAAACTCCAATGCCTGTTCAATATTTTTTTGCCAAGATTCCAAAGAGCTATCGGGCATTCCGTAAATCAAATCAATGGATATATTCTTAAATAGCGAGGAAGCAGCATCCAAACATTGTAAAGCTTGGTCTGCATTGTGAGCTCGATTCATCATTTTCAATTCGCGATTGTCAAACGACTGTATGCCAATACTCAATCGATTCACAGAGGAGCTAGAGAGGGATTGGAGCATGGATTGGCTTAAATCGTCAGGGTTGGCTTCAAGGGTAATTTCAGGATTTTCGGATACATCGAAATGAGATTGTACTTGTTCTATCAATTCGGCTATTTCTGAGGGAGTAAGTACAGAAGGTGTTCCGCCTCCAAAATAAATTGTTTCAATTTGTTGTGTAAATGAGGTCGATCGTAAAGCGATTTCTTTTTTGATGGCAGATAGCATATCTTCTTTATGCTTCAGTTGTGTTGAAAAATGAAAATCACAATAGTGACAGGCTTGTTTGCAAAATGGAATATGGATATAAACTCCAGCCAATTTTCTATTTTTTAACGCGGTGAGACTCTTGTTTAACAAAAGAGGACCAGCCCGAAAATTTCTTGTCCGATTGTTGGATTCCAGCATTGTAAAAATGGCAGACTGCTGCTGCCAAACCATCCGTAGAATCTAAATTTTTAGGAAGTGTTTTTAGCCCTAAGGTGCTTTGAAGCATTTTGGCAACCTGCTCTTTGCTTGCGTTTCCGCTGCCCGTGATTGCCATTTTTATTTTTCTTGGAGAATACTCTGTAATTGGAATACTTCTTGACAATCCAGCTGCCATTGCGACTCCTTGAGCACGACCTAATTTGAGCATGGATTGCACGTTTTTTCCAAAAAAAGGAGCTTCAATAGCAATTTCATCCGGATGAAAGGTATCTATCAATTCGATGGTACGTTCAAAAATAAATTTGAGCCGAACATAATGATCATCATACTTGTTGAGCTTTAATTCATTGAGTTGTAAAAAACTCATTTTTTTGCCTACTACCTTAATCAGCCCAAACCCCATGATTGTTGTCCCAGGATCGATTCCTAATATAATACGCTCTGAAGAAGGGGGAGATTGGTTTTGACTCATTATACAAAGCTACTGAAATATTATTGAGGCGCCGTTTTAAAAATAAGAGGTAAATATATGGTCGATTTGACAGGAAGTCCAACATTGGTCTTAGTTGCTGGTAATACCCTTGGCAACTTCGAAACCGATTGTTGTAAAAGACTGTCAATAAAAGGAAATTCGGTGTCAATATGATTATTAGCGGTTCTTTTTTGTATGGATATTTGGCCTTTTTGGTCGATCAATAATGTGAGGGTCAAGGTGTCATTGAGCGATTTATTGGGCTGCAGTTGAAACTGACTGATCTGAAGCGATAACAAACGATTCAATTCGGTTTGAAAGCACTGATATTGTTCTTTATAAGTCCCTAGTGAATCGCAATGAGAAAAGGAAGGGCTTTCGTCCGAAAAAGTCCATTCGAAAGAAGTTGGATGCTGAGTAGATGGAGATTTTTTTAATTTTTCACACGAAAAAAAAACGACTGCAACACTTACTAATAAAAACCACTTATTCATTTGTGAAAATTACGAAAATTTGAGGTTTCTACGGATGTTTTCAATTCTATCTCGTATTTTTATATCCTAAATCTGAATTTGATGGATACGCTACTTTTTTTTGTAGGCATTTTGCTAGTTGTGTTGGGAGTGGTTGGGAGTTTTCTTCCTGTACTCCCAGGGCCATTAACCGGCTGGTTTGGTTTGTGGGCACTTCACGCAACAAATGCTGTGCCTGACAATTGGCGATTTTTGAGCATTACCTTGGCTGTGGCTATTGCGATTTTTCTATTGGATTATGTGATTCCTTTATTAGGAACAAAAAAGTTTGGGGGTACAAAATCTGGGATGATTGGCACTACTATTGGGCTAATTTTAGGGGTATTATTTTTTCCTCCTTTTGGAATCATTATAGGTCCATTCATTGGGGCTTTTGCAGGAGAAATTTGCCAAAACAAAGATTCTAAAAAGGCCTTTCGAGCTGCTTTGGGGTCATTTATTGGATTTTTGACAGGCACTTTTTTAAAATTAGGAACTGCTGTTGTTTTCCTAATTCTCTTCGTAATTAAAGCTTGGGGCTACAAAGCTGAGCTTCTTTTTTGACGCATCCAACATCGTTTGAATTAAAAATCAAACCACAATACTATTCTCATTTTTTTAAATTCTGTAAACGCTCACTATGTAGTGATCATTGTTTGTTGTTGACCTTTCAAAAAAATCAAATCACAATAAATTTTAACTTTAAGAAATAAGGTCTCGCTACCCAACTTTCGAAAGGCAACTCTATGCGTTTAAAACAACATTGGATGTGTCAATATGTAAAGAACTTTTGGAGAGAACTTCATATTTTGAAATTTCTCCGATGGCATTTATAGTTATTTTTATAGGGTTATGGGTTTTCCAGCCTGTTTTGTAAGTTCCAAAATTTAAAATTCTTACATAATCTGGATAAGTTACTGATGTAATGTATGCGTCAAATACTCTTCGAAACTCATAGAAATATGAAGACAATCGCTGGACGCGATATACATGGTCTTTGATTGTTTTATAGTCCAAATTGTTCCAGTCTATTGACTTGTCCTCCATTCCTAAAATAAAACAATCATTGGTTTGAAGCGATGTTATTATTATTTTTCCGTCATTGGGCATTTGAAATACGGGTTGTCCTTTTCGTTTTCGCTCTACAACTTCCCAAAAAGTAATAATATCTTGTTGTAAATTTCCCGCTAAATCCTCGTAGATAAGAACATGATGGTTGTTTCGTGGATTCACATATTTATTTCCCTCTGATTTTATCTGAACCGCATTGCCTAGTATAACTCGAGATCGAACTTTCAACACTGGGACTGGATCTCCATTTCGATTAG
>JAURCF010000005.1 GCA_030828565.1 Flavobacteriaceae bacterium
AGTCTATTGGTTAGCCCGAATGCTTGAAGGTGGAGAAGATATAAAATTCATCGCCCGAAGAATGGTTATTCTGGCTAGTGAAGATATCGGAAATGCCAACCCTACTGCTTTAGTGATTGCAACCAATACGTTTCAATCCGTCAGCATTATTGGCATGTCCGAATCCAGGATTATACTTAGCCAATGTGCTATATATTTAGCGACTTCCCCAAAAAGTAATTCCAGTTATTTGGCCATTGAAAAAGCACGGCAATTGGTTCATGAAACCGGCGATCTTTCCGTGCCGCTAGCTTTGAGAAACGCGCCCACTACCCTTATGAAAGAATTGGAGTATGGAAAAGAATATCAGTATGCGCATGATTTTGAAGGTAATTTTGTAGCACAAGAATTTCTCCCCAAAGAATTGGAAAACAGCAAAATATACAGTCCCGGAAAGAACGCACGTGAAACTTCTATTTTGGATTTCTTAAAGAAACGTTGGAAAAACAAATACGGTTATTAATCTACAACCACTCAGTCAAAGTGGAAAGATTCGTAATGATTGGAGCGTGATCGTGATGCGATTCACCATGAGCAATGAAATGAACAGGCTGAATGCCCATATTCTTAGCTCCCAATACATCCGCTTCCAAGCTATCCCCTATCATCAAACTGTTGGCTGCAGAAACCTTAGCCATTTCTAAAGCGTGTTTGAAAATTAACGGATTGGGTTTTTTAACTCCAACAGATTCGGAGTCTATGATATGCTCAAAATAATGATTGATTTTAGACGTTCGCATTTTTTGGCCTTGTACTTCTCTAAAACCATTGGTGATAATATGAAGACGGTATTTTGGTGACAAATATTCCAATGTAGTTCGAGCACCATCTAACAAGTGATTGAACTGTGGCAACCATCGAATATAGTCCTTTGATAGTTGATGAATTGTAGCATCTGAAATAGCAACATCCAACTTGTCGAAAGTAGTTTTTAGGCGTTGGTAACGAAGCTCTTTTTTAGAAATTTTTTCTTCTCGATACAATTTCCAAAAAGAAAAATTGATAGGGACATACACTTCCAAAAACAGATCCAAAGCGACTGGGATTTGCGAGTCAGTTAGGATTTTGTCAAACGTAAGGGCTGAATTTTTTTCAAAATCCCATAGCGTATGATCCAAATCAAAAAAAATATCCGTAATGTTGTTTTTAAATTCCATGTTTGCGAAGATACTTGATAAAAAGTGTTTTCCATGGGGTGCTGAATACGCTTTCTTTTAAAATTACATTGGTAAGCACAATCGTCAATGGACCCTTTGCATTTTTAACATGTTGGGTGATTCGCTCCATCAATTGGCGTGCTTTTCGAATAGATTTTGTGTGTTTTAAATGATGTTCTGTAAAAGCAATGGGGTGGATTTTGAGCGGGGTTTGTGACTCCGACTCAAGGTCGTAAAAATAAAACGGTGTACAGGTACTGGCCCGAAACCCGGCTATTTCATTGTATTGAAACGAATAGTCGTGTAAGTATCCTTCTTGAGCAAAATTTCTATACACCTTAGGATAACTTATACAGATCATGTGTTGACGAATACTACCGCTTTGTTTGTGAATGAGTGATAGCAATCGGTTGGATTCGATTTTTAATAATTCTTTGTTTTCTGTTGATTGATGAGATGCAAGCAAAGAAACAGGAACATAATCGGCAACTTCTTTGATGCGTTCCAAAAAAGGGGTATTGAAAAAGCTAATGTTTCGATCGTAATGACTGAGATTTGTAAACAGAAAAAAGCATTGTGTGGGAACCTTAAGAGTGGTATGTATAGCAATCCACTCTCTAAATGTGTCAATGGGGTCCGATTGAAGGGAAAGAACGACTCCTATTCTTCTAACAATAGAAATGAAATTAAATCTAAATACATCCCTAAAAAACCCTCCTGTCAAACGAATTAATCCCTTTCCTTTGTACTGGAAAGCCACCGGAACTTCCATGACCGTTTGTAATTGAAATCTTCTTTTGGGGAAGGAAATATCTAAAAAATGGCTTTTAAAAACATCTGCAAATCGTTGAACCCATAAATCCACTAAAGGGAGTTCCAAAAATCCTTTTTCAAAAGCCAAACTATCGGAAGCCATAAACCGTCCCAGCGAGTCTTTACGGTTAGGGACGTGTTCTTCGTAACGGCTTAACAAATAAAAACTTGC
This sequence comes from Flavobacteriaceae bacterium, assembly GCA_030828565.1. Taxonomy (GTDB): domain Bacteria; phylum Bacteroidota; class Bacteroidia; order Flavobacteriales; family Flavobacteriaceae; genus JAQWSC01. The sequence continues at coordinate 2,182 of JAURCF010000005.1, forward strand.
TGCAAATAAATCAAAAGGAATTGAACTGTCGCTCCCCGATCCGAAAAAAATAGGCAACTCGTCCCAATGGTCGGTTGCAATATCTAAAGTTTCCACCCCGTGACCAAAAAGAAGGGAATGCGATTGTATAAAAAACTCATTTCCCAAAGGCTGCTTTGTATAACTGAGTTTGGGTCCCGAAAAAGCAACAAATTCTCCCAATATTGATGTAAAATCAATAGGAATACCCAGCAATCTAACAAAAACATGTTTAAAAACATAGCGCACTCTAGGTGTTATAGTATGTGTATAGACTAAAACCATGTATTATAAATCGCCATTATCAGCGAAGCTAAAATACGAGTTTTCGGTGACGATTAGGTGATCCAACAGCTTGATATCTAAAATATCACATCCTTTTTTAAATTTTGAAGTTATTTCATAATCAGAAGTACTTGGAGTTAGTGCCCCTGAAGGATGGTTGTGAGCTAGTATAATTGCTGTAGATCCATGCAATAGTGCTTGTTTGAGTGCCAAACGAATATCAACTGTTGTTTGAGAAATTCCCCCTTTACTCAACTGTTGACTGCCCAAAAACATATGAGAGTTATTGAGGAAAACAATCCAAAATTCTTCATGAGGCAAATCACCTACTAGCGGTCGAAGCAAATCAAAAGCACTTTTACTGGAGGTAAGCTTCGAAGGGTTTTCTGTTATTTCAAAACGCCGTCGACGACTGAGTTCCAATGCCGCCGCAATAGAAACTGCCTTGGCATTCCCTATTCCCTTGAATTTTATAAGCTGGGAAATAGACGTTTTTTCTAAATCGGTCAACCTATTGGAGACTGAGGCTAATATCCGTTGAGAAAGTCGAACCGCACTTTCTTGAGAATTTCCGCTTCCAATTAATATGGCTACAAGTTCGGTGTTTGAAAGTTTGCGCGCTCCTTGGGTTAATAATTTTTCTCGAGGGCGATCGTTTTCTGACCATTGTTTGATACTGAAGTGGGTAGGTAAGTTCATTTTTTTTTGTAAATAATCAATAAATATAGTAAATTGCGATTGCCAAACCTACTTAACGCTTTATGAACTCTCCATCCCTTTTTGAACAAAAATCCTATCTTTCCATCATTCGACGCATTCAAAATCTTTCTCCCGACGCTACAAACGTATCTAGCGAAATGACTATAAAACAAACTTTAGTTCATTGTCAAAAACCATTGCTTTTGTCTTTGGAAGACCCTGAAGTAGTCATTCCAGATACTAACGATTTTGAGGAGCTTAAAAGCATACTCATTGAATTGGTAGAACTGTTTTATCAACAAACCCCAAGAAAAAAATGGACACATCCTAATTTTGGGAATTTTACGCAAGAACAATGGGGGCATTCTCAATTCAAACACCTCGACCATCATCTTAGTCAATTCAACGCCTGAAATGAGAAGTAAATCCCTTCCAGTCCAACCCCCCATAATTTCCAGAACTCATCATTAGCAAAGAAGTGTCTTTATATTCTTGTTGAAATAAGTACTGATGAAAATCATTTGCATTGGTAAAAACCTGTAATGAAGGATTATTAAACGCTTTTTGAATTTCATCAATATGCATTGCCTGCATTCCTTTCAAAGACAAAGCCTCTTTGTCATAATATACAACCGCCTGCTTGGCCTGTGACAAGGTGTTTTTGTATTGATAAATAAATTGTGAAGAAAGGCTGCTATAGGTATGCAATTCCAAACAAGCCAAAAGTTTTCGGCTTGGGTATTGATTTTTGACGGCTTGGGTTGTAGCATTTACTTTACTAGGTGCATGTGCAAAGTCTTTATACAAAATCCTATCGTCCGATTTGTAAATTGTTTCCAGTCGTTTGGAAGCTCCTTTAAAACTCGTAATGGCTTCGTAAAAGTCTTCTTCGTCTATCCCCATATGTTGACACACCCATTTTGCGCCTGCTAGATTACTGATGTTGTGAGCTCCAAAAATCGCCACCGGCAACGGCCCTTCTGAAGTAGTTAGATAGGTTTGTCCGTCGATAACTTCATAATCCAATGAATGATATCCGTGTTTACGGATAGGTATTTGAGTAGCTTCTGCTAATTCTTTTACACGTTCATCTTCTTCATTATAAACCAAAATACCCCCATGAACGATCGAGTCCATAAAAACTCGAAATTGGGTTTCATAGTTTTCTTCGGAAGGAAACACATTGATATGATCCCAAGCAATTCCGCTGACCAAAGCGATGTTGGGTTGATACCAATGAAACTTTGGGCGCAAATCAATTGGGGAAGATAAATATTCATCCCCTTCCAAAACTATAAATTCATTTTCATCCGTGAGATGAACCATTGTATCAAAACCCTCAAGTTGTGCGCCTACCATAAAATCCACTTCTCTTTGATGGTAATGAAGCACATGAAGAATCATAGCGGTAATGGTTGTTTTTCCATGGCTTCCACCAATAACAACCCGTGTTTTTTGTTGACTATATTGATAGAGAAATTCTGGGTAAGAGTAAATTGTCAAGCCCAATTCTTGAGCGCGAATAAGTTCTGGATTGTCGGGTTTGGCATGCATTCCAAGAATCACTACATCCAACGAAGTTGTGATTTTATGAGGAAACCAGCCTTCCTCTTTCGGCAACAATCCTTTTTCTTGCAAACGAGATCGGGAGGGTTCAAAAATAGCATCATCACTTCCAGCAACTTGTTCTCCTTTCTCATCAAGAGCACGTGCTAGGTTGTGCATGGCGCTTCCTCCTATTGCAATAAAATGAATATTCATACGTCTTTAATTTTCAGGGAAAGATACAATTTCTAAATCCAAAAAACCATCCCATTCCCGAAGGTCGTCCTGAACAGAAGGTAGTTGTGAAATTGCTTTTTGATGATGCCAAATTGCTTGTTTAACATTCCCGGCTTGATCATATACTTGCGCCAATCGTTGGTGCGCAAAAGCCAAAGGAAGGCCTTCTTTGGACGAATAATTTTCTATAAAAAAAGAAAAGCAGCAAATGGCTATCTCGGGCAGCTGGTTTAAAAACAACAAGGCTTTTCCAAGCTCATAATACGACTGGTTTCGTTGCAAATAATTTGAGAGCGATGAACAAGATTCTTGAGACACCCAATCAATTGCTTTTTTATAAAACTCCTTTGATTTTGTAATTTCATTCTGTTTGGCTAATAAAAAACCTTGAGCCAAAGCGCCTTCTAATGGTGATATTTGCTCTATTTCTTCAACTGTTTGTTGAGCCTTTGAGCTGCTTCCTCCTAAAAAAAAAGGCAAGGCTTCGTAGAGTTCCATTAGCACCCATCGACTTTCAATGTGAGTAGTGTTCAATGCAGCTGCTTTTTCAAAAGCTGCTTTCATAGGCCTCACAAAAGGAACCGATTGGATTCTTGAAACTTCCAAAGCTTTGACCCCCAAAACACCTCCATATTTAAAATGAAAACGAAAATTTTCGGGATCCTTTTTTACCAAACGAGCATACACTTTTTGGGCTTCATCCCACTGATAATAGGCGCCGTATATATCTCCTAAATTTTCTAATGTTTGTAGGTCGTTAGGATGGTTTTGATGTCGTGATTCTAGCGAATCAACTGTGCTTAAATAGCTGCTACTAAGCTCAGGAATGGTAAAATACGATTGAGGAATTCGCTGAGCAGACAATGAGGTAATACAACCTAAAAGCAAGTATATTATTCGTTGAGTTTTTTCCATAACATATCCTTGAGTTCTACAATTCCACTTTGGGAAACAGAAGAAATAAAAAGATAAGGTATTCCTTCCATGGTGGAAGCTAATTCTGCATTCAGTTCGGTATGCAATTCATCGTCCAACAAATCTGATTTTGAAATAGCTACTAAAAAGTCTTTATCAACCAGTTCTGGGTTGTAGAGAACGAGCTCATTACGTAGGACTTCATATTCTTTTCGAATGTCTTCGGTATCTGCGGGAATGAGGTATAGCAGAATAGAGTTTCGTTCGATATGTCTTAAAAATCGATGCCCTAAGCCCTTTCCCTCAGAAGCGCCTTCAATAATCCCCGGAATATCTGCCATTACAAAGGAGCGATAATCTCGATATTCGACAATACCTAAGTTCGGCTTAAGGGTTGTAAATTCATAATCGCCTATTTTGGGTTTTGCAGAAGTAACAACCGACAGAAGTGTCGACTTTCCTGCGTTCGGAAATCCAACCAGCCCAACATCTGCTAAAATCTTAAGCTCCAAAATCAATGCTTGCTCAGAACCTTCGATTCCTGGTTGCGCATAACGAGGCGTTTGATTGGTTGAACTTTTAAAGTGCCAATTTCCTCGTCCTCCCATTCCTCCTTCTACAGCAATATATTCTTCCTGATCTTCAATAATTTCGTGTAAAATTTCATTGGTCGTTTTGTCTCTAATAAGGGTACCTAGAGGCACCTTAACAATTACATCTTCTCCTTGAGCCCCAGAACTACGACTTTTTGATCCGTGTTCTCCATGTCCTGCCTTAAAGTGTCGTGTGAACTTAAAGTGATATAATGTCCACAAATTTTTATCTCCTTGAAAAATAATGTGTCCGCCGCGGCCACCATCACCACCATCGGGACCGCCTTTGGTAATAAATTTTTCGCGATGAAAATGCATAGAACCCTTCCCTCCGTTTCCAGAAGTAGCGAATACGTTTACATAGTCCGAAAAATTTCCTTCAGTCATAGCTTATAATGAGTCAATTACATTTTGTATTCTCTGAGTAATCTCAGCAATTTCTCCAATACCATCAACGCTATAAAACTTTCCTTGTGCCTGATAATAAGCAATTAAAGGAGCGGTTTTGCTGTTGTACTCATCAAAACGATTTCTTATTTTTTCTTCATCCTGATCGTCAACTCTTCCACTGTCTTGACCTCTTTTTAATAAACGCTGAATAAGTATTTCATCGTTAGCCTCAAGTGCAATAGTTGCGGAAATTGCCATATTTTTTTCTTCCAAAAAAATATCCAATGCTTTTGATTGGGCTGTAGTTCGAGGAAAACCATCAAAAATAAATCCTTGAGCATTGGGCTGCTTTTCGACCTCAGCCTTAAGCATGTTAATCGTAACTTCATCAGGAACAAGATCACCTTGATCCATATAAGACTTTGCTAAAAGCCCTAATTCTGTGTTGTTCTGGATGTTGTAGCGAAACACATCGCCTGTTGAAATGTGAAAAAATCCGTAATGTTTTTTCAAAAACTCAGCTTGAGTTCCTTTTCCAGCACCAGGCTTGCCAAATAAAATAATATTAATCATGGTTATTCAATTGAATTGCAAAGATATCCATTTGACTGGGAATAACGAGTACTGTATCGTGTTTAAATCAATCATTTTCAGTCTTACTTTGCTTCATTTAATGTATTTTTGTCAAAAAGATTGCAAATGCATTATTTTTCATCGAATTTGATTGTTGGTATATTAGGAGGAGGGCAATTGGGCAAAATGCTACTTTATGAAACTCAAAAATTTGATATAAAAACAAAAGTGCTAGATTCAAATGCACAAGCACCTGCTCGCTGGTCTTGCAACGAGTTTGTTCAAGGAGATTTAATGGATTTTGATACGGTCGTAGCCTTTGGCCAAAATACCGATGTACTTACTATTGAAATCGAAAATGTGAATGTAGATGCTCTGGAACACCTAGAGCAAAAAGGCATTAAGGTATATCCTAGCTCAGCTACATTAAGGACTATTCAACATAAAGGACGGCAAAAATCATTTTACAAAGACAATAAAATTCCAACAGCAGAATTCACTCATTACAAAAATCGAGCGGAAGCTATTCAGGCTATCCAAAGCGGACAACATGCTTTTCCTTGTGTTTGGAAAAGTTGTCAATTTGGCTATGATGGTTACGGAATAAAAATGCTTCGAAACATTGATGACTTGAAAGACTTGTTGGATGTTGAGTGTATTATAGAAAAATGCATTCCTTTTGAAAAAGAATTGGCAGTGGTCGTTGCAAGAAACCCAAAAGAAGAGGTAAAAGCCTATCCCGTTGTTGAAATGGAATTTCACCCCGAAGCCAATCAGGTAGAATACGTTTTATGCCCTGCTCGTATTGACAACGAAATAGCTAAAAAAGCCACAGAAATAGCGCTAAAAGTTTCCAAAGCCTATCAGCATGTAGGCCTATTAGCCGTTGAATTATTTTTGACAACATCTGGTGAAATATTAGTAAATGAAGTCGCTCCAAGACCTCACAATAGCGGTCATTATAGCATTGAAGCATCTTATACTTCTCAATTTGAACAACATCTTCGCTCTATTTTAAATCTACCTCTTGGAATGACTGATAGTAAAGTTGCTGGAATTATGGTAAATTTGGTCGGAGAAGAAGGGCATTCGGGAGATGTTTTTTATGAAAACATTGAAGAGATTATGAAAATGGAGGGTGTTACACCTCACATTTATGGAAAAAAACAAACGCGCCCTTTTCGAAAAATGGGGCATGTAACTGTCGTAAATTCATCAATGATTCGTGCAAGAGAACTTGCTGAATGGGTTAAGAAAACTATTAAAGTAAAAAGTAAATAATATGGTAACTGTAGGAATTATCATGGGAAGCACTTCAGACCTTCCTGTTATGCAAGAAGCAATCGATATGCTTGAAGGATTTGATATCGAAATTGAAGTCGATATTGTATCTGCCCATAGGACGCCTGAAAAAATGATGGCTTATGGGACTGAAGCTCACAAGCGTGGTCTAAAAGTAATCATTGCTGGCGCAGGAGGAGCCGCTCACTTACCCGGAATGATCGCTTCTTTGACGCCACTTCCCGTAATTGGAGTGCCTGTAAAATCATCAAATTCTATTGACGGTTGGGATTCTATTCTTTCCATTCTCCAAATGCCTGGAGGCGTTCCTGTTGCAACCGTAGCTCTAAACGGAGCTAAAAATGCGGGGATTTTGGCGGCACAAATTGTGGGTAGTCAAGACAAATGCGTACAAGACAAAGTAATTTTTTACAAAGAAAGTTTAAAAAATAAAGTGATTGAAGGCGCTAATGGTTTAAAGAAATAACTTCATTGCATACAGTCCTAACCAAAAAATAGGGAGGCTCTCTACCCAAAAACTGCTGAAATAAGTCGATTGATCCTTTCTGCTTTTATATAACATGAATGCGGTTAAAGCCATCATTCCTATATCTGCTAATAGAACTTTTGAAAAGGTAAGACTCAACAACAAGCAAAACAACAACAATACAATTCCTAAAGTCACTGTTTTTTGAATTCCAATTCGCTGAGGAATTGTTTTCAAAGTGGGTGGATCTATTTTCATGTCGCGTATCTCAAAAGGAAACATCCAAACAATAATCAGCAAATACCTTTGCAACCAAACCATCCAAAAAGAAGAAGTTTCCCACCATTGAAAATCCGCCAATGGTAAAAGAACACTCACACCACTCCAACAAAATGCCACTATAAAAATTTTAATACCCCACTGATTTCTAAAATTTTGCTTTTGAAACGGAAAAGGAAGCGCGTACAATAAACTCATTAAACCAAAAAAGAATGCAACGATTTGCGTCTGTCGGGATAGGTTGACAAAAGCTACAATTGCCAATAATCCAACTAGAAAACTAAAGCTTTGTATTTTTTGGATCTCAGTATTTTGCACCAAAACATCATACTTTGCAACTACAGCGTATTTTATAAAATTGTACGTGATTAGTGTTGCAGAAAAAACAAAAAATAAGACCGATAAATCTATCCATTGATCAAACTGTAGTAAAGTCACCAAACTTAAGGAAGTTACAGCTAAAGCGGCATGAATACTAGATTTTATATAAAACTTAAAAAAATAAACAATTCGCCTCATACAGCAAAAATAGCCAAACTGTTTATAACCTCTGATTTTGGTTAAAAACTTTATGGTTTTGGAAGCCAAAAGAACTCTTGTAACTTGTAATAAATCAATACTTTTGTAACCAAAGGTAACAACAATTGAATACATTTTCTTTTATAAATCGTCATATGGGACCGTCTTCAAAAGACGTTTCCATTATGTTAGAAAAAATTGGTGTTTCTAGTGTAGAACACTTGATCAGCGAAACCATTCCAAAAAATATTCGCCTTACAAAAACGCTTGATCTAGACACTCCTTTGAGTGAACACGAGTACTTAAAACACATCCAAGAACTCTCAGAGCACAATCAAGTTTGCAAAACCTATATTGGTTTGGGCTATCACGAAACGGTTACCCCACCAGTCATCCAAAGAAATATTTTTGAAAATCCAGGATGGTACACCGCATACACACCCTATCAAGCAGAAATTGCTCAGGGTCGTTTGGAGGCATTGTTAAATTATCAAACTATGATTTGTGATTTGACAGGTATGAGTATAGCCAATGCTTCGTTGTTGGATGAAAGTACAGCAGCCGCAGAAGCGATGAGTTTGTTGTTTGCTGTTCGATCAAGAACACAAAAAAAGAACGCTATTGCCAAATTCTTCGTTGACCAAAACACATTACCGCAAACACTTTCTCTGCTAGAAACCCGTTCAAATCCTATTGGGATTGAGTTGGTTGTTGGCGACCCAAAGGAGTTTTCTATTGATGCTAGTTTTTTCGGAGCCTTACTGCAATACCCTGGAAAATATGGGGAAATTCATGATTATTCGGGCTTTATAGAAAATGCAGCTTCCCTAGAAATTAAAACAGTAGTTGCAGCCGACTTAATGAGCCTGGTACTCCTAACTCCTCCTGGAGAATTAGGAGCCGATGTCGTAGTAGGAACCTCGCAACGTTTTGGAATTCCTTTGGGATATGGAGGTCCTCATGCTGCCTTTTTTGCGACCAAAGAAGAATACAAACGCAATGTTCCTGGAAGAATTATTGGCGTGACAAAAGATCTTGATAACAAAAGGGCGCTTCGAATGGCACTTCAAACCAGAGAACAGCACATCAAACGCGATCGCGCCACTTCAAACATTTGTACTTCCCAAGTTTTATTGGCTGTAATGGCGGGTATGTATGGTGTATATCATGGACCCGAAGGGCTTCAGTTTATTGCCAAACGAATTAATGAGCTTGCCAGTATTTTGGCTAATTCCCTAGAAGAAATTGGATTGCATCAACGAAATGCACAATTTTTCGATACAATTGTCATCGATATACCATCAGAAGTCATTCAACCCATAGCACTTAAAAAGTCAATCAACCTACTGTATATTGACAATAATTCAGTTGGAATTTCAATTAATGAAGCTACTACAATCGATGATATTCAAGAACTAGTCGATGTTTTTGCAGAAGCCATTTCTAAAGAATCAATAAGGGTTTCCGAAAAAAATATCAGTTCTACAATGGCTGCATCATTGCAGCGAAAATCTGAGTTTTTGACCAACGATGTGTTTTCTATTTACCGATCTGAAACTTCATTGATGCGCTACATCAAACAATTGGAGCGAAAAGATTTATCTCTGAATCACTCCATGATACCTCTTGGTTCTTGCACCATGAAACTCAATGCAGCAGCTGAAATGTTACCCCTGAGTTCACCACGCTGGAACAATATTCATCCTTTTGTGCCTGTAAATCAAACTCAAGGATATCAGTTCATACTGAAAAAGCTTGAGGAGCAATTGAATGAAATTACTGGATTTGCTGGCACTTCCTTGCAACCCAATTCTGGTGCACAAGGAGAATATGCTGGATTGATGGTCATACGTGCCTATCACCAGTCTCGTAACGAAGGTTTTAGAAATATTTGCTTGATTCCTGCTTCGGCTCACGGAACCAATCCTGCCTCGGCAGTAATGGCTGGGATGAAAGTCGTGGTAGTCAGTACGGACAAACACGGAAATATTGATTTGGAAGATTTGCAAGTAAAAGCAAAAGAAAACGGCGAGCACCTTGCTGCCTTGATGGTTACATACCCCTCAACACACGGTGTTTTTGAGTCTTCAATACAAACCATTACAGAAACAATTCACCAATTTGGTGGACAGGTATATATGGACGGAGCCAATATGAACGCACAAGTGGGGCTTACAAATCCGGCTATTATTGGAGCAGATGTGTGTCATTTGAATCTTCACAAAACCTTTGCCATTCCTCACGGAGGCGGTGGTCCAGGTGTGGGTCCTATTTGTGTTGCCTCACATTTGGTTGATTTTCTTCCTAGCAATCCAATCATTCAAACAGGGGGTAAACAGAGTATTACTGCTATTTCGAGTGCACCTTGGGGCTCGGCGATGATTTGCTTGATTTCTTATGGGTATATAAAAATGTTGGGGGGCAAAGGACTCCAAATGGCTACAGAATTAGCAATCCTCAATGCCAACTATATCAAATCACGACTGGAAGAACACTATGCCGTTTTATATCAAGGAGAAAAAGGAAAAGCGGCTCACGAACTTATTATTGATTGTAGGGCCTTTAAAGAAAAAGGGATAGAAGTAGTTGATATTGCCAAACGTTTGATGGACTATGGATTTCACGCTCCGACTGTTTCATTTCCAGTGAACGGTACTATGATGATTGAGCCCACCGAAAGTGAAAACCTGGAAGAAATCGATGCATTTTGCGACGCTATGATTGCTATTCGTTACGAAATCAATGCAATTGATGATACCGAAGAGGAAAACAATGTGCTTCGAAATGCACCGCATACATTACAGATGCTCACTAGCGATGAATGGAATTTGCCCTATTCGCGCACAAAAGCTGCATACCCATTGCCATTTATCAGAAAAAATAAGTTTTGGCCCTCGGTTCGAAGGGTGGATGAAGCATTTGGGGATCGTAATTTGGTTTGTAGTTGCGAACCTATAGAAGCTTATATTTCCAACTAAATTATATATAATCATCTATATATAAGTAGTTTACAAATATCTTTTCTTTTAAAATTAATTCAAATCATTGTTTTTGAGTATCGTACAGATTTTGCTGATTTTTTAGGATACTATTCAAAAGGAGCCTAGTATTGTATAACCAAAAAACAAATCATGTCCATTCAAATCACAGGAATGGGTAGTTATATACCCGAAATTGTGGAAACCAATAAGGATTTTCTCAAGGCTACTTTTCTCAATGCAGACGGATCTCCTTTTGAGATTGAAAACGATGTAATTATTAAAAAATTTAAGGCAATTACAGGCATTGAAGAACGTCGTTATGCTAAAAAACATCATACAGCCTCAGACTTGGGATATTTTGCGGCAGAAAAAGCAATTTCTGATGCCCGTTTGGATCCAGAAACGTTAGATTACATTATTGTTGCGCATAATTTTGGCGATGTAAAACACGGATCCAATCAAAGTGATGCAATGCCTAGTTTGGCTGCTCGAATAAAGCACAGCTTGGGAATCAAGAATCCAAAGTGTGTATGTTACGACCTTTTATTTGGATGCCCTGGATGGTTGGAAGGGGTCATTCAGGCTCAGGCATTTATTAGAGCAGGAATGGCAAAAAAATGTTTGGTCATCGGAGCAGAAACACTTTCTAGAGTGTATGACGAAAACGATAGAGACAGTATGATTTTTTCGGATGGGGCTGGAGCTACTGTGATTGAGAAAAAAGAAGGACTGGGTGGTATTTTATCACACGAATCCGCTACATTTACTTCAGAAGAGGCTTATTATTTGTTCTGTGGAAAATCATTCAATCCTCAGAAAGATGTGAACACCAAATTCATTAAAATGTTTGGTCACAAAATATATGAATTTGCCCTAAACAATGTTCCGCAAGCGTTAAAAAACTGTTTGGACGCAAGTGGAAAATCCATTGAGGATGTGAAAAAAGTATTTCTTCATCAGGCCAATGAAAAAATGGATGAAGCCATTATCAAACGATTTTATAGGTTATTCAAATTTCCAATGCCTGACAATGCGCTTCCAATGTGCATAAATAAATTGGGGAATAGTTCGGTAGCCACCATTCCAACTTTATTGGATTTGGTCCAAAAAGGAAAACTTGAAGGACATCAACTCCATAAAGGCGATGTTGTATTGATGGGAAGTGTGGGTGCTGGCATGAATATTAATGCCATTACTTATCAATTTTAATCCAGCGCCTGGGAAATTACGTTTCCTGTACTACTGCTAGAAGTTGCAATTCCTAAAAGCGAAGCAACAGTCGGTGAAATGTCCGAAATATAGGTGGCTTCTGAAGTCATTCCTTTTTTGATTCCCTTTCCATAAAAAATTAAAGGAGCGTGCGTATCATAGGAATATCCCGATCCGTGGGTTGTACCTCTTCGAGGGTACGAAATGGTGTTGGGCTCCAATACAAACCATACATCTCCCGATCGCTTGGGATGAAAGCCTTTTAGCAATCTAGCTTGGATTTTATCGAGCGTATCAAAGCGCATGATTTGATCTGAAGCGTACACTCTAGATATTCCCGAATACTTGTAAATTTCTTCTACAAATAAGGATTTTGCTTCTTGTAAAGATATTCCAGACAATGAAAGCAGGGTGTGATCTAAAAACAACTGTTTGTTTGAAATGTTTTTTAATACTCCGGCATCACCAAAAGTATTTTTGGTAAAAATCATTAATTGTCTTTCAAAGTCTTTTTTGTTAAAATATCCTGCAGGAATTTGAACATCGTTTAGGTAACTAGGCACGTGAGATGCTCCATGATCCGAAGTTAGATAGAGCGTATATTCATTTGCGCCAACATGCGTATCAAGAAATGACAATAAGCGCGCAATGTCTTGATCCATTCGCAGATAGGTGTCTTGAATTTCTTTGGAATTTATACCAAATTTGTGTCCAATTTTATCCGTGCTAGAATAAGAAACGGTTAAAAAATCGGTGATTTTATCTTCCCCCAAAGCTTCTTCTTGAATTGCTTTTATAGCAAAATCCGTAGTCATGGTGTTGCCAAAAGGCGAGTCTGAAATAATACTAAATCCACCATTTTGAGATTTGAGTGCTTCCAAATCATATGGAAAAACGGGGGATTGTTTACCTTTTAGCAGTTGTTCATAGGGCGAATTGTCTTTGTCGGATTCTGTATACTTTGAAAGGTCGTAAAGCAAGTTCCATGGTTGAAGATATTGATCTACAAAGCCTGAATCGTTATATTCTTGTACCCAGTTGGGCAATGATTCTCTGTAAAAAGAACTAGTAATCCATCTTCCCTCATCGTTTCCATAAAACCAATAAGCAGCATTGGCAGTATGTCCACCCGATAAAATCGCTGCACGGTCTTTAATAGAAATGGAAATTGTTTTTCCTAAAAACTGGGTGTGCAATCGGTTTTGGTCTGCTAATGTAGCTACCAACAATCGGCGCGGTGATTTTTTTCCGTACGAAGAACTTGTTCCAACCGACTGAACAGAAGCATCATCGACACAATAGACGGTCGAACTGCTGTCTTTATCAAACCAATCATTAGCAATGATTCCGTGAAACCTCGGAGTGGTTCCTGTTGCAACACTAGCATGACCAGGCCCCGTAAGGGTTTGTATATAATCAAAATGATGATTCTTTGCAGTAAACCCATTTGCAATCAACCGCTTGAATCCATTTTGACCGTAATCGTCCCAAAAACGCGTTAAATAATCGTAACGCATTTGATCAACTACAATTCCGACCACCAACTTAGGGCTCACAAAAAGCACTTGATCGTCAGAATGAGAGGAAGAGGAATTTTGGCACGAAAAGGCAGTGAAAATTAAAAAACAATAGAATAAAAACAAAGAATTTTTGGGCATGTTATGGACATTTAATAATTATCAAATATATTTTTTTTTATTGAATCAATTCATAAACAAACTTTATTTTTTACATTCGCTATAAGTTTGCATCCAATGAAAATCTTAGAGCATATAGGCAGGTATTTTATGATGTTGGGATTGGTTCTAAAAAAAAGAACCAAAACCAGTGTGATGAGACGATTAATCATCAATGACATTAATGACTTGATTTTGGGTTCTCTTGGAATTGTTGCCTTTTTATCATTTTTTGTGGGAGGAGTTGTTTCCATCCAAACTGCCTTAAACATTGACAGCCCGCTAATTCCCAAAAACATTGTGGGTTTTGCTACGCGTCAATCGGTACTGTTGGAATTTGCGCCCACTTTTATGTCAATTATCATGGCGGGTAAAGTCGGTTCTTTCATTACTTCGAGTATTGGCACAATGCGAGTGACAGAACAAATTGATGCACTTGAAGTTATGGGGGTCAACTCAATCAACTATCTTATATTTCCAAAAATTATTGCCATGCTATTTTATCCATTTGTAATTACTATAGCTATGTTTTTAGGAATTTTTGGTGGATGGATGGCTACGATTTATGCAGGATTTTCAAGCAGTTCGGATTTTATTGACGGTATTCAACTCGATTTTAACTCTTTTCACATCACCTATGCTTATGTGAAGACCCTTGTTTTCTCATTTATTTTAGCAACCATTCCCTCCTACCATGGATATTATATGAAAGGGGGCGCATTGGAAGTTGGAAAAGCAAGTACGGTGTCATTTGTTTGGACATCAATCGTTATCATTGTTGTTAATTATATAATCACTCAACTCCTTTTGGCTTAATGATTGAAATAAAATCACTTTACAAATCTTTTGGTGAAGTAGAAATACTTAAGGGAATCTCTACCACATTTGAAAAGGGCAAAACAAATCTCATCATCGGGCAAAGTGGATCGGGAAAAACCGTATTACTGAAGTGTTTACTTGGGCTTTTAATTCCTAATAAAGGTGAAATTATGTACGATAATATGTCACACACGGTAATGAACACCCAAGAAAAAACAAATTTAAGAAGAGAAATGGGGATGGTCTTTCAGGGAAGTGCCTTGTTTGACTCTATGACCGTTTTAGAGAACGTAATGTTTCCTTTACAAATGTTTACAACCCAAAACAAAGCAGAAATTAAAGAGCGTGCTGAAACTGTCATAGAACGTGTAAAATTGAAAGATGCCAATCAAAAATTGCCCTCTGAAATTTCGGGAGGAATGCAAAAAAGAGTGGCAATTGCTCGCGCTATTGTTATGAATCCAAAATACTTGTTTTGTGACGAGCCTAACTCTGGATTAGATCCAAAAACGGCTATAGTTATTGACAACCTAATTCATGAGCTTACCAAAGAATACGAAATCACCACCGTTATCAATTCACACGACATGAATTCGGTTATGGAAATTGGGGAAAAAATTCTTTTTCTTAAAAACGGTGTAAAAGCTTGGGAAGGAAGTAATAAAGATATTTTTAAAACTGAAAACAAAGCAGTTACTGACTTTGTGTACTCTTCGGAATTGTTCAAAAAAGTTCGAGCTCTTTATCAATAAAGCTTCTTTTACTCCAAAATATTCAGCTCAAAGTCTTGATTTTGGAGCTTAAAATCCAGCCATTTTTTTAATTTATTTTCTTGAATCGCTATTTCTTCAACAGATAGGCTTTCATCCCATTGTACAGTAAAAACAGGAAGGGTGTCAACTGTAGTGGCAGAGGATATTAATGTGTTAGCAAAAGTAAATTTGGTAATGTTTTCATCAAAAATGCGAACCTCCTGATTGATATTCAAAAAATCTATTTGACTCCATTTTCTAGATTCTAATTCACCAATTCGAGAGGTCAAAAGTTCGATTTGATTTGTCTTGTTGAGCAAATCTAAAGAATCTCTATAACGCAATTCACTCATATAACGTTGCTGCATCAATAGTTGATTGCTGCGTTGTTGTTGATTAATTTCAAGTGTTGTATTGGACAAAGCAGGATATGCTGTTAGGCGGCTTTTTAGCAAATCAATCGCTTCTTTTGGAAGTGGATTTAGCCCGAATGTGTTTAGCACAATGCGCGACTTTTCGTCGGCCGTTGTTTTCGACATAAAAGAAAACAACTCTTTGGACTCTGCTTTGGAATTAAAGCGAATTTGAGCCGTTTGTTGTAGGTATTCCGCATTGGAAAGCCCATTCAATTCTTGAGAAATAAAATTTCTAGCAGCCGCTTGAAATCGGCTTTCTACAACCACATCCATGAATGTAAATGCTGTAGGAACCATAACCAATAAGGCTACCAATGAAGCGACTCGAGCAATCAATCGTCGCTTTTTTGAATTGGCATATTTTGTCATAGGAAAACGCAATACACGCAATACTATATAGGTTGCTAAAGCAATAAAAATAGAATTAATAATAAACAAGTACAAGGCTCCGAAAGCATAGCTATACGTACCTGAAGCCAATCCATATCCAATAGTACACAAAGGCGGCATCAAAGCCGTGGCAATAGCGACTCCAAAAATTACGGAAGCAATGGTACCTTTTTTCGTTCTTGCAATAATAAGTGCTAAACCGCCAAAAAAAGCAATCAGCACATCTTGAATTGTAGGACGGGTGCGCGCTAACAATTCGGAAGAACTTTCACTCAATTGAAACAAAGCAAAAAACAAATAGGCCGTTAAAATACTGAGTACTACCATCGCTAAAAAATTAATTAACGATTTTTTAAGCGTGTCAATATCGTTAGTAGCAATAGAAAGTCCCACACCCAAAATAGGCCCCATGAGTGGCGAAATGAGCATGGCTCCAATCACGACTGCCGATGAGTCGGCGTTTAGGCCTGCAGAGGCCACAAAAATTGAGCACATCAGAATCCATACTGTGGCACCTTTCACAGGAATGTCTCCTTGAATGGCCTGAATAGTTGCCGCTTTATCAATGTCTTTCCTGAAATCCAACAACCCTTTCAAATAAGTCGAAAGCGTTGCTAAAAACCCTTTGGCTTCATTTTGAACCGAAGCACCTGTGGTTTCTTCCTCCGAAAAATCAAATTTGGTTTCCATTTTACGAATACGTATTTCCGAAATTATCTTTTAAAGTACTCAATATTTTTTTAATGTCCTGATCTTTTTCTTTGGGAAAAATAAGCAAAACATCTTCTTTATCTACTACAATATAATCTTTTAATCCATCAACAACAACCAGTTTGTCTTTCGATGTTCGAATCATATTTCCCGATGCATTTTGGAGCATAGATGTGGCGTTAATCACAACATTTTGGTCTTCATCCTTGTCCAGTTTGTCATACAATGAACCCCAAGAACCGAGATCATTCCAATCAAAAGAAGCTTCAATCAAACAAACGCTATTAGAAGGTTCAAGTATGGCGTAATCAATAGATATGTTTTCAGATTCTTTGTAATTGATATCAATAAATTTTTTTTCCTCAGAAGTATTCAATGCATTCCATCCGTTCATGAACAGACTATTCATAGTGGGTTGATACTTCTCAAATGCATCACAAATAGCTTGAACGCTCCACACAAAAATTCCTGCGTTCCAAACATAGTTTTTGGCTTCGATGAATTTTTTAGCGGTCTCATAATCGGGTTTTTCAGTAAATTGAAGCACCGGAAAAACAGGTCCATTTTCATCCATACTGTATTGAATGTAACCATAGCCTGTGTTCGGAAAAGAAGGTCGAATTCCCAAGGTTATTAATGATTTTTGATCGTCTGCCTTATTAAAAGCGATAGCAATATCGCTAGCAAAGGCATCTTCGTCTTCAATCCAATGATCGCTTGGAGCAACAATTAAAGAAGCTTTGGGGTTGATTTTTTTTATTTTCAAAGCGGCGTACAAAATACAGGGAGCCGTATTGCGCATGGCGGGTTCAGAAATGATTTGATCCAAATTAATTTCAGGCAACTGCTCTGCGACCAAATCAATGTAACGCTCGTTGGTTAAAATGTATATTTGATGAGAAGGTACCACATTTTTCAAACGATTGAACGTTTTTTGAATCAAGGTATAACCGCTTCCCATAACATCGTGAAATTGTTTGGGAAACTGAGACGTACTCATAGGCCAAAAGCGAGAACCCACGCCTCCTGCCATAATTAAGGCATAATGATTGTTATTTACTTTCATATTTATTTACTTCAGCGTGTGGAGAAAACAAATACTGTTTTCCCGTTTTAATCTCAACACACAAAAATCGCTTTCTTCGAAGATGTCCTTTACGGAAAATTTTGCCGTTGGAACTGATAAAATCGGTTCCCTCATCCAGTTCAAAGATAAGATTTTTATTGGTAGGCGGGTCGAATGCCTTGAGCGCCATTACTAGTTTAAAGTCACTGTCTGTACTTGCTTTTGGATTTTTAATATGAGAAGCCAAAACAGAAAGTAAAGGATTTGGAAAAATGGAAGGTTGCAGAAAAGGCAGCATTAATGTTTTGAAAGCGAGTTTCCACTCATAGCCGTGAGGAGCAACTCTTTTTTGAACAGAAGAATACACTTTTAAATGTGCCAACTCATGAATCAATGTAATCAAGAAACGATACGTATTTTGAGTAGTATTTAGTGTTATCAAATGTTCTCCATTGAGTTTTTTCCGATAATCTCCGTGGCGAGTCCTTCGAGCCTTTACTATTTTTAGATCAACATTGAATTGACTGATTATGTTTTTACATAACGAAACGGATTCGGGAGGAAGGTGATATTGAAGCTCTTGATTAATCACGGAGTGCTGCTAGAAACAGGAAGTACTTTGCCATTGTAAAAACGATTTCCTTCAAGTGAAAACTTCATAATATAGTCGGCCATTTCTAAAGCAGAAAGGGGTGCTTGATATCCAGGGAAAGCATCGGCCAACATTTCTGTCTGAACAGCTCCAAGGGCCAAGGTGTTGAATGAAGGTCCCGTTTGTTTGTATTCTTCTGCCAACAGTTCGGTTAGTATTCCTACGGCACCTTTGCTACTGCTGTAAGCTGCCAAACCAGGAAACTTTGCAGTTCCTTGAACACCTCCCATACTGCTGATAGTAACAATATGTCCTTGCGTGTCCATATACGGAAGTACACTTCTTGTAAGATTTGCTAAACCAAACACATTGACTTTGTACACATTTTCAAAATCTGAAAAAGACGTTTCTGCAAAAGGCTTGTTTAACAACACACCCGCATTGTTAATTAAAACATCAACATGACCCCATTCATTTTCCACAAAATCAACTACGGTTTGTATCGAATTGGAGGCGGTTATATCAAAAGGGAATGCCGTAATCTGAGGATGATTCAACGCAGTGGCTGGAGTTGCATTCCGAGAGAGAGCCAACACTTGATGGCCTTGATTTGCAAGCAGCTGAATGAGTTCGTAACCTATACCTCTACTCGACCCAGTAACAATAATTTTTTTTGTCATAAGATTGTCCAAGGTACAAAAAATCCTAGCAAAACAGGATTTAAAAAATTACACCACCATCGTAAGAGGATTTTCAATAAATCCTTTTAAAGTTTGTAGAAACTGGGCTCCAGTGGCGCCATCTACTGTTCGATGATCACAAGCTAGCGTAAGTTTCATTGTATTACCCACAACAATTTTTCCGTCTTTAACAACGGGCTTTTGCACGATACTTCCTACGGATAAAATGGCTGAGTTGGGTTGGTTGATGATTGAAGTAAACTCATCAATTCCAAACATTCCCAAGTTGGAAACAGTAAAAGTACTTCTCTCCATTTCGGCGGGAGTCAATTTTTTGTCACGAGCCCTTACTGCGTAATCTTTAACTTGAGTCCCGATTTGAGGAAGAGTTTGTTCGTCTGCAAATCGAACTACAGGAACAACCAATCCATCCGGAACCGCCACAGCAACACCAATATGCACATGATGATTCAATTGCATTCGATCATCAAACCATTGAGAATTGACCTGTGGGTGTTGTTTTAACGCCAAAGCACAGGCCTTTACAACGATATCGTTGAAAGAGACTTTGGTATCTGGAAGCGTGTTGTATTGTTGACGGAAAGCAATACTGTTGTCCATATCAAATTCAACTGAAAGATAGTAATGAGGTGCCGTGAATTTGGATTCTGAAAGACGTTTTGCAATTACTTTTCTCATTTGAGAATTTGGAATTTCTTCAAACTGTTCTTGTCCAGAAGGAACAAAAGGAGCAGAAGATACTCCACCTTGGGAAGGCGTATAACTTTCAATGTCTTTTTTTACAATACGACCATGATCTCCCGTACCTATGACATTTTGGAGATTAATTCCTTTTTCTTTTGCTAATTTTTTGGCCAACGGGGAAGCTTTTAATCTACCTTCATTAACGGGTTTTTCAACTGTAAGAGCAGCAGCTGGTTCAACCACTTTGGGTTGAGAATCTTTTGCAACCTCTACCTTGGGGGCTTCTTGAGCAGGTGGATTTTCTGGAGCAGCGATGGGCTGGTTTTGAGCAGCAGCTACTAGGGCATCCACATCAACATCTTTGTTTCCAATGATGGCTAATAAACTATCTACTGGAGCACTTTCGCCTTCATTGATTCCAATATAAAGTAAAGTTCCTGCATAGAACGATTCAAATTCCATCGTTGCTTTATCCGTCTCGATTTCGGCCAAAATATCGCCTTCGCTAACGGTGTCTCCTACTTTTTTATTCCAAGTTGCTACGGTTCCTTCTTCCATAGTATCACTCAATCGAGGCATCTTAATTACCTCTACCCCTTCGGGTATGGTGTATTGTTCTGAGGGTTTAGCCGCTTCCGCTGTTTCTTTTGAAGGGACATCTTCTGATATTTCATCAGAAGCATCAGTAACGTCAGGTGTACTTGTTCCAGAAAGAAGCGCCGAAATATCTTCACCTTCTTCTCCAATAATAGCAAGAAGTGTATCGACCAAAGCGCTTTCACCTTCTTGAATTCCTATATGAAGTAAAACACCTTCGTTGAAGGATTCGAACTCCATAGTTGCTTTGTCTGTTTCAATTTCTGCAAGAATATCTCCCTCAGCAACAGTATCGCCAACTTTTTTAATCCATTTAGCTACAACACCTTCTTCCATGGTGTCACTCAAACGGGGCATGTTTATTATTTCTGCCATTGTTATAGTTTATGAGATATAAATGGATAATTTTCTTGTTCGTAGACAACGTCATACATAACGTTTTTGTCTGGATAAGGAGAATCACTGGCGAATTTTTCACATTCGGCAACGCGTTCTTTGACTTGCTTAGCAACTTCATCCAATGCTTCTTCAGAAGCAAAGTTATTATCCAAAATATGTTGTTTGATCTGTGTAATTGGATCAATTTTTTTGTATTCTTCAACTTCCGCTTTGGTTCTGTAATGCTGTGCATCGGACATTGAATGTCCACGATAGCGATATGTTTTCATTTCAAGGAAAGTTGGTCCGTCTCCGCGTCGAGCCCGTTGAATGGCTTCATCCATTGCTTCGGCAACTTTCACAGGATTCATACCATCTACAGGGCCGCATGGCATTTCATAACCCAGACCCAGCTTCCAAATATCGGAATGATTGGCAGTACGTTCTACAGAAGTTCCCATAGCGTATCCGTTATTTTCGACGACAAAAACAACAGGGAGTTTCCATAACATAGCAAGGTTTAATGTTTCATGAAGCGATCCTTGTCGAACGGCTCCATCTCCCATATAGCAGAGAGTTACATTGTCGCGATCGTGGTATTTGTCTCCAAAGGCCATTCCTGCGCCTAGGGGTATTTGTCCTCCAACAATTCCGTGCCCTCCGTGGAATCTAAATTCTTTTGAAAAAATATGCATAGACCCTCCCAAACCTTGAGATGTCCCAGTAGCTTTACCAAATAGCTCGGCCATTACACGCTTTGGATCTACACCCATACCAATTGGCTGAACATGGTTTCTGTAGGCAGTAATCATCCTGTCTTTGGTTAAATCCATTGCATGAAGGGCTCCTGCTAGGACCGCTTCTTGACCGTTGTATAAGTGAAGGAATCCTCTTACTTTTTGTTGAATGTAAACTGCAGCCAATTTGTCTTCAAACTTTCGCCAAAACAACATGTTTTCGTACCATTTCAAATAGGTTTCTTTCGTAATTTTTTCCATTCACTAATTTGTTTTAATAATCGAATAAAAAGCTTTGCAATCTTTTTTATACATACAGATTACAAATGTAGTACTTTCAAAGGATGTGAAAAAATATCAAAAGTGAAATTGAGAAGTCGTTAACGATTGTTGTAAAATACTGCTAAAAATACTCGTATTTATCCCCAAAGTTGAAAGTTAGTGAAAAACGGAGTGTATTTTCTAAAGGACTCCTAACTTTACTTGCGGATATGAGATAAGATAAATCAACATCAACCGTATTGTACTTAAACCCAGCACCAAAGGAAAGTAATTTTCGTGCTCCTTTGTCTTCATTTTCATTGAAATATCCAGCTCGAAAAGCAAAGGATTGGTTGTACCAATACTCAAGTCCTAATGCCCATGTAACTTCATTCAACTCTTCACTAAATCCATCTGGAGCATCATTGAAAGACTTAAAAACACCTGACAAAAAGCTTACATCAGGTTGTCGGTATCCAGTAATTTCATCGTCACTGTTGTAAATAGGTTCGCTTGGCGTTGGAACTAAAAGTTTGTTGACCTCCAAATTCACAGTAACACTGTTGTAGGTATCAATCAAAAATTCAAAACCGCCTCCTAACCTCAAGTTTGTTGGTAAATAATTTTCTTGACCGCCTTCATCGTATTTGAGTTTAGGCCCTAGGTTTGAAATATTAAATCCAGCTCTCCAACGTCCATTGAAAGCGTCGTATGACTTTTCTTCGGACTGATAATATCCTGAGACATCTACCGAAAAGGTGGATGCTGCATCAGCATCTCCGCCTATATTTGAGTTGAGCTTCAGATCCGATCGAATAAAACGTCCTGTTACTGCCATGGCGAATTGATCACTCAATTGCAAAGAGTAAGAAGCGTCTAACGTTAGTTCGTTAGGACTTTCAACATAGGGATTGATGAAATCTTCTGGAACTTGACCTAGTTCAATATCCCCCAAACTAAAATATTTTAAGCTAGCGGCCCAGGCGCCTCTTTCAGATATTTTGTTGTAATAGGTAAGATTGGCTAGAAAAATATCATTGACCAACTTGCTTAAATAGGGCGTATAACTGACTCCTACTCCAATTTTTCTTTCTGCAAAAGCATACTTTGAAGGATTCCACTGTTGTGAATACGCATCGGGTGACGAGGCGACACCAAGCTCTCCCATACCAGCTGCTCTGGCATCCGAGGTAATTAGTAGAAATGGAACTCCAGTGGTGATGACTCTTTTTTGGGCAACAGAATATTGCCACAATAACAAACAAATGAGGATATACGGATATTTATTTTTCACAATTTTTTTATTAAGGGTCAAAAATAACTCGTTTACTTTAGGATAACAAGTTTTTCAAATTTTTCTGCAATCTTATTTGTTAACGTTAATTTTACAGAAATCTTATATACATACACTCCTTTTCCTAAAAATCCTCCAAATTGATCACGACCGTCCCAAGTAATATCTCTAGACAAAAAGCCGTCGGTAGTTATGGTTTGTACTGTTGACCACACCATTTTACCAGAAACTGTAAATACTTGAACCCTTACATCGAGGGGCTCAAAAGGCTTGTTGTGTTGAAACCAAAACTCGGTATAACTGGTAAAGGGATTGGGATAATTTAAAACCCTATCCAATACCAAATTACCATCATCAAGGACTAAAAACTGTATTTCAGCAGAAGAAGAATTGTTATAAACATCCCAAGCTTTGAGGGTTAAGGTATGCAATCCGGGAGATAAGTTTCTGAGGGAATATTGGAGTTTTCCTGTTTGATAAGTATCAATATTGGCCTCGTAATAGTCATTCAAAACAATAGGATTGGTTTCGTCACCGTCTAAAATTGCTGTGATATCATGGCCTATTCCGCCTGCAGTATTGATTCCATTTTCGTCGTAAAGTTCGGCAATAAGAATGGGCGATTCGTTAGTGATTCCTCCGTAAACAAAAGAAGTGTCATTCATAAATAACTTAATTTCAGGGCCTTGAGTATCAGTTCCAATAGTGTCAGAAAGCCCCCCAATTAATAGATCCATCGTATAACCGGATTGATCTTCGTAGGACGTATTGTCTTTAGCATATAAACTTATTCTAGCGTTTCCAATAGGAATTGCAATGTCTTTGGGTACAATAAAATCAATGTCAAACAACCCCTCTTTGACACTCGCTTTTCCTTTGAAAATTGTTTTTCCCAAGGCCCTGAATTCCAAAGCATCTCCAACATTGTCATTTCTAAGTGTTTTTTTCTCAATTTCCTTATCAAAAACAGTAACTGTAGCAATTCCTTCATATGAGGACAACAAGTTGTTGGAAACATCGGTAACCTTTCCTTTGAAATTGATTTTACTTAACGCCTTGAGAGTATCCAACGCCTGATCGATGGGAATATCATTTACATGGGTTAACACAATTTTGGGTTTGGGAATAGCCAATTTAAGAGCTGGATCTCCAATATAAAATAAAATCCTTTTTTGAGCTGTACCCGAAAATTCTGCTTTGGCCAACCGAAGGGCTTCGCCTACAGTTACATAATTTTCTGAGTCGTATGAAAAGAGGTGTTTAGTCAAGATATTATTGTAGCTGATTCCGTTGATTACTAAAATCTGACGGGTCGTAGATATTAGCCCAATGGCTCCTCCATTGGGATTGGAAAAGGTTAATTCCCCAGCAGTTTCTCGAAGGGGATTGTCAAACCGAGAAAATTCACAGGTTGATGTGATAAATAAAGGCAGTTTGTTGGGGTTATAAAGATTGGTTGCATCCAACTTGTCAAAAATACGTTCTGATGCCAACCCGTCTTCGCCTCCGTGTCCAAAATAATTAAACACCAAAGCCCCTAAATTCAAATCGTTTTTGATCAATGTGTTTACGGCAGGATAGCGATCACCAGCAGCGGATGCCTCCTGGACATAAGCATCTGAGTGAATTTTTTTAACATTAATAAAAGGCTTTTTTTCGTATAGTACATCTCCTAACCAATCAATATTTTCTTGAATCGTTGTTTCCCAGCTTTTATCGACATCATCTGAAATGAGAAGAAACGAATTTCGCCAAGAGCCATAATTGGATTTGTCATGGTATCTGATAATTTTATCGACAGCTGATTTGGCAGATGCCCTATCATCTGCAACAATTCGCCCTACTGCTATATCCATGCGATCTGCAAAAGAAAGACTTCCCTCTTCAGGATCCATCATGGCGTAGAAATCATCCGACATAAAAGAGTTGACAGCACTGTAACTATTGTAAGAGTAATATGTAGGCACAATATTATTGTTAAATCTGATTCGATTTTGGTAATCGAAAGAGGTGTCTCCAAACAAGCAAAGATATTTGAGTCGAGTGGAAGAAGCAGAGGCATTGTCATAAACGTATTTGATGAAATTTCGAATGGCTCCAATATCTGGATTTCCGGTATTAAATTCGGTGTAAATACTTTCAATAGTTACCACTCTTGTGTTTAATTTGGAGAAAGAATTGTGAAATTCGGCCAATCGATTCGCTTCTGATTCAAGATTTTTATTAGTAATTATCAAATAATCAACATCGGATTCTGAACCCTGAAAGTCAAAAACGGTTCCTTTTAAATTTTGATTGGTAACACGGTTTGAATTTTGATGAAAATCAGGAATGAAGTAATCGTTAACAGAAAGTGCAACGAACTTTCTTTGAATGCCTCCCAACGTTTTAAATGAAAAAGAAGATTCTGAGGCTTCATTGGGATACATCATAATTTGGAATCGATCGGTCACATCCCAAACAGCTGGGATAGATTCTGAATTGGAAAATGTAAACATTACAGTCCCCAATTGATCTTCTAAATTAGACATGAACACATACTGATGGTTTGCTCCAGCAAGCGCTCTTTGGTATTCAAGTATAACGTAATCTATATACCCTTCGGAAGCTGGGTTTCCTCCATTTTCAAAGGAAATTTCTACATCTACTTTTTCGGATGAAGGTGCTATAGTCATTCTTTTCGCTCCTCGAGTTTGAACCCCGCCCAATGGGTTTGAATTGTCTTGAGCATAAACAACTTCTTCACTTGAGGGAGAAAAGTTGAATGAAAGTTGTTTTGAAAGAACTTGGACATTCATGGAGGTAGGGCTCGAAGCCACAGCTACTGGCTTGACTTCTAAAATTGCCTCCGATCCGGATTGAATACCTGGCATTTCAAATTCCAAAGTGCGTTCGGGATCAAAAGACAAGGGTTGTCCAAACCATCGTCTGCCAAAATTTCCAATATTGAACAAATCCTCTTCGTGAAATAACCGAACAGTTCCATTTTGAAAAGTTTGACTTGGAGTATTGGAAGGCTGAGAAGTAGTAATGATTCTTTTTCCAGCAGATTCTGAAGCGGTAATATAGTAGGTTATTTGGGTTGTAAACAAATTCAAATGTGTTTGACTTTCTTCGTTCCATTGGTCAGGACCTTCTGCATAAAACAAAATATAATCCTCATTGTCAAACGAATTATCCTCTTCTCCAACCACTAAAATAGGATTCTCAATTACATCATACCCTTCCACATTTTTGTTCATAAAAGGAATCATTCTTCCTCCATTGCCATATATTTTTAGGTTTTTGGGGTTCATAGAATTCACGTTCATCCCCAGTTTGCTTAAAAAAGAGCGATCCAATTTATAAACTCCAGACTTGCTTATGGAAAACTGGAACCATTCTCCCGAGGACAAAAGAGAATTGCTTCTTTGAGAAAATAAAGATTCTACATTTTGGGCTTGGGATTTTGATTTTGTGTTTTTTTGAGAAATTATAAAAGAGGTTACTCGTTTAACAACGCCATTTTCGACAAAGATTGGGTAACAGTGAATCCCTGCAATGGTCTGATCTCGAGAGGAGGTAACAAACAAATTCCACTTAAATTCTGAAAAAAGGGAACTGGATTTAAGATCGTACAACTCTTGATCGGAAACAGGTGCTGAAATCACATTGGTGAGAACAAAATCATTTTTATCAACGCTGGAAGATACTCGCCAAAGATGCTCAAAAACCACATTTTGAGAATCAACATCCAGAATAATTTTATTCTCCTTATCAGAGGGCACACGAAAGACTGATGCATTGTTACTCCAATTCTTGGAAGCCTCCCAATGAATTTCTACAGACTGTCGCTGAGCATTGGCAAAAAGTACAATAAAAAGGGCTAAAGTTCCTAAAAAATATCTCATACTGTGATTCAATAACGACCCAACAAATAAGATTCGTATATCATTTTCAAAATTAAAAATAATAAACAAGCAAAGAGGTCGTTTTAATGATAAATAAATAGAACTGCTAGTTAAATTAGCTGATCTGTACTCATAGAGTTGAAATTACGTGTTTTATTAGTATATTGCACTGTTTTTGAAATTAAATTTTTTGGACAAAAACCATGAAGAAAACACAACGATTATTTGTTGCCCTACTGCTATCATCAAGCATTGCTTTTGTTGGGTGTAACCGATCCTCGGGGGGCAGTAATGTTTCTCGCGCTACCGGATGGAGCATAAACAATAAAAAAGGAGGATTCCAATACAATACCAAGTATAAGGGACAACAGACTGCCCCTGGACTTGTTTTCATTGAAGGCGGATCATTTACCAAAGGTAGAGTTCAAGACGACATTATGCACGATTGGAACAACACACCTACCCAACAAAATGTGCAATCCTTTTACATGGATGAAACCGAAGTAACCAATCTCATGTATTTAGAATATTTGGACTGGCTAAAGCGCGTGTTTGGTGCTCCAGACAGCCCCTATCGCTTAATATACGAGGCAGCGTTACCAGATACTTTGGTGTGGCGTAGTTCGCTGGGCTTTAATGAAGACATGGTTAAAAACTACCTTCGTCACCCTGCTTTTCAAAACAATCCAGTAGTTGGAGTTTCATGGAATCAAGCGGTAAATTTTGCCAAATGGAGAACCGAAAGAGTGAATGAAAAAGTACTCGAACGAGAAGGATATTTGAAACGTGACATTACTATTGTTGATTCGCTTATCCGTCCTGAAAGTACATTCAACACCGAATTATACCTCACTCAGCCTCGAACATTGTTTGGGGATTCAATAAGCAATTATATCGGAAAAAATAGTGAACGTCAAACTCCAGGGAAAAAAGATTCGTTGTCTTTTGCGGGTCGTGAGTCAGGAATTTTGTTTCCCGAATACCGCCTTCCCACAGAAACCGAATGGGAGTATGCAGCATTAGCACTCAGTGAGCTTAGAGAATACAATCTATATCGTGGTAAGAAAAAATATCCTTGGGATGGTGAATACACGCGATCCAATAACAAAAGAACACAAGGCGACCAATTAGCAAACTTCAAACAAGGAAAAGGAGATTATAGTGGAATTCAAGGATGGTCGAGTGATGGCGCAGATATCACTGCACCTGTAATGTCCTATCCTCCAAATGATTTTGGTCTGTACGACATGTCAGGAAACGTCACCGAATGGGTTGCAGATGTATACCGACCAATTATTGATGACGAAGCAAACGATTTCAATTATTATCGGGGAAATGTTTTTCAAAAAACACAAATCAACGAAGAAGGAAAAACTGTTATCATTGAAAGTGACGAGTTTTTAAGTCAATTAGAAGCTTTGAATAATGACCAAACACTAGAAAAGGCAAACGACAGTGTTACTTATGCAGAGCGACTTCCCAATGGAAAAATTAATGTTTTGAATTTTCCAGGAGAAATTGTGACAGAAAACGTGGATAAAGAAGACATTAGCTTGCGCACCAATTACTTCACTGCAGACAATCGAGATTACAGAGATGGTGATTCTGGCTCTAAAAGAACTGATAAAAGAGACGATGATAATGCCAAAATGTACAATGCTCCCAATTTCAAACCTAATCAAAAAGATGAAAGCGAGGGTAAAACTTCGTTGATCAGTAACAAGGTACGCGTTATTAAGGGAGGATCCTGGCGAGACAGAGCCTTTTGGCTTGACCCAGCTCAGCGAAGATTTCTTCCAGAATTTATGGCAACAGACTACATTGGCTTCCGATGCGCAATGTCGTATTTGGGACAAAAACCACAAAAGAAAAAACCTAGAGGATAATAGCCTTCGAAACCTATTTGAAAGACCGCTAATAAGCGGTCTTTTTATTTAAGTTATTTTAGTATTTTTAGAACGATGAATATTTCGCAGCTACATTCTATTTTTCTTGAGTGCAACGGTGTTAGTACAGATACCCGAAACCTTCCCAAAGGATGTCTTTTTATTGCCTTAAAAGGAGAACGATTTGATGGGAATGCCTATGCGAAAGAAGCGTTAAATAATGGAGCTGCATTTGCTATGGTTGATGACCAACAACAAAAAGGAGACCGCTTTTTACAAGTGCCTAACTGCTTGCTGGCTCTACAAGAATTGGCAGCTTATCATCGAAAAACACTTGCCACCAAAATTATTGCTATCACGGGCAGCAATGGGAAAACAACTACAAAAGAACTGATGCACAGTGTATTGTCTCAGCAATTTAATACCCTATGTACCGAGGGCAACCTCAACAACCATATCGGAGTGCCCCTAACACTGCTTCGACTTACTTCCAAAACGGCGATTGCAGTAGTGGAAATGGGAGCCAATCATATCGGAGAAATTGCGCTTTTAACAAATATAATTCAACCTGATTTGGGATACATCACCAATTTTGGAAAAGCACATTTGGAAGGGTTTGGAAGTCTTGAAGGCGTAGTGAAAGGCAAAAGTGAACTCTATGATTATCTTATCAAAAACAACTTGCCCATTCTCATTCATGGAGACGATTTGAAACAAAAGGCACTTACCGGTAAGGCTACTGTTGTTTCGTTTGGAAATGATGACCATCATACATATTCTATTTCTTTAGAAAAAACAAGACCATATATATCGGTAATATTTTTGGGAATTAAAATTCAAAGTCAATTGACGGGTGGCTTTAACTTTTCAAATATTTCTGCAGCTATTGCGCTAGGATCGTATTACGGAGTGTCTTTGGAAAATATTGCGAGAGGAATAGAAACATATATTCCGAAAAACAATCGATCTCAAGAAATTGTAAAAAACAATCGGGAGATTGTGCTTGACGCATACAATGCTAATCCAACAAGTATGAAAGCAGCTCTTCTGTCTTTTGATAATTTGGCATCACCCAAAATAGCTTTGTTGGGAGATATGTTTGAGTTGGGGAAATTTGCCGCCAAAGAACATCAAGAAATTGTGAATGAAGCTGAGATATTGTCCATAGACCAGCTGTATTGGATTGGGGAGGAATTTAGCAAAACAAAACTTCCCTCATCAAAACATCATTGTTTTGAAAACATACATCTTTTCAAACAATATTTAGAAAAAAACCCATTGCCATTAGGCAAGTTGTTACTTAAAGGATCTAGAGGAATGAAAATGGAAACGCTATTGGATTTTCTTTAATCAGTTTGCATCTTGGTTTCTGTTTCAATGGCATTGTAAGTTAAAAGAATCAACAGTCCAAACACAACACCTATTAGTATCAGAACGATGTTGAACAACCCTTCGGCACTAAAAGAAAGACGCAGCAGAACCGTAGAAATAATAAAGCCTGTGTTGCGAATCAATTGGCTGTTTCGCAAAGTGTACTGGAAAGAGAGTAACAAAATAAACACATCCGTAAAAATTAACATCGTAAAAAAGTTGTTAAAAAACACGTGATTTATATTGGATAATGAGGAATCTACTAAAGATTCAGAACAAAACGTACTAACTAACCAATCCGAAAAACTGATTGCAGCTAAGATAAGTAAAGTAGGTATTAACAAAATACTGATGAGTTTTTTTGAAGCAATAAACCGATTGATTCTTGGAGAAACTGTTTTAATTGGTAATTTTTCTCTTGTTTTTTTGAAAAGATAAATGAGAAAAAATAATATCAAAATTCCTGACAAATCAACCCATATTTGAATATTGTATTCGCTTCTAAACCAATCGTTCGACATTTCTATATGAGGAATATCTTTGAAAATTTTTCGTATAACAACCAGAGCAATGATCTCGTACTGTTTGGATATAGAGGTCGTGAACGATCGAGGTAAATAGTAAATCAATAGATAAGCCTCATACACCAAGATAAATGAAAAAGGGGTGTAAATGGCAGATATTGGGTCCGAAAGCAGCAAAGCATCATTGAAGGGTAAATCAAATTGAAAGCGTTTTAAAAAAATTAATGCCAAATGAATAACAAAACCGATAGAGGCTAAAACTAAAATAAAACGTTCAAATGAAGCGCGTATTTTTGGAGAAAACAACCAATCAAAAACGCGTTCAATATTACTATAAAATCCCATAACTTATTAACTATTGTTTCTATAAAGATAGCTTATTTAAAATAAACAACTCATTATGAGGGTGTAAAACAAAAAAGTATTGACTATATGTCAATACTTTTGTGAAAATAGTGGGTGATACTGGATTCGAACCGGTGACCCCTACCCTGTCAAGGTAGTGCTCTAAACCAACTGAGCTAATCACCCTTTTTAGATATGCGAATATATTACAATTTCAGGAATTTTATTAGACCTGCTTTTAAAATTAAAGTATTTGTTTTGCATTGCGTATTTTTGAAAATAAAAAGATGAAACTATTTACACGCTCGGATATGGATCAGATGGATAAAATTTATCGATTGAACCTAATCAATAGTGTTACGGGTTACAAATCCGCAAATTTATTGGGAACAAAATCGGTAACAAATCAACTGAATGTGGCTGTTTTTAGTTCCATTACTCATCTAGGGAGCAACCCTCCTCTTGTAGGATTTGTGTTGCGCCCTACCACGGTTCCAAGAGATACCTATAAGAACATTAAGGAAACTGGGGTTTTTACTGTGAATCACATTCATGAATCAATCATTGAAGATGCACATCACACCTCAGCCAAATATCCAACAGAAATCTCGGAATTTGATCAAACGGATTTAGAACCAGAATTCAAGGGGGATTTTGATGCACCTTATGTAAAAAATGCTCGAATTTCTTTAGGGTGTAAATTTCAAAACGAATATGAAATAAAAGAAAATGACACACTTCTAATTGTTTCAGAGATTGTTGAAATCCACATTGACGAAGAAGTTCTTGAAGAAGATGGATGGGTGCGACTAGATAATGCAAAAACTGTGGCAATAAATGGCTTGGATGGATATGCGCTGCCCCAGCTTTTGGAGAGATTTTCATATGCAAGACCTAAAAAATAATGGAGTTTATCAATCATAACTTACTGGATTATGTGGTACAACACAGCGAGGAAGAGCCTGAATTGTTACAAAAACTAAATCGGGAAACTCATCAAAAAATTTTACAGCCTAGAATGCTCAGTGGTAGTTTTCAAGGGCGGATATTATCTTTATTATCTCATTTGATTCAACCTTCCAGAATACTAGAAATAGGAACATATACAGGATATTCGGCTTTGTGTTTGGCAGAAGGGCTTCAGAAAGAAGGTTTGCTTCATACGATTGATTGTAATGAGGAGTTGGTAGATTTTCAAAAAAAATATTTTAACCAATCGAAATTTAAAAATCAAATCATCCAACATTTGGGATATGCAGATAAAATTATTCCAACGCTCAAAGATTCCTTTGACTTGGTTTTTTTGGATGCAGACAAAGAAAATTATCCTCTGTACTTGGATCAAATTGCTCCTAAAATCAATTCAGGCGGTCTTCTGATCTCCGACAATGTATTGTGGAGTGGGAAAGTTTTAGAATCTGCTAAATCAGACGATATTGCTACTCAAGAGCTCATTAGATATAATAAAATATTGAAAGAGGATACTCGTTTTCAAACGGTAGTGCTTCCTGTTCGAGATGGGCTTACGTTAAGCAGGAAAATTTAGAGGTTGCGCTTTATAGAATCTGTCAAATCATTGAGCTCTTCTTTTACCTCATCGATTTGTTTTTGAATTCCCTTTGTATCTAACCCTTCTTTTTGAGCGCTGCGTTGAATTTCGTTTTTAATTTCGTTGGTTGCATTTTTTACTTGCGTCATACCCTTGCCCAAACCTCTAGCAATTTCTGGGATTTTATCAGCCCCAAAAATTAATAGGATGATAAAAAATATAAAGATAATTTCTGTACCGCTTATAAATAATGGCATCGACATCGATTTGAAAAGCAAAGATACTAAAAAAGGTCATCCCGAAGAATGACCTTTGAAGTATTATAAAATTTTTAATTACCCTTTGGTTTTGCTTTTAAAGGAATCAAAATCGCTTTCTGCTATTTTCTTCGGCCAGCTATTGTTGCTAGTATCAATGTCGGCTGTTTCTTGATTAGGATCCACCGTGATTCCAACGATTTCTTTGTCAGTTGCAATTACTTTTTTGACTTCAGCATCGTTTTTTCTCCAAACTTGTACAGGATACTTTACGAGCTCATTTGTTCCGTCAGCGTAACTATACTCCACTATTAGTGGCATTACCAATCCTCCCGGCTTGTCAAAAACTACCTCGTAAAAATATTTTGGTGTCTTTAATTGTGATCGCTCTTCGGGAGATAAATTGTCCATTACGTATTCTTTTAACGTAGTTGAATTTTCTATCAAGTCTCCTTCTTTCAAACTCTCATCGTAGTCTTCACTACCTTCTTCAACCATATAGACTAAGGGAGGTAAATCAGCTTCTGTCAACCCTCGATTTTCCATAATGGTTCTCAATTCTTTATTGGGTTTTGGAGAAACGTAGTATTTTTTAACTTCTTTAACGCCAATATCTACAAAGTCTGTAGTATAAAACCACCCTCTCCAAAACCAATCCAAATCAACAGCTGAAGCATCTTCCATAGTTCGGAAAAAATCTTCTGGAGTTGGATGCTTGAACATCCAACGCTGTGAATAGGTTTTAAATGCATGATCAAACAATTCCTTACCCATGACTGTTTCTCGAAGGATATTCAGTGCTGTAGCAGGTTTACCATAAGCATTGGGTCCCAATTGATATACGTTTTCTGGATTGGACATAATGGGCGATATAAAGGATTGATCTCCCGACATGTAGGGAACTATTTTACTAGGTTCGCCCCGACGCGATGGATATTTATCGAGTCCTTCGATGGCTTTTGGATGTGTTTTTCCAAACTCTTGCTCTGCAAGGTACTGCCCAAAAGTATCCAATCCTTCATCCATCCAACCCCATTGACGTTCGTCAGAGTTCACAATCATAGGGAAAAAATTGTGTCCCACTTCATGAATAATTACGCTAATCATTCCAAACTTAACGCGATCCGAATAGGTACCATCTTCGTTTGGACGACCGTAATTCCAACATATCATCGGATATTCCATTCCTTGATTTTTAGCATGAACCGATATTGCCTTGTGGTAAGGATAATCAAATGTATGCTTGGAATATGTTTTTAATGCGCCTGCTACTGCGAGGGTCGACCATTCTTCCCACAAAGGGTTTCCTTCTTTTGGGTACATCGAAACAGCCATTACGTCGCTATTACCAATTTTAACAGCCATCATATCCCAAATAAACTTACGGGAGGTAGCAAAACCGAAATCTCGGACATTTTCAGCATAAAATTCCCAAGTTTTCTTTTGAGTGGAGAAGTTTTTCTCTGCAGCTTCAGCTTCTTCTTGAGTAACAATTAGGACTGGCTTGTCATAAGATTTTTTAGCTTTTTCATATCGATTTAGCATGGTTTGGGAAAAAACCTCTTTGCGATTTTGTAGTTCACCTGTGGCATCTAGGATATGATCCGATGGAACGGTAATTTCAACATTGTAATTTCCAAAGGGAAGAGCAAACTCGCCATTTCCCCAAAACTGATGGTTTTGCCAACCCTCAACATCGTTATAAACGGCCATGCGAGGAAAGAATTGAGCAATGACATAGGCTCGATTCCCATCTTTTGGAAAAAACTCGTATCCCGAACGACCTCTTCCATTTACGTGGTCGTTGATATTGTACCACCACTTAATCGAAAATGAAATTTTAGTTCCACTTTTCAACGGTCTGGATAAATTGACCCGCATCATGGTTTGATTAATCACATAAGACATTGGATTGCCTTTATGATCTCTTACATATTCAATATTAAATCCTCCATCAAAAGGATCGTTGAGATAATTATTGACGAAAGAAGAAGGATAATCGTAGGGCTGAACTCCACTTCCGTTTCGCTCCAACGAAGGAGAATCTTTTTTTCTTACGTTTTGATCCAATTGAACCCATAAATATTCCAAATCATCGGGGGAGTTATTGAAATACGTTATGATTTCTTGTCCATAAAGTTTTTGATTTTTATCATCCAACTCGATTTTCATGTCGTAATCGGCTCTTTGTTGGTAGTAAGCGTTTCCTGGAGCACCAGAAGCTGCACGATACATGTTGGGAGTTGAAAATTCTTCGTAAAGTTGGCGGAATTTATTTTCGTTACTATGGCCCGAAATTGGCGCTTCAGACTCAACCTCTTGAGCAATTGCAAAGCTTGAAAAAAGTATAGTAAGTAGTAAAAAAAATGATCTAAGTTTTGTCATATCAGGGTATTTTTTTAATGAGTATAAATATAACAAAAAATGAAGTTTTTGTTAATAGTTTTTATAAAAATATTGCGTTTTTAGCATTGCCTTGAACTTGTAACAAACTTTTTTTTAAGGAATCTGTTGAAAAATGAATGATATTTTGCTGATCTTCAAAAAGATCAAACAATAACGAATTCGATATTTCAATTTTTTTGAAAGGAGCTACCTGTTCTACTTCAAAATAACACACAACTTGATCGTCTTTGTATTTTTTACCAACAAATTGAAGTTTTAATGGAATATCGTCAATTGCAATGTTAAGTTTCGAACTTACATATTTATTAATAGTCCTATCGATTCGTTCGGGATAATTATCTGGATGCAGCTTATACTGATCCCAGTACCGATGCTGTAATAAGGCTTCCATATCATCCGTAAAAACACGCATGGTAATTTGAAGAGATTCTGAAGCACTCACGTAGGTTATTTGTGTTGTGCTCACATAATATTTATGATTTGAAAATGACATTAAAAAAAATACGCATCCTACAAGCAGTATTTTTATTTTTATATTTTGATACATAACCAATTGAATTATACTTTACAGCAAATGATATCCAATCATTTTGCTTTATAACGTTCGCTTTGTTTGACAAGAAAATCAATCAGTTGAAATTCTTGGTTTTTCTTTAATAACGATTGGGAGGGAAATTTATCATCACAAAACAATAAAAAAGACCCTATTTCATCTTGCGGAATTCCCAAACTACCCACAAAAAAAGAATCTTCGTAGAGTTGTCGAATCAAATCACTAGGCTTGAACTTTGAAATGAATTCCGTTTCCGGGGATTTTTTCGATAACGATTTCGAAATGGCTTTAAACACGTTGACAAAATTAATTCCGTTTGTCAATTGATCCTTTTGCATGATGCTGTTTTGAACTCGAGTCGATTTATCGTTTAAATAATCGTAGCTTTTAAACTCTTCTTCTTTAAGGGCTAAAAACTTCTCGGTATTCTCAGGTCCAACAACCACCTCTGATAGTTCAGTGACTTTTTCGTTGACCTCTACCACCAATCGGTTTTTGGTTAAAATTACTTCATCAATTATTAAGGCTTTGATTTTGTATTGTAGGGACGAAAAAATCAATTGGTCACCTAACGCAACTTTGATAGAGAATTCACCATTTTCATTGGTTATAGTGGCTTGCTGCGTTGTGTTGTTAACCACATTGGCAGCTATTACATTACTGTTTAAATACAATACTTTTCCCTGCAACCAAGTTCGAGATGGATTTTGAGAAAAACACATCAAACTCAATAACAAGAAAAATGAATTGGTTAACGCTTTATGCATAGGGTAAAGTAACTGCTTCTTTTTCAATTCAAAAAGAAAACTATACTAAAATTTTGTTAAATGCAAGTGAGAGAAAAAAGTAGAGCGAGAGACCGGGTTCGAACCGGCGACCATCAGCTTGGAAGGCTGACGCTCTACCAACTGAGCTACTCTCGCTTAGTGCAAAGATAAGGCTATTATTTGATTTTCTTTAAAAAATGAAAACCTAAAATTTCAAACCCTTCACGAAAATACAATTTGTGGGAGGCTGCATTTCCAACGTAAGAATTTAATTCAAGCGCCTCACAATTTTTTAACTTTATATGTTCTTCAACCCAAACAATAAAAGCATTCCCTATTCCTTGACTGCGATATTCTGGTAGAATAAAAAAATGATCCAATTCACAACTTTCTCCCGAATAGTGACGCATTTGGTACCACAATCCACAACAACCTATTAGGGTGTTATCGTGAAAAATTCCAACGCATTCATAGTTTTGAGTGATCATTTTTTGAAACCGTTCAAGCAATAAAGCATCTGAAAATTTTCGATGCGTTAAATCTTGAATAAATGGAAGGATGGTACTTAAAGAACGCCTATCCAAAATAGAAAAATGTATATTCATAATTCAAAAATACATTATATTTCAACATATTCCATACAGTGTGAAAATCACAATTACTAACATAACGGCATTGGAAACTTATAAGGTTCGTCATTCTGTACTTCGAGAAGGGCGTCCGTTAGCCTCTTGCGCAATGGAAGGAGACAACAGCAAAAACACCCTTCATTGGGGCGCTTATTTGGAGCATACTCTGGTGGGGGTAGTCAGTTTATTCTCAACTCCAGAGCATTTAGATACTCATCAAAATTGCAAACGGATTAGGGGAATGGCTGTGCTCGAAAATTATCAAGGAAAAGGAATTGGAAAAGCGCTTATGATGTGTTTGGAAAACCATACCAAAAAAACAGCTACAGAGTATCTTTGGATGAATGCGCGCAAAAATGCCATTGCGTTTTATCAGAATGTAGGCTATTCCAAAAAAGGAACGTTTTTTGAAATTGAGCCCATCGGAACCCATGGATATTTATTTAAATCCCTAACTTAGTATTCTAAATTTAATTATGATTAAAATTGCCCCTTTGTTTTATTATCTAAAGCGCCAACGATGGGTTGGATGCCTGGTTGTCATTTTTGTATGGAGTTGCCAACACAATGCGCAACAAAGCATAAACAATGCCCATTTGACTGGAAAAGGAAATTTAGAACTCGCTGGAAACGATTTCCAACTTCAAAAAGAGGTTTATGAAGCCTACCTAAGGATGCAGTTGGCTGCCCAAGAGGATGGAATCGATTTGCTAGGGGTTTCAGGTTATCGCAGTTTTGAAAGACAAAAACAGATTTGGAATCGTAAGTACACTCGCTTTACCCAAGACGAAGGGTTGACACCGGAAAAAGCCATTGAAAAAATCATTACCTATTCTACGATACCCGGCACGTCGAGACATCATTGGGGAACCGACTTGGACATAATAGACAATGGAATATCGGTAACAGGATCGTTGTTAGACCCGAAAAAGTTTGAAGAAAAAGGACCTTTTGGAGCATTGAAAAAATGGATGGATGAACATGCCAATGCCTTTGGATTTTATTTGGTTTATACAAATGATTCTTCAAGAAAAGGCTTTTATTACGAACCTTGGCACTATACCTATCGTCCCCTTTCCAAGCCCCTACTAGAGGAATATAGAAAACTCAACATTCGATCGATTTTAAAAAATGAAAACGTTTTGGGGTACGAGCATATGTTGGACACTTTCATTGAAAAATATACACAAGAAAATATCCTTGATATCAACCCATTAGTTAAGTAATTTGAGGCATATTTGTGCGGGATTCTATGTATATTTGCATGAAGAAAAAAGTCCAATATAAAACTGGAAAATGACCAAAAAAGTACTCCTTATGATCCTCGATGGGTGGGGAAAATCCCCCGACCCCAAAGTGTCAGCAATTGAAAATGCAAAAACTCCTTACATGGACTCTTTACTTCAGGACTATCCTGATGCAAACCTACTAACCGATGGAATGAACGTTGGATTGCCCAAAGGCCAAATGGGAAATAGCGAAGTAGGTCATATGAATCTGGGAGCGGGCAGAATTGTATATCAAGACCTTGCTAAAATCAATTTAGCCGTTCAAAACAATACCCTAAAAGATGAACCTGAGCTGAACAAAGCTATTGATTACGCACTTAAAAACAATAAAAAAATTCATCTTCTTGGACTGGTTTCGGACGGAGGTGTTCATGCACATATCAATCATCTGAAAGGACTGGTTAAAGTCATTCACAATGCGGGATTTTCCAACACTTTTGTTCATGCCTTTACCGACGGGCGTGATGTCGATCCAAAATCCGGAAAAAATCTATTGGTGGATTTGGAAAGTGAGTTAAAAAATAACGGAGCATCTATCGCTACTGTCATTGGCAGGTATTATGCAATGGATAGAGACAAACGCTGGGAACGTGTCAAAAAAGCTTATGACTTATTGATTCATGGAGCAGGAAGTCCTTCTCAAAATATTGAAGCTTCCATTCAAGCAAGTTACGACAAGGGCGTTACTGACGAGTTTATAGAACCCATTGTTCGGGTTGATGAAAACAACCAACCGATAGCCACAATTGAAGAAGACGATGTTGTGTTGTTTTTTAATTTTAGAACAGATCGAGGAAGGGAATTAACTGAAGTTTTGTCTCAGAACGATTTGACCGAATTTGGAATGAAAAAACTATCGCTTTACTTTGTAACCATGACCAATTATAACGATGCCTACAAAGGAATCAAGGTGATGTATGACAAAGAAAATATCCAACAAACATTGGGAGAAGTACTTTCTGATGCTGGAAAAACACAAATACGAATTGCAGAAACAGAAAAATACCCACACGTAACTTTTTTCTTTAACGGAGGAAATGAAGTGCCTTTTGAAGGAGAAAAACGCATTTTGTGTCCTTCTCCCAAAGTAGCCACATACGACCTTCAACCCGAAATGAGCGCATACGACATTCGAGATGCAATTGTTCCTGAATTGAAAAAAGAAACAGCTGATTTTATATGCTTGAATTTTGCAAATCCCGACATGGTAGGTCATACGGGAGATATGAATGCCGCCATCAAAGCTTGTGAAGTAGTTGACGAGTGTGTTGAGTCTGTTGTAGAAACTGCAAAAAAACACAACTATTCCGTAATTGTAATTGCTGACCACGGCAATTGTGATACCATGATCAACCCTGACGGCAGTCCAAACACTGCCCATACAACCAACCCTGTTCCTTTGATTCTTATTGACTCTGAAATTGATCACGTCAAAGACGGAGTGTTGGGCGATATTGCCCCAACCATTCTCGATTTATTGGGAATAAAAAAGCCCGTGGAAATGACCTGTAATTCCTTGGTTTAGATATTTTACAACGCTTTAACAACCCAAATATTGAACACAACCTTTAAATAAAAAATGATGAAATATACATTGATTTTAGTATCGGCAATTTTGTTTTTTAGCTGCAACCTTCAAAAGAAGAAAGAAGCGTCCCAAAAAAAAATGGAAATTAAACAAGAAGAAATCACCAATGATTTGATTGGAAAAATAAACCGAAATGATCTCGAAGTACTTCCCTATGCATCATGGTTTACGGAAAATTACAACAACTACAATCTAGACAAACAAACAATAGCTTCATTTGAAGAAGTATTATCGGATTATGAAATTACCATTTTTATGGGAACATGGTGTGGCGATAGCAAAAGAGAAGTGCCTATTTTTTATAAAATTTTAGACCAAGCGGGACTCGACCCTCAAAAAACAACCCTCATCGCCGTGTCTGAATTTAAAGACACCCCCGAAGGTTTCGAAAAAGGTCGTAACATTAACTACGTACCCACATTTATTTTTGAAAAAAATGGAGTTGAAATCAATCGAATTGTAGAATCTCCTATCGAAACACTCGAATTGGACATCCATTCCATTCTAACCAAAAAAGGATATCAGCATACTTATACAGCATTTTAATATGTCAATAATAAAAACTTCAGAAGAAATCGAGCTCATCCGCGAAAGTGCGCGCATTGTTTCAAAAACATTGGGAATGCTTGCCGCAGAAATCAAACCGGGAGTTACTTCCTTACGACTCGACGCTCTTGCAGAAACTTTTATTAGAGACCACGGTGCAATCCCTGGATTTTTAGGGTTGTATGATTTTCCCAATACGCTTTGTATGAGTCCCAACGCACAAGTTGTTCATGGAATTCCCAACGATACACCTTTGGAAAGTGGCGATATCATTTCAATTGATTGTGGGGCATTAAAAAACGGATTTTATGGAGACCACGCCTATACCTTTGAAGTAGGAGAAGTAGCTGCCCCTACTCAAAAACTCTTGCAGATAACCAAAGAATCTTTGTACGAAGGAATCAAAGCATTTAAAGTTGGAAATCGAGTAGGCGATGTAGGACATGCCATTCAGCATTATACAGAAGCACATGGTTATGGCGTTGTTCGCGAATTGGTAGGACACGGATTGGGTCGAGAAATGCATGAAAAACCAGAAATGCCCAACTATGGAAGAAAAGGCTCTGGTAAAAAATTTCAGGAAGGCATGGTAGTCGCCATTGAACCTATGATCAATCAAGGGACACGAAGAATCAAACAACTGCGAGATGGTTGGACTATTTTGACTGCCGACGGACAACCCAGCGCCCATTTTGAACACAATGTTGCCATTGTAAATGGTCGGCCTGAGTTGCTATCAACTTTTGATTACATATACCAATCTTTGGGTATAAAAAGCGACGAAGAACTGCCTTTTCGTTCTCAAAAAAACAATCCATGAAAGGATTGCTCAATCTTTTTCCAAGACCCTTACTCATTCGTTTGAGTCAATGGGTGCGGCCTTTTTTAGACCTTTGGTTTCGCGGAAATCGGTTTACAGATCCCATTAACAAAAAAAGCTATCGAAAGTTTTTGCCCTACGGGTACGTTCGTCAACGTAATCATGCTCTCAGCCCAGGAACCCTCTCACTCGAACGTCACCGATTGCTATGGCTGTATTTAGAACGAGAAACAGATTTTTTTAAAAAGTCATTAAAGGTGCTTCATGTTGCCCCGGAACAAGCCTTTTATAAATCGTTTAAAAAGCTTGATAATATAGATTATACAACTACCGATTTGCATTCTCCTTTGGCCAATGTCAAAGCCGATATTTGCGATCTTCCTTTCAAAGAAAATCAATTTGATGTCATTTTATGCAATCATGTTTTGGAACACATTCCTAACGATAAAAAAGC
>JAURCF010000057.1 GCA_030828565.1 Flavobacteriaceae bacterium
AAGAAAAAAGAAAAACACATCGAAACTTATACAAACCATGGACAAAAGAAGACGATAATCGACTTGAATTACTTTATTGCGAAGGCAAAGGCATAACGGAACTAACTAAAATATTCGGCAGGAATGAAGGAGCTATTCGTTCTCGCATAAAAAAGCTCGAACTAAAAGAAAAATAGGACATACAAAATTAAGTAATCCTGTGACTTACTATTTTTTTTAACTCAATGAAAAATAATCGAATTGACTATATAGAGTTTAAGGCTTCGGATTTGGAATCTGTTAAAGATTTTTACAGCAAGGCTTTTGGCTGGGTGTTTACCGATTACGGTCCTACTTATACCTCTTTTACGGAAAGCGGAATCGAGGGTGGGTTTGAAAAATACGATGGCAAAATCACAAATGGAGTATTGATTGTTTTGTATCATGAAAATCTTCAAGAAATACAATCTAAAATTATTAAGTCAAACGGAATCATTTCAAAAGCTATCTTTTCTTTTCCTGGAGGGCGACGTTTTCATTTTATAGATCCCGCAGGAAATGAACTTGCCATTTGGTCAGACAAATAAAAACCCCTTATTGCTTTTTCAATAGCTGAACATAGAGCGACTCTACTTTGGTGCGAGCCCAAGGAGTGCGTCGTAAAAACTTCAAACTGGAGGCTATCGAAGGATCGTGCGTAAAGCAACGAATGGCGATTTTAGTGCCCAAGGCATCCCAACCGTAATTGTCAACCAATACAATAAGTATTTGTTCAAGAGTTACGCCATGCAACGGATTGTTGGGCTGTGAACTCATTAACGGGAATTGTTATTGGACCGACGGTTTCGGTTTTTATTGCGATTGGATTTGTTTTCCGATGACCCATTTTGTCTTCCTCCACCCTTAGGGTTGGAGTTTCTAGTATTTCGTTGTTTCTTTTTTGGGGGGGAACTCGGTGCATTGGGATCGGGTTCAAAACCTTCAATAATTTCCACAGGAAGTTGTAAGCCTACCAACTTCTCAATGGATTTTAAATATTCTCTTTCTTCGCCACAAACAAGTGAAATGGCTTCTCCGCTCGCCCCTGCTCTACCCGTTCTTCCAATTCGATGTACATAATCTTCCGAAATATTGGGCAATTCATAGTTCACTACATGAGGCAACAAAGGAATGTCCAAACCTCTTGCAGCAATATCTGTAGCAACCATCACTTGAACTTCTCCGCTTTTAAATCCAGTCAAAGCTTTGGTGCGAGCACCTTGGCTTTTGTTTCCGTGTATGGCAGCAGCCGAAATCCCAGCGCTAACAATCTTTTTGCACAGATTGTTGGCGCCGTGTTTGGTTCGTGTAAAAACCAACACTTGTTGCCAGCCTCCTTCGAGGATAAGTTTTATAATCAAACCCGTTTTGAGTCCTTTAGCAACGCGATACACTTTTTGATTGATACTTTCTACTGTAGAATTTTCGGGAGTTGCTTCTACTTGCACAGGGTGATTCAAAATACCGTTTGCCAATTTTTTAATTTCCTTCGAAAAAGTGGCCGAAAACATCAAGTTTTGGCGATTCTTTGGAATGAGCTTCATAATGCGTTCAATGTCTCTTAAAAATCCCATATCAAGCATTCTATCGGCTTCATCCAATACGAAAAATTCCACTTTTGAGAGTGACAGAGCCCTTTGACTTTCCAAATCTATCAAACGCCCTGGGGTGGCTACCAAAATATCTACACCTCGTCGGAGGGTGGTTATTTGAGGGTTTTGGTTCACGCCTCCAAAAATAACCGTAGATCGGATGTCCAAAAACTGACTGTATGTTTTAATATTGGCGTGGACTTGGGCAGCCAGCTCACGAGTGGGTGTTAGCACCAACGCCCGAATAGGACGGTGTTTTGCCACTTGATTTTGCGAAAGCTTATGAAGCATTGGTAGGGTAAACCCTGCAGTTTTACCGGTTCCTGTTTGGGCAGAAGCGAGTATATCGTGTCCTTCCAAAACTACAGGAATGGCTTTTTGTTGAATGGGAGTGGGCTCGGTATATCCTTGTTTACTGATTGCTTTTAGTAACGCATCAGAAAGCCCTAATGAGGTAAATGACATATAAAATGGTTTGGCAAATGACCATCTAATTGTTTAGTGTCATTTTCTTGACTGCAAAAGTACGGCTAATTTAAGCCGAAACGGTTCTTATGAGCAATTATATTACAAAGTAGGAATTCAAAGCAATTAAAAATCCTTGCAACAGTAAAAAAATCCGGATGTCTTACACATTGAAACGAAAGTGCATCACATCGCCGTCTTTAACGATGTATTCCTTTCCTTCGACCCGCATTTTTCCAGCATCTTTGACTTTGGCTTCCGACTGGTAAGTTTCATAATCAGTAAAGGCAATCACTTCGGCACGAATGAATCCTTTTTCAAAATCAGTATGAATGACTCCCGCAGCTTGAGGCGCTGTGGCACCAACAGGAATGGTCCATGCTCGGACTTCTTTTTCTCCGGCGGTAAAATACGTTTGCAAATTGAGCAGCGCATAGGCTGCGCGAATGAGCTTGGAAGCTCCCGCCTCTT
Source organism: Flavobacteriaceae bacterium (assembly GCA_030828565.1). GTDB lineage: Bacteria > Bacteroidota > Bacteroidia > Flavobacteriales > Flavobacteriaceae > JAQWSC01. The sequence continues at coordinate 2,547 of JAURCF010000057.1, forward strand.
CCAATCCGATATCTTCTAAAAACAGTTTTCGTTCTTCGTAGTCCTCAAGTTCAGTAATATCGGCTTCTGTTCCTACAGCCAATACCAATACATCGGCTTGCTCGTTTGCGACAGCTTGTTTAACTTGATCTACATAATCGTTTCCAGAAACAGCTGAACTTTCATCAACATTACAGACATACAAAACGGGCTTGTCAGTAATGAGTTGTAAAGGTTTTACATATGCCTCTCTGTCATCATTAGAAAATTCAATAGCACGAACCGAAACAGCGGCTTCAAGGCCTTCTTGGAGTTTTTCCAATACAGCCAATTCTTTTTGAGCATCTTTGTTTCCAGTTTTGGCAGCCCGCTTGGTTTTGTCGATTTTCTTTTCAACTGCTTCCAAATCTTTGAGCTGCAATTCGATATCAATCGTTTCTTTATCACGCACTGGATTTACAGAATTGTCAACATGAACGATGTTATCGTTGTCAAAACAGCGAAGGACGTGCAAAATGGCATCGGTTTCTCGGATGTTTCCTAAAAACTGATTGCCCAATCCCTCCCCTTTGCTAGCGCCTTTAACCAATCCCGCAATATCAACAATTTCAACAGTTGCTGGAACCACTTTTTCAGGATTCACCAATTGTTCTAAAACTTGAATTCGAGGATCAGGAACATTAACAACTCCTACATTGGGTTCAATGGTACAAAAAGGGAAATTAGCGCTTTGTGCTTTGGCGTTGGATAAACAATTAAATAATGTTGATTTTCCAACATTGGGAAGTCCTACGATTCCTGCTTTCATGTGCTATTTTTTTTGCAAATATACTATCTATTATTTCATTTTAAATTCATTAGAAACAACTAAATATTTATTTACTATAAATAATTTTAATATATTCGTACATATTAATCAATCTAAACAAGTATGATGAAATTAAAAATTTCAATGCTATTTTTATTAGGAGCGACATTTATCTATGCCCAACAAGGGGTGTCAGGTACGGTGTCAGATGCTAGTGGAAACCCAATTCCAGGGGTAAATGTGGTCGAAAAAGGCAAAACCAACGGTACCGCTTCTGATTTCGATGGTAACTATTCGATTTCAGTAAGCAGCAATGCCACGCTTGTATTCAGCTATGTTGGATACGGTACGGTAGAGCAAGCTGTAAATGGAGCAACTATGAACGTAACACTTTCAGAGGGTGAAAAACTCGATGAGATTGTTTTAACGGGTAACCGCTCAAAGCCAAGAACCATTCTTGACTCAGCTTCTCCCATTGACAACATTAGCTTTGAAGAGCTAACTAGCGGGGGGCAAAACAACATCGAAGCGATGTTAACCTTTAAAGTTCCTTCGTTTAATGCGCAAAACCAAGCCATTTCAGATGCTACTGCACATTACGATCCAGCAGACTTGCGTGGATTGGGTCCAAGTAGAACATTGGTTTTAATTAACGGAAAACGTAAGAATCAGAGTGCGCAAGTGTTTTTGAACCGAACTCCTGGTAAAGGAGAAGTAGGCGTTGACTTGAAGAGTATTCCAACAGCTGCTATTGAGCGTGTTGAGATTCTTAGAGATGGAGCTTCTGCACAATACGGTTCTGATGCCATTGCAGGTGTTATCAACATGGTGCTGAAAAAAAATGCTGAGTATTCAACATTCAATGTAAAATCAGGAATCACTTCGCAAGGAGACGGTTTTAATTTTGCTGCAGATTACAATACTTCAATGGCATTTGGTGATGGCGGATATGTGAATTTAACTTTGGGATATTCGGATCAAAAGCTTACCAACAGAGCAGGAACTCCCGGAATCGCTGATTTACCAGACGATGCTCGTCAAAACGAAATCGACTGGGCCAAAGCAAACCCTGATTTGGGAATGCATGTAGGTCAGCCCGATATCACTAAGAGCGATTTGTTTGTAAACATGGCGCACCCTATTGGTGACAATATGGAGTTGTATTCATTTCATGGATTGACAATGCGTTCAGGTAGAAGTTTTGCTTACTACAGAGCTCCCTACTGGAGACGTGATGTTGCAGATGCTGACTTTATTACGCCTTCTGACAATTTCAATGGTTACCAACCTACATTTGAAACAGAGATTGATGATAACATCAATGTTCTTGGATTGAAATTCAAAGCAGGTGGATGGGATGCAGACGCTAGTATTACTTATGGTAAAAACAGTGTAAGTTACACAGTAAACAATTCTGTAAACCGTGATTATTTAGCAGATAATGGAACTTCCCCTCGCACATTCCACCCAGGTGGATATAGCCTTAGCAACGTGATTACTAACTTGGATTTTTCAAAAGTGTATAATGATGTTGTGAGTGCTTCTTTTGGGTTTGAAAACAAAACGGAATATTTCGAGGCTATAGAAGGAGACCCTTTATCGTATTACGGAGCTGGTTCCGATTCGTTTGCTGGAATCAAACCTGCTGAAGCTGGTGAGTGGAATCGAGACAATTTTGCTGTATACGCGGGTGTTGACTTGGATCTTTCGGAAGCCTTATTGGTAAGTCTTGCTGGACGAAATGAAAATTTCTCTGATTTTGGAAGCAACTTTTCTTGGAAAGCTGCGGGTCGTTTGAAACTTGGTGAAAGTGGCGTTTTTAGAGCTTCTCATAGCACCGGTTTTAGAGCACCAACACTTCACCAACGTCACTTGACAAACAGTCAATATATTATTGTTGCTAGTTCTCCTGAGCCATTGCTTCAAGGCACCTTAGCAAATAACAATGCGGCAGTAGAAGCGTTGGGAGTTCCTAATTTGTTTGCAGAAACTTCAAAAAACACTTCTTTTGGGTTGACTTACAAACACAATAGCAATTTCTCTGCTTCTTTAGACTTTTATCAAATCAATGTAAACGATCGGGTATTGTTCTCATCTCAAATTGGTTCTGATGATGATAATACGACAACAAACCCTGTTGAGCAAATTCTTGAGGATAACGGTGTCGTTGCTGTACAGTTTTTCATCAATGCAGGAGATACCAAAACTACAGGTGTTGACTTTGTAATGAATTATAGAAACATTGAGTTAGGAAACGGTACGTTAGACGCAAGCTTGGCTGCCAACTTTAACAAAACGACTATTGCTTCTATTAACACTCCTGATGCATTAGCAGAAAACGGATATGACATCTTTGCTCGTATAGAAAAAGGATTGATTACCAATGCTCGTCCAAGATCCAAAGTGATCTTAGGATTGGATTACAACTGTAAAAACTGGGATTTAGGTTTGTACAATACTGCTTTCGGTGAAGTAACAATTACTTCTCCAAACGGAGCATCTTTCGATCAAACCTTAGCTTCAAAAATTGCTACAGATATCAGTGCTTCTTATAACATTACTAGAAACCTAAGTTTGACAGGTATTATTAACAACTTGTTTGATGTGTACCCTGATGTGACCAAAGCGTCAACAGGAACTGCTCAAGCGGGAAGTCGATTTGTGTACTCTTCTGAAGTACAACAATTGGGTCAATTGGGTACGGTTTATAACGTAGCTTTACGATACCAATTTTAGTAGACACAACGTCTAAAATGCAAAAAGCCCAAACAAATGTTTGGGCTTTTTTTATGAATAAACTTTCTTAATCTTCAGGATGCATAAAGCGTTGTTTTCCCAAAAGCGCTTCTTCAGTTTCTACATGCTCATCATCAGGGACGCAGCAATCTACAGGACATACAGCGGCACATTGGGGCTCGTCATGAAAGCCTTTGCACTCCGTACATTTGTCTGGAACAATATAATAGAGTTCATCAGATATCGGTTCCTGAACATCGTCAGCATTCACCTGTTTTCCGTTGGGCAACACAACATCACCGAAAAGACTCGTGCCTTCCGAAAACTTCCAATCATACGCTCCTTCATAGATAGCAGTGTTAGGACATTCCGGCTCGCAAGCTCCACAGTTAATGCATTCGTCAGTTATGATAATAGCCATGTGAAAAAATTCATTAATTTTGGGCAAAAATAAAGCCTAAACCCTTCCTAAACAAATTTATGATTGTATTTAAAAAACGCATAAGCTCATTTATCGAATTAGGAAATGTATTGAGAAACCTTCAACAGGCTTCTTCCGCCCAAAACGATTCAAAAGCAATTGACCATCTTAAAGCAGTCATACCGTCATTAAAACACCACAATGGATGGTTTATTGAAAAAGAAGTTCATAGAGCGTTAGGCGCTTGGGGAAACCTTTTAACTGAAAAAAATATAAACGAGTGGCTTCTGCCCTATTCAATTGAAACAAAAGTTTCAAAGACAGTAGGTCTTATCATGGCGGGAAACATTCCTTTGGTTGGTTTACACGACTTATTGTGTGTTTTGATTTGCGGACATCGCGCTTTGATTAAGCTATCATCAAACGACGCTATACTCCTTCCTTTGTTATGTGATGTACTTATCGAAATCGAACCCTCTTTTGAGGATTACATAACGTTTACAGATTCAAAATTAGAAAATTTTGATGCGGCTATTGCTACAGGAAGCAACAATTCTGCCCGCTACTTTCATCATTATTTTGATGCTTATCCCAACATCATACGCAGCAATCGAAATTCGGTGGCGGTGCTATTAGGAAATGAATCCGAAGAGGATTTGAAAGCGTTGGGAAGTGATATATTTGATTATTTTGGTCTGGGTTGTCGAAGTGTTTCCAAGTTGTATGTGCCTGAAAATTATAATTTTGATCTGTTTTTTAACGCAATTTTTTCTTTCAGCAATATAATTAATTACTCCAAATACGCTAATAATTACGATTATAACAAAGCGGTGTATTTGATGAGCGAATTTAAATTATTGGATAACGGATTTATAATACTGAAAGAAGACAAACAACTCTGTTCTCCATTGGCTACAGTGTTTTATGAACACTACTCGGATGTCGATAGCGTAACAAACACCCTTGCATCCAATCAAAACGCCATTCAATGTGTTGTGTCTAAGGACAAAACATTGTCTGCCATATCATTTGGAAAAGCACAAAGTCCCAAACTAAATGATTATGCCGATCAAGAAGACACCGTTCAGTTTTTGTTGGGTATTTAATAATTTTTAATAAAAAAAAGCATTTGTATTCATTGATTTTGTTTCTTTGTAACTTCAGAAATTTAGCTGCATGAAAAAACATAATTTTAGTGCTGGACCAAGCATTTTACCTCAAGAAGTATTAAAGAAAGCTTCAGAAGCCGTTGTGAATTTTAACAATCTTGATTTGTCCTTGGTTGAAATTTCCCACCGTAGTAAAGATTTTATTTCGGTTATGGAAAACGCAACCTCGCTTGCATTGGAATTGTTAGGGCTTGAAAACAAATGTTATAAGGCCATGTTTTTACAAGGTGGAGCCAGCATGCAGTTTTTAATGGCAGCCTACAACTTGTTGGAAAACAAAGCAGCTTATCTTAACACAGGAACTTGGTCGGAAAAAGCAATTAAAGAAGCCAAATTGTTTGGTGAAGTTGTCGAAGTTGCTTCTTCCAAAGATGCTAACTTTAATTACATTCCAAAAAACTATAGGGTTCCCTCGGACGCCGACTACTTTCACATTACTACCAACAATACCATTTTCGGTACTCAGATTAAAGAATTGCCAGTTACAAACGTTCCTTTGGCTGCTGACATGAGTTCTGATATTTTTTCCAGACAAATGGATTTTTCAAAATTTGGATTGATTTACGCTGGTGCTCAAAAAAACATGGGACCCGCCGGAACGACCCTAGTCATTGTTAAAGAAGAACTGCTTGGAAAAGTAACAAGAGCCATTCCATCAATGCTTAACTATCAAATAATGGCAGACAAAGAGAGTATGTTTAATACACCTCCTGTTTTTGCCGTTTACACATCAATGCTAACCCTTGAATGGTTAAAAGAATTAGGCGGAATTAGTGCCATTGAAAAAATGAACACTGCCAAAGCCCACTTGATTTATGGGGAAATTGACCGCAATCCGCTTTTCAAAGGATTTGCCGCTGTTGAAGATCGAAGTACCATGAGTGTTACTTTCAATCTTGCAGATGCTACTCACAAAGATCGTTTTGATGCGTTGTGTAAAGAAGGAGGTATTAATGGATTGAATGGACATCGTTCGGTAGGAGGATACAGAGCCTCTATTTACAATGCTATGAAAATCGAATCTGTTCAAGTTCTTGTTGATATCATGCAAGCTCTCGAAAAAAACTCTTAAATAATTATACATTTAACAACAACACACTATGAATATTTTAGCAAATGACGGTATTTCTCAAAGCGGAATTGATGCTTTAACACAATCCGGATTTAACGTAAGTACAACCACAGTTGCGCAAGAGCAATTAATTGATCATATCAATGCTGAAAATATTGTTGTCTTGTTAGTTCGAAGTGCTACTACCGTAAGAAAAGACCTCATAGATAATTGTCCCGGTTTGAAAATCATTGGTCGTGGCGGTGTTGGTATGGACAATATTGATGTTGATTATGCTCGTGAAAAAGGACTTCATGTAATAAACACTCCAGCTGCTTCTTCATCTTCTGTGGCAGAATTGGTATTTGCTCACCTGTACGGATCGGTTCGTTTTTTACACGATTCCAACAGAAACATGCCTTTGGAAGGAGA